>CAYTVF010000055.1:0-20889 GCA_964441345.1 uncultured Desulfopila sp. | reverse complement strand
ACTTCCAATGTGTAACTTTCCGAGTGACTGTTGAATTCAGGGGCATACATGCACTGGATGGCGGCGATGCCGGTTTGATACCTGCCTTTGAGTTGGACACGTGTTGAATATTCAAACACATAGGTGCCTTTCGGGAGATAATCGATAAAGAAGTGGCTTGCCGTGTCGCGGGTACTTTCGTAATATGCCAGGCCGTCTTGATATTTGTACCCGCTCAACACGTTCACGGGTTCCGTCCCGCTTCCCCGCTGGTCTTTGAGGTGGATGTATTCCATGTCTCGATCCGCGCGCAGTTCAACGCGCACCACCAGCTCATCGCCCACCGCGAGCGGCCCGGTCACGGGTTTCAGTATCTGCCCCTTCTTCGTGGTGTCTTTGCTGAAGAGCGTCTTTTTCAACTTGAGGGGTGTGCCTTCATAGGGCGTCACCTTCGTCATATCCTCCAGATATTGCCAGTGAAAACTTCCCCAGCTGACGCCCTCATCCACCTTCTTCAAAGTGATGTGCCCCAAATCGGGCTTGATTTCACCGTGCACGAATTTCTTCTCGTAAAAACCCGTACCCGCCTCGACGTTCTCGGGTTTGACGGTCTCACCTCCGACTGTAACTTCCACCAGTGCGTCGCTTGCCAGCTTCTTTGTGCCGTGCAGCAGGATGGCGTAAATGGCGTCGGCGGTCGCTTTTGTCGTTTTCCAATTCTGGGTCTGTTTCTGTTTCAAGAGCCAGACCTGGCAATCCAGGGCGGCCTGCCGATCGCCCGTCACCTCATCGAACGCCTCGATCATCATCGCCTGCGTCTCAATCGGCGCATGGAACCACCACCAGCCCAATTCCAGCTCACGCCAGAACATGCCGAGTTCTTCATCCGAGACGCTGCGTTCCTTCATGGATTTCATGATATCGGTTGCGGTGGTGTCGTCCTTCAGGGCGAACGTGTCGCTCGCGCTGAAACGCTTCAGGGCAATTGCCACATGGGCCTGTGACTGCCGGGCATTCATCTTCAGCCAGAATTTTCGCGCCTGGCGCAGGAAGAAGTCTACCGCTTCCTTGTGGTTGCCATCAACCGCCTGATCCCTGAGGAAGAAACTTCGCCCATACAGGTACAGTACGTCCGTCGCCCCCGGCACATATTTCTCCTTATCGATAATGCGGCGGTATTGCCGATCCATCCAGGCGTCGAGCGCGGTCAGTGATTTCTTCGCGGCCGATACATCGATATCCACGCCCAGATGGTGCAGCCGCCCGAATCCCGTTACGATATAGAGTGTGATGTAATCGCTCGGCGGCCCGCCGGGAAACCACGGCCATCGACCATCGATGAGCTGCATCTCGGTGAGCTTTTTCAGGCCGCGCCCCATTTCGTCATCCAGCCGATTCGCATCGAACAAAACACCGACGTTGCGCCGTGCCTGGCTCTCCTTCATCGCCTGCCGATACCACGGCGTTTCTTCCAGCATCACCATCTTGAGTTCTTGATTTTTCTCCAGCGGTGAATCGAGGGCCGGTGTCCCCTTCCACAGGTCAAAAATGCGGCGGATTTTCGGGTCACTGTTGCCAATGTGGCGGGCAAGCGCGTTGGCGTAAAGGCGATTGAACACCTGTTCGCTGCACTCATACGGATATTCCATCAGGTAAGGCAATGCCATCACCGCATACCAGGCGGGCTGCGACACCACCTGAACCGCTGCATTTTCATGGCGCAGGGTCGTCGATTTGCCCGATTCGATAAGCTTGGTGAACTCGAATTTTTTGGTCTGCCTGCCGCGAATCGGCATCGGCAGGGATTCGGTGACGAGAATGCGCCGGCTCAACACGGGGAGATTGCCTTCTTCTCCGTCGGCCAACTGCTCCGTCGCGGCGACGGCTTTGTAGGTGAGAAATTCCATGCCATCGGGAATGGCGATGCCCCACGAATAGGTCCGGGATTCCTTGGGCGGGACATCGAAGTCCCGTTCGATCCCGCCGCTTTTCTCCCCCGCGGTCAACCGCCCTTTTTCATCGATGCTGTCATCCAAGAGGGCCTTGTTGCCAAGAGCCTCATCCATAGGTTGAAGCGTGCGGGCGTCGGCAAACGTCAGCTTCACCCTGCCCTTTTGCCGTTCGGTGCTTTGGTTTGAGACCTTCACCGTTACCTCGATCCCGTCCCCTTCACGCACGAAACGCGGCGGGCTTGGCTCGACCATGAGGTCCTTGGCGGTGACGGTTTTATCGGTGATGAAACCGCTGCGCAAATTCCTGTCGTGCGCAAAGCCTACGAATTTCCATTCGGTCAACGCCTCGGGCATGGTGAATTCCATCTTCACCCGGCCGTCCTCGCCCGAAAGCAGATGCGGGAAGAAAAAGGCTGTCTCGTTTAAGTTCTTACGGGCGGTGACCTTGCTCAGATCGGGACCGGGGGGTGGCGCGGCGGGTTCACCCGCGGAACCGTTGTCGGCCTCAGCTTTTCTCTCGGCTTCTTTTGCAGCTTTTGGCATCGCCTGCATTGTCCCGCTGAGGGGTGCGCTGTCGAGAGACTCCACGGGAGACATCGCCGGAGCAGGAAGTGCGCCGCCCAATCCTTTTCCACGGTAGAACCCATATCCCATGGGATTGGCAACGATTTCCTGAGGGAAGGTGCGATACCGCCAGTCGTATCCCCGCGCCCCGCTCGGCCATGAACCGAAGATCTGCTGGAAGGGGAGCCCGGCATTCTGGAACTGCGGATACACGTGCTGGACTTCCCGCCGGAAGATGCCGAATTGCTGACTCCAGGTGTGTGGTAAATATTGATCGAGCGACGCGTCGTAAAGCCCCGCTACCATTTCAGCGGCGCTCTTCTTCGCGTCGGGGCCAGTCACAACAGCCGTCCACGTTTCCTTCTGGCCGGGGCCGAGTTTGGAGGTGAAATGCTCCCAGGTGACCGTGAGCTGTTTGTTCGACCACGGCACATCCACGACCCGGTTCTCCAGATAGGCCCGGTTCTCGCGGACGTAGGTGATGCGCACGGTGAACCCGCCGCGCATCTCTTCGGTCACCGCCTGCTCAATGGCTTCCTGAGTGCAGCCGGCAGCCGTCCACCAGGCGCGCAGCAGTTTGCCCCGGCACTCCACCTCCACAAAGGCGCGCCCCTTGTCGTAGCCCGTGCCCCAGAGCGCGAAAAACGATTCGCCCGGCTCAAGCGACCATTTCGGCGCGGAAAAATGGCTGGGGAGCTTGATGGTGTATTGCCTTGCCTTCGGGTCAACAACCTGGATGTTCTGTCGGGCGGTGACGGTTTTGCCGAAGCGGTCTTTGGTCTCAAGCATGGCCCGATAGATGCCGACCTTCAGCGGTATGTCAAGATTGCCGTTGCCTTTTTCGTCGGTCTTGAACGTTTTCTCGCTCACGACTTCGCCAAGTTCCCACGAGTTCGGATTCGACGGGTCGGATTTCGGTTTAGGATGCACACCTCGGCCGTAGTGGCCATATGGATGGTCTCCCGTAAGGTCCGGCCGCTGGACCTTATCCGGCTGCTGCAACCGGTAAACCTTCACCGTGCCTTCTGCCGCTTGTCCCACGCCGTCGTGGGTCGCGGTTCTAACGCTTACCTCAACCGGTTTCTCTGTCGTCTGCCATTCGCTCACGCCGAGAGTCGCCGAGAGCGCGGTGTAGGCCAGCCGCAAGCCTTTCTGACCGGTACGTGTCTCGCCGGTCGTATCGGTCACGTCGGCGTAAAGGGTGTATTGGAAAATCGGTTCGTCCTTCTCGGAGATGGAAAGATCGGGCAGAGCAGTGAATTTGACGGTGAAAGAGCCGTCCGTTTCCGTGACAGCGCTGCCGTGGGCGATGGCTTGGTCCTGTGAATGTACTCCACCGAAATACCGGGAGCCCCACCAGCACCACGGGGGGAACTGCACCTGCCGCATAACCCGCCATGTGACTTTCGCCCCGCCGATGGCAGCACCCGTGTATGCGGTGGCCTTGCCTGTCAGGACTACTTCGCCACTCAGCTTTGCCGCCTCTTTCGGCTCGGCGAGTTCTACTTGGAATTTCGGTCGTTTGTATTCCTCGACGCTGATTTGGGTGCTGCCATTCGGCCCTTTCGCGCTGATGGTCATGCGTCCCGTGACTCGATCGCGCGGCGCGGTGAATACGCCATCGAACGCGCCGTAATCGTTGCATTTGTGGGTGCGCTTCTCGATCTCCTTGTTGTTCGGGTCGGTGAAGATGACAGTCACCGTCTGGCCGGAGATTGTTTCATAGTTGGCCTTGGTCTGATCGAAGCGGATGCAGATGCCTTTGTAATGAATGGTCTGACCGGGCCGGTAGAGTGAGCGATCGGTAAAAAAGACGGTCTGATCGCCCTTGCTTTCGGGCGAAGAGCGTCCGCCCCAGGAAAATTCATTGGCGGTCGAGATTTGATGTCCGCCGGCTTCCACGAGAAAGACGCTTGCGCGATGGTCGGTGGCGCGTGCGAACCTGAAAAGACCGTTCTCGTCCGTCTTTGCCCGTTCTCCCGGTATAAACCGGCCTTCGCGGTCACGCGCCCAGGCGCGAACGTTTGCACCCGCAACCGGTTCTCCCGTGAGCGCCTTGAGCACGAAACCTTCCATCGGGCCTTCGTACGGGCGTTGGCGCATCACCAAGGCAAGATCGCTCACCCAGAGCGGCGCTACGGACACCGGGTGGTTGTTTCCGTCGAACGACGCCTCGTGGCTCGATACGATGAAATAGAAGCCGGGCTTTAAGTCTTTCGGAGCTGTCAATTTTTCCACATGCTCCGTAAAATCGGCGGGAGCGGGAAGCTCGGCGCTCCATTCAAGGCCTGGTTTCCTGCTCAGCAATTCTTTCCGCTGTGCGTCGTCGAAGCCGGAGTACAGGTTCCAGCGGCGAGATGTGATGACCGCCTCGAAGTCATAGGGTACGGCGCGAAAGAATACTTTCGTTACGTTGCGGTAGGTAACGGTGATAGCCGGCAGCGGGTCATTCCATACCCGCTCGGTCTGGATGGTTGCAGACTTGGCCTCAATCGCCCTGATGATGTTGAAACACAACACACTTCCGTCGCTCTTGGGGAATGCGTTCAGTCCGACTTGCGCCAGCTTCCGTGCTGCAACGAACTCCTGCTCCTCTTGCAGCACTTGTGCCCGGTAGGCCAGAGCGCGGGCGGAAACCTCATGGCCGCCCCACTCGTCCGAGAATCTTTTCAGCGCCGCTTTGTAGCGTTCGTTCTTGTCGTCGCCAACTGCCCGGTTGTAGCCGAAGTTCAACCGCCACAGATCGGCGTCAATGAAGGCAGTTTTGTCCGTATCGTCTTTGTGGAATAAAATGAGGTTTTGGTAGAGGCGGATCGCCTTCAGCGTTGGCGATTCGGAGTCGGCGGGTTGCGGCTCCCATTTTAGAAATTCGCCAACCGTCCCGAAGATCGGGCTATCGGCTAGAAGGACAAACTCGTCTTCGGCTTTGGCTCCGCCCTGCTCCGCCGCGCTGTAGAATGTCAGCGCGTTGTGCGCCAGGAAATCAAACAGTGTCGGGCGGTAGTTGTCAGGCGCGGTGCCATTGTCCAGCAGGTCGCTATAGACAGAGACGGGGGTTAATTTGAGTGTTTTGTCGGAAGAGAGTGCCTTGGTAAACTGCTTGTCGATTGCCGAGAGGATGCGCGGCAAATCCCAGGTGGTGAAATCCGTGCCCGGCTGTTCGGTGCTTTGCGTCCGCTCTACGAACCGCCAGCGGTTGTTCTGGAAATACTGCCAATACCAGTTGGCGAGGATGGCTTCCATCATCGGCTTCATCTCCTCGGGTGCCTTGGCGATTTCCGCCTGCATGCGCGAGATTTTTTCTTCAGGCTTGTTCCCTTGGATATTGCCTTCGAGAGCGATCTTCATGCCGATGGCTTTGATGGCCTCCCCGTAGCTTTTGTCCTTCATGGCCTTGCCGAGGATGAGCTCTATCTCCTTGATAGCGGTTTGTGGTAATCCCTTGTTGATGGCATCCTGCACTTTCTGCCATTGATCGTCGCGGGGCCCGGCAAAGGCGGCAAAGGCCGTGGTCGAAGCAACTACGGTTAAAATCATAAGAGTTGCCAGGATTATTTTCATTGCATGCTCCTTTATCGACCAAAATGCCGGGTTCATTTTGCCACCAACCGGCAGTGTGTGAGGTGATGGTGATGGGATAAGCAATATCGCTTTCTTCGGGCTTCTCCAAAAAACTCTTTTATCCGAAGTACCTGCCGATTCCATGCAGTTAAAATACCCTCTCGGCACGCCTTTCGCAATTGGTTTACGCTGAATCCAATTACTGGTATTGAATCAAGGTCGCCAAAATCTTTTGCAGCAAGAAGAAGCGCGGGTCTTGGAATATCAGGTCTTGGAATATCAGTTTTTCTGTCGCGTTGCGACAAACCGCAGCAGGTAACCCTGCCGGACGACACCCCGATCGAGTACAGCAACGATCCCCTCTCGGCAGGCGGATCGACGGAAAGGTCAATTATGGCGGAGCCCTGGGGAAATCATCCCCTATCGCGCGCTCTTCTCTGCTCTGCATCGAAGCCAAAGCAGACAGACCAGCACGGCTCCGCAGCAATCTGCCAGGATATCGAAACTGCTGGGAAATCTTCCGGGTACGAAGGATTGATGGATTTCATCGGAGACGCCGTACAGGAGACAAAAGGCCGTCGTGATGAAAACGACCCGCCCACAATTGCTTTTCTTCCAGGGCGCACTGAAAGCAAAAAGCGTTGCCGCCGCCAGCATGCCGTAAATCATGAAGTGGGCCAGTTTGTCGATACCCGGCAAAGGAGGGAGGTCCAGACTGTCGCCCGGTTGATGGGAAAGAATAAAGATGGCTCCCATGATCAGGGTCATGGGAACCATCCGTAATGGCGCAACGAGTCGCCGGGTCATGCAGGGGCGGATTGGTCAGGCGTCGGCAGATGGACCTTCTGCAACTGATCGCTGGAAAATCTCTTGCGGATGCGGCGCATGGCGGCACTCAATTCCCGGCATGGCGCATCGGCCAGGACCTCGCTCCTCTTGTCGGCATAGGCGGTAATGTGCAGCTGTTTGTTCTGCACGGCGAACATATGACTCCAGTTGATCTCGATCGTCTCGGGATTCTCATCAATGGGGACCTCGAGAGCGACTCCGTCTCTTGCCACCTGCACACAATCGCAGTCGGTCATTTCCAGAACCCAGCCATCCCCTTTGGCGGTCGAATAAAAGAAAAAGACACCCAATTCCCGGCAGACCGCTTTCTTGTTCTCGGCGTCGGCCTGGATTTCTTTCACCCCGCTGGTCAAGGTCAACCTCAGGGCCTGTTGCGGCGATGGCTGCCGACTGGTCTGCTGGTCCTTCAATGCACAGCAATGCTTATATTTTTTACCGCTTCGACAAGGACATTTCTCGTTTCTGCCGATCTTTGTCATCTATCGCACCTCTGTTCATTCTTTACAGTTGTTGTTACGAACACTTGCTGTAGCCGCAATCGTAGCAGGTTTCACATCCCTCTTCGAAGCGCAGCATCCCCGAACACTCTGGACATATTGAGGAAAAACCTTTCTGAGTCCCGGCCAGGAAGGACTTGAAGAGCTTGCTGAGTTGCGCCGGCAGGTCTAGCATATGGCCGCTTGACCTGTCAAGCTGTTTGATGATTTCATCCATCGGCACATTGAAGCGCAGGGCAAGGGACACCAGACGACAGGTGGTCGTCCACATTGTCGACTTGTCTTTCAGGTCAACCCGGTTATCAAAGGGAAATTTGGCAAAAACCTCCATCGGCTTTTCATTTTCGTCAAAGCAGACAATTATATACACCGATTTCTGATATTGATCCTTGACCCGGTAACGCTTGGCATTCAGGGTATCCGGGAGGTTCTGCTTGACCGGTCCCCGCTCAGAGACCATGGCGGTCTTTTCCTTGGCGGAGTTCTCCGTTGTATTCAGCACCTGGTTGTCGCGGGAACCGTCCCGGTATACGGTGAGCCCCTTGCAGCCCAGCTTATAGCCGCTAATATAGGAGAGCTTCACCTCTTCCCTGGAAGCATTCGCCGGCAGATTGATGGTCTTGGAAATCGAACTGTCGACGCCGCTGCGCTGCAGGCAGCCCTGCATTTTAATATGATCCTCGGGCCTGATATCCTGAGCGGTACGAAAGATCTCCTGCCAACGCCCGGGAATCTCGTCGTGGCCGATGACCGTGCCGCTGTCCGCCACCTTGCTCATCAGGTCATCCGAATAGAATCCCTCTTCCCGCGCCACTCTCTCGAAATATCTGTTCACCATAATGAGCCGGTCGCCATCCATGACATGCTTTACCATGACGATGGAGAAATAAGGCTCACAGCCGGAAGCGCAGTCGGCGATCATCGACACGGTGCCGGTCGGCTGGATAGAAGTCAGAGCGGCATTGCGCCGCGGAGGATAGGTATTTACCGCCGGGTCATAGGCGGGAAAAGGCCCCTTCTCCTCAGCCACTTCAATGGACCGTTCCTCGACCGTATCTCTGATGAAACGCATCACCTTCCCGGCCAGAGCCCTGCCTTCATCGCTGGCATATGGGGTCTCCACCTGGATCAGCATATCATGCAAGCCCATGATTCCCATACCTATCTTTCTTGTTTTCAGAGTCATCTCGGCAATTTCGGGAATGGGAAACCGGTTGCAGTCGATGACATTGTCGAGGAATACCGCGGCAGTTCGCACCACTTTCTTCAACCTGTCGTAGTCAACTTTTCCTTTATTGACAAAATTGGCAAGGTTGACCGATCCGAGATTGCAGCTTTCATAGGGCAGCAGCCATTGCTCGCCGCAAGGATTGGTGGCCTCAAAATCCCCCAGTTGAGGGGTCATATTATCCCGGTTGGCAACATCGATAAACAACACGCCCGGTTCACCATTATGCCAGGCCAAGTCAACAATCTTGTCAAAAACCTTTCTGGCATCCAACCGCTTGACAACCTGCCTGGTTGACGGCTCAATCAGCTCAAACTCGTTGCCGTCCTCCACTGCCTGCATGAACACATCGGTGACAGCCACGCTGAAATTGAAATTATTGAACCGGTTCTGGTCCTCTTTGGCGGTGATAAAATCCATGATATCCGGATGGTCGATGCGGAGAACGCCCATATTGGCACCCCGTCTCTTGCCACCCTGTTTAATGGTCTCGGTAGCAGCGTCAAAGACCGCGGCAAAGGACAACGGTCCCGAGGCAACGCCCTGCGTAGATCGCACCGAGGCGTTTTTCGAGCGCAGACGGGAAAAAGAATAGCCGGTACCACCACCGGTTTTATGAACCAGCGCCCCGTTGCGAATGGCGGAGAAAATACCATCCATTGAATCTTCGACCGGCAGGACGAAGCAGGCCGAAAGCTGCCCCAGATCCGTTCCGGCGTTCATCAAACAGGGTGAATTCGGCAAAAAATCGAGGCGATAAATTATATTGAAGAAATCGTCCCGAAGCTGCTTATAATTTTTTCGCTCTTTATCAACATCCGCCACCGCGTTCGCCACCCGATGGGCCAATGCCTCCCAGGTCTCGGTAACCTTGCCTTCGGCATCCTTGAGATAGTACCTTCTTGCCAGTACTGTTTCCGCGGTAGTCGTCAATACCTGTTTGGTTAAATCAGGTGTCATGCAGGACCTCATTCAAATGGAAAAATAGTAGTTCACTTAGAAAAATTATCAGCATGTTTTTGCGAAAAATTTTTCGTGAAGATATTTATCCCGTCAATCGGGATTAGGAATCGGGAGTTGCTGCAACTAGAAAAAGCACGCAATACATCGCCTGAAAGGGTCACTTTCGACACCTCTTTGCAATGCCTACACACTGTGCGCATGAAGGTGTTTATACCCCACATTTATGGCTTGCTCAACACCAAACTACAACATATGGTATCATTTTTTGCAATCTTCGCGAATCTGGGGAGTTCAGCGGATTAGAAATATTTCAACAAAAAAAAACGCCTTGATCTTCATTTTCACGACGATGCGGGAACAGCATGCGCACCCGGCCTTGAGCGGGGCGACCCTGCTCGCTGGATGTTGCGAAAAAAGGGAAGCGGGGAACCAACCGGTGAGGCAATAAAGCCGGCCCGACAAAAGCGGGCAGAGCTTTTCCCGCCTTATCGGGCAACGGTATTAAGGAGCCGCAACGAAAAGAGAACCAATCGATACGCTGTTTCTCAACGTTGCCTGACTCTCAAGGGGATGCCATCACTCGGTCGGTCATGCTTTTCCGGCTTTCTCCATCCTTGTCTGAGCCCCCTCCACCAACCGGGCCGTAGCAACGATAGCCCTGGTGTGTTTGCCGCTCGCCACCTTTCCGGCTCGGTCAAAGACCTCAATCTCAAAAAGATAGAGTTTGCCATCCTGCCCCGAAAATGTCGCCACCGACCTGACCTCCTCCCCCACCGGTGTGGGCGCAAAATGCTTGATATCCACACCGACCCCGACGGAGAGTTCGCCCGGCTGCAACAGCGGCCTCATCAGCCGGGCGGCCGAAAGTTCCATAAGGGCTATCACTCTTGAGGTGGCCAGCACCTCGGGAAAATCATCTTCGGTGCTGATCGCCACAGCACTTGCCAAATCCTTTTGCTGCACGGTATAGACACACTCCCCTTTCATTCCTGTTTCCATGCTATTCTCCCCGGTTTATGATGAAAGTTTAGAAAATTCCGCCATAATAAAAAAGCGGATATCCCGTGCCACGCTGAGATGGCCGGAATATCCGCTTTACAGGTGTTGCAGCAGCCCGATAAAACAGGCCTTCGATCACCTTAGAACCGGAAACGAACTCCTACTCCGAAGCGACCGTAATCGTACAACTCGTCAAGTTCTTCAAACGCTGACCGGACTTCAAGGAAGACGGATCCGTTAAAGCCCTCCGGCTCACCGAAGACACGAGCACCAACTCCGGCGATAAGATCGAGCTGGCTGTTTTCGGCATCCAGATCGTCGTCACCGTCGGTTATCCAGCCGCCGACGCCCAGATCGATAAAAAACCTGGAGCCGAATTTGTACTCACCAAACACATCGGCCATGAATGCATTCGAGCCATCACGTCCTTCAAAGAGCCATGCACCGCCGACGAGTCCGAGAACCGACCACTCTTCGGTGAACCTGTATTCTCCACCGATACGGCCAAAGAGATAATGGCCTGGATCAAACTGCCGGTAATAGCCGACATCGCCGACCAAGCGTACTCTCTTAATCCCCGTAACATCTACGGTACACTGAGCGGATGTAGCATCGGTACCCTTGTCGTCGGTTACGGTGACCTTAACGGTGTTTTTACCGCAAGGCATTTCGATCTCGCCGACCAGGGATTTGCCATCAACCACTTTCTCGCTGACGACCTGACCGCGGTCATCGACCACAGCGATCTTCATTTTGGCGATACTGCCATCGGCATCGGAAGAATTGCGGGCATCAACGGAGATGGTTTCGCCGCAGTATCCCTTGACCGGAGTAACCGTCATACCGCACTTCGGAGCCTGGTTCGGTTTGACAACCGGAGCCTTTACGACCTCCTGGATTTTGCTCTCTCCCATCAGCGCGACATTACCGCAGCCGAGCGGTACGACAAACGTTGAGCGAGTGCCGTTGTGCTCGATATCGAATTGGTAACCGGGGAAAGTTTTATTATTTGCCCAGGTCACATCTTTGGCGACGCGAATCTTGCCTTTTCCTTTTTTCTTGAAGAACATCCACTCGAAGTGTGCCCCCTTGGAAAATTCCAATTTTTCAATCTTGGCTGTTCCGACCTGATCCATAAAAGGCTTATACAGATCGCTGCGTCCAGCCAGGGAAAAACCTTTTTCCACTTCGGCCGCTCTGGTCTTCAGCATCGTGCGAAGATCATCCGCCGATTGAATCGGCACACAGAATGGACTCCTCCCGATTTCCATCAGTGTGGTGGACGAATTTGCCACATTTACCGACATCAGCATAAATGCCATGACGACAAAAGAAAATATTTTACTTTTCAAATCTCTCCCTCCTCTCGTTGAATGAATAATGCCTGCTAAGAGCAATATCTTAATGAATTTACCCGAACGGGTTGCCACTATCATAAACCAACTTCATCACTTTTTCCAGGAAACATTTAATAAAGAGGGGACTACTCGAACCATGCCCCCCCTTTCGCGAGGTTGTTTCGCATAGCATTCCAAGATGTTAAGCATACAGATCCGATCGTCAACAAAAACACGATCACATTACATTTTCATCGGCCGATTGCGCTGTTGCCATACATTGCCTGGTTGGGATCGCAACTTTGCTTTATACATAGCACCGCTCACGTCCGGATGTCAAGCCGTTTATTCTCGCCGACTTATCCTGCGCAAGAGGTAAGCCGGGCAAAAGTTCGGCATAACGGAATAACCGCCAGCCGATTGTTAGAAAGATCACCTCCTCTTCCGCGGCAAATATGTTTCAACCAATTTCCCACATGGTAATAATATCGTTAAATTGATTCGATAGGACGAGCCACACTTCGATCGAACCACCGCGGGACATGATGTGTGTTGGATTTGCCGCGGCATCGCCCCGGCTTCCAAGCTGATTCCGCCATGATGCCGTCAGCCTCACGTCCGCCGTCATGTCCCGCTTGCGCCGATCCTTTTCATTTGGTTACCGATCGCCGCCGCTCGCTTGCCGCCACCATAGCCGATAGATCTTCAGCCGGACGAATCTCGAAGGGGCCAGCCTTGACCCCCGGGTGTTTGGACATCAGTTGGATCGCGTGATTCAAATCCCTGGCTTCGAGCACCAGGATTCCCCCCAACTGTTCCTTGGTCTCGGCATAGGGGCCGTCGGTTATGGAAACCTTGCCGTTTCGCCATTGCAGGGTGACCGCTTTCCTGGCACTCTGCAGCGCTTCCCCGGCCACAAAATGACCGCCCTCGCGCAGAATGTCGTCATAGGCAAAACACTCTTGTTTTCTTGCCGACATACGAGCCGAAGCGGCGCGACGACAGTGCCCGTTCGACCAGTGCCAAACCTTCACCGATCTGCTCCCGGTTCCAGAGCGAGCGGTCCTGATCTTCCAGCAAAATCAAATCACCGGTGGACGAAGTGCGCGCGGCGCGCCGCGACTCCTGCAGCAGCATCAACACCAGCAGGCCGACCGTTTCGGATTCGGGCAGCAACCCGACCAACTGCCGGCCCAGATGAATCGCCTCGCTCGACAGATTCGACCGAGTAAGCGACGTGCCCGACGACGCGGCATAGCCTTCGTTGAAGACGAGATAGATGACTCGCAGCACAGCGTCGAGCCGGTCCGGCAGTTCGGCCAGGGCGGGAACCTGATAGGGAATGCGCGCATCGCGGATTTTCGCCTTGGCGCGGACGATCCGCTGGGCCAGCGTCGGCGAATGCGGTCGATTGCCTTGAACCGGCCGACCGATGTCAGCCATGCCCTGGGATTGGCCGGCTCGCCGTCGCGCGGCCACTGCTCAAGCGCAGCCTTGAAGGCATCATGCAGAACCTCCTCGGCGAGGTCGAAGTCCCCAAGCCGTCTGACCAGGGTGGCGAAGACACGGCGCGACTCGGTCGGGTACACCTCATCCACCCTTGCCCGTATGCGACCGGCACGATTCTCAGCCATCGACGATTTCGATTCTTCTCCAGTTTGATTTTCCATCAAATATCAGGCGCGGGTCAGAACCAGTCTCAGGGAGATGGTTATCGCCTCGAAAACCTGATGCATTCCCAAATGTTCAAAGTACCTGGCGGAGCCATAAATAATTCCCCACCGGGTCCGATCCAGGTCAAAATGCGCTTCCACGGAAATCTCTGCCGAGGTGGTGGTCACAGTTGCCGGAAAAGAGAGACTCCGGCTCACCCCCCGCAACGAAAGTTCGCCGGCAATATCACAGTTGACACCTGTCAGATATGGTTTTTCCCTGAGACGCGCCTCGCTTATTGTCAAGGTTGCTTCGGGAAAAAGCGCAACCAGGAAAAAATCATCGGACTTGAGATGATCGACCAGTACCGCCTGTAATGGATCGCCTGCCAGGTTGTGGTTCTCGAGACTTGCCATATCCACGGTCAGGCTGCCGGAGAAACCACTCTCGGTCACCGCAATCCGGCCTGAACTGAACGGAACCGCGCCGATATGACTGGAGTTCCTGTTCCGGCCGGTCCAGCCGACTATGCTCTGCCGCACATCAAGGGTGTAAGTACCTGGTTCGAGATGAAGCACGGTGAGCGGATCGCCGACGCCATCGGGAGCACTGCCCTCCAGGAGCTGCCCGGCTTCGCGCCATTTCTCGATTCCACCCCGGAGTATGGCAATTCGGCGATAACCGGCCCGCTGCAATTTCTCAGCTGCGACCTGCGAATCCAGGGAACCGGAACTGGAACCGTAAACCACGATTTCAGCATCCGGATCCTCAGTGATCTTCCTTATCTGACTGAGAAAATTGACTTGATAGACACAGGCGTTCCTGCTGCCCGGCAGTCGAACCTCCTGAAAATGATCCTCCGGCAGGGTGTCGATGAGATAGAATTTTTGGCCCTGGACGATTTTTATGGATAATTCATCCGGTGTTATATTCTGAATTTCCATGGCGTCTTCTCCTTGAAGTAATGACTGTCTTTGCCATATCTACGTGATCCGCTAGAGAGTATAAAAAATCCCGCCAATGCTTCGCCCGACTTGACTGTTACCGCGGCTGATCATCAAACGTTAATAAGCTCTCCGGCCAAATCAAGATACGACTCTCCTATCGAGGAGCAAACTTGAGGGGGAAGGGGTGAGGAGAAACCGGCGAAATCCGGATTCTTTCGAGATAATCCGGGATTTTTCCGGACGAAGCCTTGACCTCTTCCTTGATGATGAGCATAGTGACCGATAGAGAAAAGCAAACCTTACCGAAAGGGAGGGACGCAAAGCCACTGGCCTAAACCGCAATGTAAAAAATTGTGACATGGTAGCAGGGTTACTTCAATTTTTTTTGTCAAAAAAACCGCAACACCATGCCCGCCAGCCAACCTTGCCTGCATTTCGTGAATTTCCCGAAGCTAAACGTTCAGCCGGTTCTTTTTTTGTGGATTGGTGGGGGAGAAAGAAAAAAAGCACTTAACAGAGTTTCTGTTAAGTGCTTGATTTTACAATTGGTAGACGAGGCGGGATTCGAACCCGCGACCTTTGGCTTCGGAGGCCAACGCTCTATCCAGCTGGGCTACCCGTCCATATGTTGAGCTTATTACTCAAATTCGCAAATTTGCTCAAGGCTTTTAAACCAAATCGGTAAAAACTGCGAGAAGAAAAATCAGCCGCAGCCCTTTTCAGTCGCTTTCCCTGTGGGAACGTTCCACATGCTCCTGCCACTCAATGGGCAGCATGGTCTTTTTCAGGTTATTGCAGTTCTTGCAGGAGGGGACAAGGTTTTCCTTGGTCGAACGGCCACCCCGGGCGAGGGGGACCAGATGATCCATGGTCAACTCCTGGTAGCTCACCTTGCTGCCGCAATAATGACAGAGCCCCGGCGCAGTCTTCTGCTGCCACCATCTGCTTTTCCGCAACTCTCTGGCCTTTGCCCGTTCGGCCCGGATCTCCGCATCGGCCGGTGCATCGAAATCGAAGAAGTCCCGTGCCACTTACGCCAGGTCTCCCAGCAGCAGGTGGCGCACTGCGCCGATCAGATAGAGAGAGCCGCCGACGACTATCAGGTCCTCCTCCGCGGCTGCCTCCTGGGCGGCGATCAGAGCCTCCGGCACTTTGCCAACGCAGCGCGCCTTGCCTTGCTGTTCCCGGCTGAGATAGTCGAAGAGCTGTTCGGGCGTAGCGGCGCGCTCGCCCTTCGGCCGGGTAATGACCAGATCATCGGCCAGAGGAGCAATCGTCCCCAGTGTTGCCGATAGATCCTTATCGAACATGGAACCCCATACAGCAATGAGTCTGCGGTATTTGAATTTGCTTGAGAGAGTATTCGCCAAATTCTTGACACCGTCAGGATTATGCGCCCCATCAAGGAGATAGCGAAGTTTTTTGGTGGAGGCCGCTGTCTTTCGATCGCCGGAAGAGGAATAGGGTTGTTCGAAGTATTCCATCCTGCCCGGCCACTTCACCTCGGCGAGACCACCCCGAAGCTCCTGCTCGCTCACGGCAAAACCCTTGTTGTGCAGGAGCTGCAAGGCGGCAAGAGCAAGAGAATCGTTTTCCTGCTGCACAAGGCTTGCCCGGCTGCTCCGCAGTCCTGCAATTGTCCGGTTGCCGAACCCCTCCCGGCCGTGCCACGACCAGGTTGAATCAGGACCCAAGGAATAGTCAAATTCTTGACGAAGGGTGTAGAGCGGAGCCTGTTTCTCCCTGCTGACCCGCGCAATCACCGCGGCTGCGTCCGGATGGACCGCGCCGGACACAACCTCCACTCCGGCCTTGATGATACCCGCCTTTTCCCCGGCAATCTCGGCGAGACTATGGCCGAGATAGGCCTCATGATCCATGCTGACGCTGGTGATGACCGAAAGCAAAGGCAAGACCACATTGGTGGCATCGAGCCGGCCGCCCAGGCCGGTTTCGAGGATTACGAGATCGACCTTCGACTCGGCGAACCAGAGCAGAGCAAGAGCTGTGGTAAATTCGAAGTAGGTGATCTGCTCGTCGCCGAGCACTCCGCAGATCCTCCCGCCCAATTCCGCGAATGCGGCTTCGTCGATGTATTGATTGCCGATTCGAATCCGTTCCCGGACACTGCTCAAATGGGGGGATGTGTACACCCCGACGCGGTAACCGGCCCGGCTGAGCACCTCGGACAAGGCAGCGCAAACCGACCCCTTGCCGTTCGTCCCGGCTACATGGACAAACCGCAGACTCTTCTCCGGCCTGCCGACCCGGTCCAGGAATGACTGCATCGCCTCAAGCCCCAGCTTGATCTTATGCATCTGCAAACCATCGAGGTGCGCCGATACTTCAGCATATGTCATCTTCATAGTGTCGTTTATGGAAAATCATGAAAAAAGTTATAAAGTGACCCAAGTCAATATGTTCAGATTACTCCAAGTGTCAAATAATCGTCAGCTTCGCATAATCGAGATGGAGGGTCTTCACGCCATGCCGGTCGAAAAGAACATCGAGGGATCGCCCTGTCGATATTTTGGCAACCGTTCCGTTGCCGAAAAACGGATGGCTGACCTTGCAGCCCACGGAAAAATCGGCGATTTCCAGCTTCTTTGATTTGGTTTTGCGCAGCGGAGCGGGTCTCCCCCCGCCCATCGATCGATACGACAATGAATCCGGCTCCTCAGCCGCTCTCGCCGTTACCCGTTCATACAACCCGCCGCTCAGCTCATTTAGAAATGGCGACATGCCGACCCGGTGAAACTGCCGGTCCGGCGTCATCAGCTGGCGCGGATAGGTGAGATAGAGATACTTCTTGGCCCGTGTCGCCGCCACATAGAGCAACCTCCGCTCCTCTTCCCACTGCTCGCCGAACATAGCCGAAGCATGGGGAAAACGTCCCTCGGCCAGGCCGATGACGAAGACCGCTTCAAACTCCAGTCCCTTGGCCGAATGGATGGTGGACAGAACGAGCCGGTCCAGCCCCTTGCCTTCCTTGCCGCCCTCCTCCGGAGGATCGAGGCTGGTGTCGTCGATGAAGCTCTGCAGATCCTCATAGCCGCCCATGATACTCTTCAGCTGATCGATATCCTTGCGGCGCTTGGGAAAATCGTCGCTGTACAGCCGTTCAAAGATCGGCAGGTAATAGGCCAGGACGATCTCGTAGAGGGCGGCGGGGCTGTGGCTGTCGGCGAGGAGGTCGACAAACAGCCGCGCCAGCTTGGCAAAGGCTTCTTGCCAGTTTTTCCCGGCCGGATATGCGGCCAGGGCCCGGAAGGGATCGGCGGCAAAGGCGATGATTGCGGAAATCTTCTGGGCCGTGGTCGGCCCGACATGCTCCAGCTGGAGCAGGATCCTGTTCCAGGACAGGGTATCCTGGGGGTTGGCCAGCACCCGCATAAAGGCAATCATATCCTTTATATGGGCCGATTCGGTAAGTTTCAGGCCGCCCCGCTTCTCATACTCGATACTGGCCGAAGTGAGTTCCAGCTCCACTTTATAGGAATGATAACTTGAGCGAAAAAGTATGGCGATATCCTGCGGCGCGATATTTTTTTCCCCCAGCAGTTTGCGCACGGTATTGACGATAAAGGCGGCCTCTTCCCGCTCATCCGCCCCGGCGAATAACATCGGCCGCAGTTCGCCTTCGCGCTGGGTGAAGAGGGTTTTTGTGTACTTCTCCGTGGCATTTCTGATAATATCGTTGGTGAAAGAGAGAATCGGCTGGGTCGAACGATAGTTTTCCTCAAGCTTGATTATCCGGGTGTTGCCGAAAACCTTGGGGAACCGCATGATATTATAGAAATCGGCACCCCGAAACGAATAGATCGACTGGGAATCGTCGCCCACCACCATGACATTTTCATGGGTATCGGCGACCAGCCGGATAATATCGGCCTGTATAAGATTGGTGTCCTGGTATTCGTCGACCATGATGTGGGAAAAACGCTCCGAGATGGCTCGCCTTATATCCGGCGCTTCAGCCAGCAGCCGCTTCCAGTTCACCAGCAGATCGTCGTAGTCCATCAAGCCGTGGTCGAACTTGAATTCCTGGTAATGCTTGTGCAGGAGGAGAAGGTCTTGCAGATGTTCGGCGAGATGGGCATATTGATCCTGAATCAGCTCCTCCAGGCCGATCGATTTGTTGATCGAACCGCTGATCATGTTGATCACTACCCGTTTCGAGGGGAAGCGTTTGTCCTGTTTGCCAAGTCCCAGGGATGATTTGAGGAGATTGATAATCCCCTCGGCATCGGACCGGTCGATAATGGTGAAGGATGAGCCAAAACCGATCTGCGCCCCGTAACGCCTGAGCAGCATATTGGCGACACCATGAAATGTGCCGCCGACCACCCGGTTGCAGTTTTCACCTAGCAGCCGGCCGGCCCGCCATAACATCTCCTGGCTGGACTTTCGGGTAAAGGTAAGCAGCAGAATCGATTCCGGGGCAACCCCCCGCTCGACCAGATGGGCGACCCTGTACACCAGGGTCCTGGTCTTGCCGCTGCCGGCCCCGGCGATAACCAGAACCGGGCCTTCCGTGGTAGTCACCGCCGCGTATTGCGACTCGTTCAGTTCCTGCAGGTTTACTCGTCCGGACATGAGACCGGAAGATTGAGAATGTCCGTCATTTTTCATGGCGGCTACTTTAACACAGGGACGTGCCGCTCGCAACGTCGGTTGACAAAATTGGCACCGCTGGTATAGTAGCCCACTGAATCCCCTGCAATCAAAAGCGCTTTACCAACGATCAACCGAGACAATTTCATGACACCCACCATGGCAACCGATCATTTGACAACTGTTCTGAGCAAGGAAAAGCTCGCGAAAATATTTCCGAAAGAGCGAGCCAATGAGTTTTTCGACGCCCTCTTCGGCGACGCGGGCGAAGGCGCCTACGACATTGAACTGGCTTACCGAACCATCAAAGGCAATACCCTGACCATGGACCTGCAGCTGCACCAGCGACCGAACCGATGTCTGGCCTGCAACCTCACCCAGGGGCTTCCCCAGGTTTTTTCCCGGCATCCGGTGATCGATGTCAAGGGGATAGTCAAGGAGATCGAATCGCTGCTCGGAGCCGAATACCGATGCCCCAGCTGGTCGCTCGGCTATACCGAGCAACGCAGCCGAGCGCTGCATATCATCCCTTTGAAAATTGTCGTGGAAAAAGTCTGACGACAGCTCCGCTTTCCGCTTCAAACAGCAAAGGCCGACTTTTTAAAAAGTCGGCCTTTGCTGTTTGAAGCAATGACATAGCGGAGATTACTCAACGGCAACCCTTGATCGTCCTTCGGCCTTGGCATGATAGAGGATATCGTCGGTCCGTTCCATCCACTGCCGCAGGGACTCGTCAGCCTTCAGTTCGGACATGCCGATGCTTATCCCCAACTTGGTGATGTCGTCGGCCCAGATATCAAGTTCATCGACGGCAACGCACAACCGCTCGGCCAGAATCCTGCCGTTGTTAAGATCGGTGTTGTCGAGGACCAGGAGGAATTCATCGCCACCCATCCTCACCAGGAGATCGGTAGAACGAACGGCTTTTTTCAGCACCGCAGAAACAGCCTTCAGCACCTCATCACCCTTCTGGTGACCGAGATTATCATTAATGTTCTTGAATCTGTCCAGATCCATGGAAATCATCGATAACGGATACTTATACCGGCGCGCACTGTCTATCATCCCATGAATCCGTTCGTCGAATACCCGCCTGTTGGCAAGCCCGGTCAACGGATCGTTGCTGGCACGCTCAAACAAATCCTCATATTCGAGCCCCCGGCGCAGGCACTCGGCAAGTATCTCCAGGGAATGATTGACCAGATCGATTTCCGCGCCGGCGAGCTCATGCCCTTCTTTGAGGATGAGAAAAATCCCGGCGTTGTCGGCCGATTCAAAAATCCACTTATAGGCGTACCTGCCGTTCTTCACCGAATAGGTCCCGTTGAAAGGCACCTTCTCTTCGATCAACTGTTCGGCAAAGGCTATGGCTTTACGTCGCTGCGGTCCATGCCCCGAGCAGAACAGGTGGCGCTTGTTGCGATTGCTGTTGTTATAGCCGATAAGCTCATGGCTCACGAGCGGCATCAGCCAGACTGAATAGGCCTCGATCATCCCGCTCAAGCTGAGCACACCGGCCATTCTGGCGTGCAGCCTGTTGATGAGATCAAGCCGCTCAGACTGTTTTTTCAAATTATCAAGCTCAACCATAACCTTCTCCAGTTCTACCTGATGGAGGAGCGGGGTGAAGATATGCGGTTCTTTCGTCAAGGAAGCCATGAGCGATATCCCTAAATTTTAAACTTTCTTGATAGGATTCTGTTTTTCTATTGTTCTTATCGACTTATCGGCAAAAATCTTTACCGT
>CAYTVF010000054.1:0-20966 GCA_964441345.1 uncultured Desulfopila sp. | reverse complement strand
AACGCGCGACTCTCTGATTAAAAGTCAGATACTCTACCGACTGAGTTAACGACCCATGGAGCAAACCTATATACAAGCTTGCTTCTGATGTGTCAACATGTTTTTCATCTGCTTTGTTTTTTGTTGTATCATCTGTCCTGGAAAGAGTCAAGGTGTCCGACCCGTCCTTCCGGCGGGCAGCAAAGGAGGCGCTGTTACCATAAAAGAGTTGAGACCATTACCAAGGAATGCTATATGAGGAGTGAGTTCCGGAGTTCAGGCTCGTAACAGTTCATAACAATAAAAAATAAAACCGGTAAGCCAAAACAATGGGTTTTTTAAAGGGTTCGGCGAGCTTCGTGAGATTTTCGGTGGTGGGTGAATTACCGAAAAATTCCCTCGAATTTATCGCGCAGCGGGTGATAGCTTTTTCGTTCAAGGATATTGACGATACCTACGATGAGTACTCCATCGGCTGGGTGTCCGTTCTCAATATGTTCGACTCGCAATTTGCATATGCTTCGTATGTGGCGGGCGACTATATCACCCTGACCCTTCGCATCGATGAAAGGAAGGTCTCCCCGGCGATTCTGAAAAAAATTGTCCAGAAGGAGGAGGAAAGAGTCCGCCGCGAGCAGCAGGTGCCGAAACTGAGCAGGTCGATGAAGGTTCAGATCAAGGAGCGGGTCCGAACGGATCTCATGCGCAAGGCAATTCCCCTCCCGTCGACCTATGAGTTGTGCTGGAGCCTTTCCGATGCAACGCTTCTGTTCTTTTCAACCAACAAAAAGGCGCACGCGATATTGGAAGATTTTTTCAAGGAAAGCTTTGGCTTGCTTATCCGCCAGCAGATTCCTTACACCACGGCCGAACATCTTCTCGATGAAGAGCTGTTGGAGAAACTGGAGAGATTGTCTCCGGAAATATTTGTTTAGGAGCCGTTACTCATTAGGTGACGGGGGAGACGAATGGATTTAGTTGATCTGATAGCGGAAAAGCGGTTTTTAGGCCAGGAGTTTCTCACCTGGCTGTGGTGGAAAAGCGAAGAGCGGGGAGGCAGCGTGGAGATTCCCGGCGAAGGCGATATAACCGTTGTTTTCGAGAAGCATATGCTGCTGGAGTCGGGTGAGGGCGAATCGAGTGAGAAGCTGATCTGCACAGGGCTGCAGACCGAACTTCAGGAAGCCAGAACCGGTTTGCAGATGGGCAAAAAACTGGAGCAGGCTAGAATCGTCATCAACCATAACAGCTATGAGTATAGTTTGACCATGGCTGGGGCGCTGATGGAATACCGGAATGTCCGACTGCCGAAAACCGAAGCAACCGAAAACGATAAGAGTGAGAACCCCGAGGAAGTGGAGGGAATGATTCTCGAACGAATTTTTCTCATTGAAGAGTTGGTGAGAATCGTCAATGTTTTGTTCGGAATGTTCTTGAAGGTCAGACTGGGCACCAGCTGGCGCGATGAACTGCAGATTATTCGGCAGTGGATCGCAAAAACAGCTGTTGTCGCTTGAGTCACCGACGTAATATTTCTCAACTGGATCAAGAGAAGCCATGGAGTTTGAAACGATAATCGGGCTGGAAATCCATGCCCAACTGAAAACAAAGTCAAAGATCTTCTGCAGCTGTTCGACCGCATTTGGCGCTCCCCCTAATACCAATACCTGTCCCGTCTGTCTCGGGTTGCCGGGCGTACTTCCCGTCCTCAATAAAAAGGTGGTCGAGTATGCTATCCGGCTCGGACTTGCGACAAATTCAGCCATCAATCGTTTCAGCCAATTTGCCCGGAAAAACTATTTTTATCCCGATTTGCCGAAAGGATATCAGACATCGCAGTTTGATCTGCCGATCGTCGGAAATGGCCGGATCGAGATCGAGGTTGACGGGAGAACCAAAACGATCGGTATTACCCGCATTCACATGGAAGAAGATGCCGGGAAACTGATCCACGATGATGTCGAGCCGGTATCCCATGTCGATCTGAACCGGACCGGGACACCGCTCCTCGAGATCGTCTCGGAGCCTGACCTTCGCTCGCCGGCCGAAGCCTGCGCCTACCTGAAGAAGATCCACGCCATCCTGCGCTATTTGGACATCTGCGACGGAAACATGCAGGAGGGCAGTTTTCGCTGCGACGCCAATATTTCCCTGCGACCCTATGGCCGGGAGGAATTCGGCACAAGGACCGAACTGAAGAACATGAACTCCTTCCGTCATGTCCAGAGTGCCCTGGAGTATGAAGAAAGAAGGCAAAGGGACCTGTTGCTGGAGGGCGAGCAGATCGTCCAGGAAACGCTGCTGTGGAATCCCGATAAAAACTGTACGGAATCCATGCGGGGCAAGGAAGATGCCCATGATTACCGCTACTTCCCCTGTCCCGATCTTGTGCCTGTCGAGATCAGCGATGCATGGATTGAGGAGGTGCGGGCATCTTTGCCGGAGCTTCCTGACCAACGCCGGATCCGGTTTGCAAAAGAATATGGGCTGCCCGAATACGATGCCGTCCTGCTGACCGCCGACCGCGACGTTGCCGAGTATTTCGAGGAGACGGTGCGAGGGGGGGCCCAGGCGAAAAAGGCCGCTAACTGGATCATGACCGAGTTGATGCGGGAACTGAAGGGCGAACCCCTTTCGGCTTGCCGGGTCGGCGCCCGCCAGCTGGCCGCCCTGCTGGTCATGGTGGAGAAGAACACCATCAGCGGCAAAATCGCCAAAACGGTCTTTCAGACCATGATGGAAAGCGGCAAGGATCCCGAGACGATAGTGAGGGAAAAAAATCTGATGCAGGTTTCCGACTCGGGCGAACTTCTTGCCCTGGTCCGTGAGATCATTGCCGCCAACCCGGGCCAGGCCGAGGATTTCCGCAACGGCAAGACCAAGCTTATGGGGTTCTTTGTCGGTCAGCTCATGCAGAAGACCAAGGGCAAGGCGAACCCGGGTCTTGCCAACGAATTGTTTTCCAGTGAACTGGGCGGTTGACCGGACGGCAGGCTGGTGTGGAAAAGGAGCTCTGGCAGAAGAAGGGGGAAGGGCACCGGGCCCGGCTACGGGATCGATTCCTGGATAAAGGTCTTGATGGTTTTTCCGATACCGAAGTTCTGGAGCTGCTCCTCTCCTTCGGGACACCGCGCACCGACTGCAAGGAGCCTGCCCGATTGCTGCTGCAACAATTTGGGACCTTCGCCAAGGTCCTTGAGTCGCCCATCGCCTCGCTCCAGGCGGTTCATGGGGTAGGGCCGAAAAACAGCTTCGCCCTCCATTTTGTCCATGCTGTCGCCAGCTACTACCTGAAGGAGCGGTTGACCGGCAAAAGATATCTTCATTCATCGAAGGAGGTGGAGGAGTATCTTGTCCACTCCCTGCGCGGCCTGAAAAAGGAGGTGCTGACGGTCATTTTCCTCGATTCCTCCCACGCCATAATCGATTCCGCGGTGGTGGCCGAAGGCACCCTCAATGTCAACACGGTGTACCCCAGGGAAATCATGAAAAAAGCCCTGGAGTACCACGCCGCGGCGCTGGTCATCGCTCACAATCACCCCTCCGGCTCCCTCCAGCCTTCGCCCCAGGATCTCAAGCTTACCAGGAGCCTGTTTTTAATCTGCAGTTATATGCAGATCCAGCTTCTCGACCATCTGATAATCGGCGACGGCGCCTACAGTTTTGCCGACAACGGGGTGATGGAGTCAATCGGGCAGGAATGTCGCGCCGCCGTGCAAGGTCTGCAGTGACCGATGACGGCTCTCTATCTTCATATTCCATTCTGTCGGAGCAAATGCCACTACTGTTCCTTCTCATCCTGTGCCGGCGAAAGCGATCTGTATGGCCCCTATGTCGCGGCTCTGAAAAAGGAAATCGCCCACGTTGCCGGGCCGGCACCTCTCCTCCCTCTGCAATCGCTCTTTATCGGCGGCGGAACCCCGAGCATTCTTCCCTGCACCCTGCTCACCGGGATAGTTGCTCATTGCCGCGCACTGTTCGCGATGACGCCGACCATCGAAATATCGGTGGAAACCAATCCGGGAACGGTCGATGAAGGCTATTTACGGGAGCTGTTCCGGGCGGGGGTGAACCGGCTTTCGTTGGGTGTGCAATCTTTTAATGACCGGGAACTGAGGAATCTGGGCCGGGTCCATACTGCCGAAGAGGCAATCCTGGCGGTGCAGGCCGCGAGAAACGCCGGTTTCACCAACATCAATATGGACCTGATGTGCGGCTTGCCGGGGCAGAACGCGCTTTCCTGGCGTCAGTCGCTCACCACTGCGCTCTCTTTGCAGCCGGAACATCTCTCGGTGTATCAGCTGTCGATCGAACCGGGAACGACTTTTGCCGACCTCGTCGACAGGGGGAAAATAGAACTTCCCGGTGAGGACGAAATCCTGGAATTCGATCACCTGACCGCGGAAGGCTGTCGCGCCGCCGGAATGCACCACTATGAAATATCAAATTATTCCCTGACAGGCTATGAGTGCCGACACAACGTCAACTACTGGCTGAATGAGGAATATCTCGCCTGTGGTGCTTCGGCGGTCAGCTACCGGGACGGGGTGCGGGAGAAGCGAATTGCGGGCGGCCGAGAATACATCCGGCGGCTGGAGGCTGGCCTGCAGGTTGTGGTAGAAAGTGAACGTCTGCCGGCGGAAGCCGCTTTCAGGGAGACGGTGATCATGGGACTGAGGCTGGTCCGCGGCGTGTGTTGCGAGACGCTTCGGCAACGCTATGGCAGGGATATCGTGCAGTATTACGGTCCCGTTTTGGAGAAATTGCTCCACCTTCGGCTGGTCGAGCTGACCGGGACCCATCTTCGACTGACCGATCGAGGCCGACCCCTGGCCAACCAGGTAATGGCGGAACTGGTCTGATGGTTCGGCGATAATTCGTTTTAAAGAGTCAGATAATCCTCCGGCAGTTGGCCGGCCGATTCAAGACCGTTGATGGAACTGTTGATATGTGCTTCCACGGCCAGACATGCCTGTTCGGCGTTGTGGGCGGCAAGGGCATCGACGATGGTGGTATGTTCAACGGTCGGGCTGTATTCAAGTTTGTAAAAAGGATCGTAAAGAATCAAATATATTCTTGTGCGATCAAGGAGTTCCTTGATATAGCTGCAGAGTACTTTATTGCCGGAAAATTCCGCTATCCGCAGGTGCAGGTTGTCGTTGGCGGTATAGTATTCATCCAGGTTGTTTTCGTCAAAAATCTTGGTTTCCACACTGATCAGATCCCGGAGTTCCTGAACCTGTTCCGGCGTGATCCGCGTTGCGGTCAGCCGGGTCGCCATTATTTCCAGTTGGGCCCGCACTAAAAACGTCTCCTCGATTTCCTTCTGGGTTGGGGTAATGACAAAAGCCCCCCTGTTCGGAATGCTGTAAACCAGTCCCTCCGCTTCAAGGCGCTTGATGGCGCTGCGCACCGGTGTTCTGCTGACCCCCAGTTGCTGGGCGAGTGCAACCTCGACCAACTGGCTGCCCTGCTTGATGTATCTTTTGCGTATAGCTGTTTTCAGCTTCCGGTAAACAGCATCTTCAGAATTGATTTTCCTGGAATTTTCCATATGTCCTATCGATGATCGAATGGGTTGCACCGTAAAAAACTTATCGGATGGTGAGGGTTTCAGGTGCGAGAAATTTGCAAAAGATAGAAAACCAAACTAATTTAAAATTGTACACAAAAATAGTTGACACGCCCACTGCAAATACCGTACTGTTTCTGTATTCAATAATTGTATACTATTTTACCGTATTCAGAAAGAGTCTTTTGGTTAAGAGTAAAAAATAAAAATTACGGGACCGGCGCCGGGTGGGTGAACCCTGCATCGCAGTGTCCTCTATCGCCCATGAATAAAGATTCAGATTAGAAAGGTACCAGCATGTTGAATAAAATGATCGCCGGAATTCTGCCGCATATGCCGAAGAAACTTGTATGGCTTTTTTCCAAGGAATATATCGCCGGGGAGACACTGGAGCAGGCTATTGCCAATGCCAAGAAACTGAACGCCGAAGGGATTCTGACCACCATCGACGTCCTTGGCGAGTTCATTACCACCCTGGCCGAGGCTGAGGCAAATAAAAAGGAATATCTGGCTGTAATAGAAGCGGCGGAAAAGGCTGGGGTGAACGGCAATTATTCACTCAAACCGACTTTTTTCGGCTTGCTGCTCGATAAGAACGTTGCCTACCGCCATATCCGGGAGGTTGTTGCCAAGGCTGCCGCGTATAATAATTTTGTCCGTATCGACATGGAAGACTCGCCCTGCACCGATATGGAGATCGAAATGTACAGGAAACTGAAAGAGGAATTCCCGGCAAATGTTGGTCTGGTCGTCCAGGCCTATCTGAAAAGGACCCATCGGGATATCGCCGATCTCCGTGATTTGAACTCTGCCGATCATCCGGTAAATCTCAGGGTTTGCAAGGGAATTTATGTCGAACCGGAATCGCTGGCCTATAAAAAATACGAGGAAGTCAACTCTCATTTTATTGATGATATAGAATACATGTTCCAGGAGAAGATGTATCCGGCAATTGCCACCCATGATACTGCAGTCGTCGACGGCGCATACAAGCTCATTGAAAAATACCAGGTTGCCCCGGAAAAATACGAATTTCAGATGCTGTACGGGGTTACTCCGGGATTGCGTAAATCGATTCTCGATAAGGGTCATCGGATGCGGGTATACGTTCCCTTCGGCAAGCAGTGGTTCGGCTATTGCACGAGAAGACTGAAGGAAAACCCGCAAATGGCAGGCGTCATACTCAAGGCTCTGTTTAGAAAGGGATGAATTCCCCTCAGCCGGAGAAAAAAGCGCGAAACAGTGATCGTACGAGGGAGAAAATGATGAACCTTATGAATAATGCGGTAATCCGCACGCCAAAGCCGGTCAATGAACCGATTCAGAACTATGGTCCGGGCAGCCCGGAGCGGGCAAAATTAAAAGAGGCCCTCGCCGAGGCTGCCGGCCGGCAGCTGGAAATTCCCCTGATTATCGGCGGCAGGGCAGTGAAAACCGGCGATCTCGGCAAGGTGGTCATGCCCCACGATCACCGGCATGTCCTGGCGGTCTATCACAAGGCCGGTCCCGGCGAGGTTCAACTGGCAATCGATACGGCGGTGGCGGCTCAACCGATGTGGCAATCTTTTCGCTGGGAGGAACGGGCGGCAATCTTTTTAAAAGCGGCCGAACTGCTGGCGGTGAAATATCGGGCGCAAATAAACGCCGGGTCGATGCTGGCCGGTGGCAAAACCGCCTATCAGGCGGAGATTGACGCCGTCTGCGAGCTTATCGATTTCCTGCGCTTCAATGTCAGGTATGCCCAGGAAATCTATGAAAAACAACCGGAATCCTCGGCCGGGGTGTGGAATTTTGTCCAGTACCGGCCGCTCGAAGGCTTCGTCTTTGCGGTGACCCCGTTCAATTTTACCGCCATCGCCGGCAATCTGCCGACCGCGCCTGCCATAATGGGCAATACCGTGGTGTGGAAACCGGCGTCCTCGTTGGTCTATACCCCGTATCTGATCATGCGGATCCTCGAAGAGGCCGGTCTTCCCCCGGGGGTTATCAATTTTGTTCCTGGTTCCGGCGGCAATGTCGGCGACATCTGTCTTGCCGACCCGCATCTGGCCGGGATCCATTTTACCGGCTCGACCCGAGTGTTTCAGCAGATGTGGAAGACCATCGGCGAAAACATCGGCCGCTATGCATCCTATCCCCGAATAGTCGGGGAGACGGGCGGCAAGGATTTTGTCTTTGCCCATGCCAGTGCCGACATCGAGCCCCTCGTTACCGGTCTGGTCCGCGGCGCCTTTGAATATCAGGGACAGAAATGTTCGGCGGCCAGCCGGGCCTATATCCCCAGATCGATCTGGCCCGCCGTCGAAGCCGGCCTGCGCACGGAAATAGGCAAAATCCGGATGGGTCCGCCCACCGACTTCCGAAATTTCTGCGGCGCGGTGATCGACCGGGGGGCCTTTCAGTCGATCGCCGGCTCCATCGATTTCGCCAAAGCAAACGAGGGCGGGGAGGTTCTGATCGGCGGCAACTACGACGACAGTGTCGGCTATTTCATTGAGCCGACGGTGATTTTAGCCACCGATCCCCATTTCAGGACCATGGTTGAGGAGATTTTCGGGCCGGTACTCACCGTCTATGTCTATGAAGACGACCGGTATGAAGAAACGCTCGAACTCTGCAACAATTCCTCGGTCTATGCTCTTACCGGGGCTATTTTCGGCAGAAATCGGGCGGCGGTAAGCAAGGCTCTCGTAAGGCTCGAACATGCTGCCGGCAATTTTTACATTAACGACAAACCCACCGGCGCCGTAGTCGGCCAGCAGCCTTTTGGCGGCGGCCGAGCCTCCGGGACCAATGACAAGGCCGGCTCCCAGGCCAATCTCATGCGCTGGGTTTCGACCCGCACGATTAAGGAAACTTTTGTACCGCCCGTCGATTTCGGCTATCCGTTTATGGCTGAGGAGTAACCACACGGCGAGCGCTGTGGCGAACATCCGTTTGCAAGGACGGATGATGGAAGGACGGAATATAAGCGAGTTAATGGGTTGGCGATCCGGATCTGCCGGGCGCCGCCGAAAGAAAAGATTGATTGCCTGCAATCAACGAGGAAGAGGGCTATGGCCAAGCAGAAACTCATAGAAATTATGATCAACCGGGATTGGTGCAAAGGGTGCGGGATTTGCGTCCATTTTTGTCCGACCAAGGTGCTGGAGTTGGATGCGCGGGAGAAAGTAGTCGCGGTGCGGCCGGAGGACTGTATTTGCTGCAAGATGTGCGAATTACGGTGCCCGGATCTCGCAATCGGGGTCCTGACGGAAAAGGGTGAGAAGAATGACTAATACAATTCGATTTTTACAGGGCAACGAGGCCTGCGTGGAAGGGGCTCTCTATGCCGGTCTGGATTTTTTTGCCGGCTATCCGATTACTCCTTCGACCGAAATTGCCGAACGTCTTTCCCAGTACCTCCCTGAAAGAGGGGGGAAATTCATCCAGATGGAAGATGAGATTGCCTCGATGTGCGCGATTATCGGGGCATCGCTGACCGGCAAGAAGGTGATGACGGCTACCAGCGGCCCCGGCTTTTCGTTGAAGCAGGAGGCGATCGGCTACGCCTGTATGGCGGAAATCCCCTGCGTCATCGCCAACGTGCAGCGCGGCGGGCCGTCGACCGGCAATCCCACCCATGTCAGCCAGGGCGATGTCAACCAGGCTCGTTGGGGAACCCATGGCGACCACTCGATCATTGCCCTCACCGCATCCAACCATCAGGATGTCTTCAGGATGACGGTCGATGCCTTCAATATGGCCGAGACCTACCGCACTCCGGTTGTCCTCCTCTTCGACGAGGTTGTCGGCCATATGCGGGAAAAATTGATCATTCCCGAAAAGGGCGAACTGGAGATCGTCGACCGGCTGCGGACCTCGGTCGCCAAGGATGTCGACTATCATCCCTATCTGCCGCGCGAGGACGGCCGGCTGCCGATGTCCGATTTCGGCGGCGAGCACCGCTATAACGTGACGGGGCTTTTCCACGACATGTGGGGCTTTCCCTCCAACAATCCGAAGATCGTCAACGGCCTGTTGCGCCATCTGATCGATAAGATCGACAACCATGTTCATGCCATTACCCGCTACAAGGAACATTGCCTGGAAGGGGCCGAATATATCCTGGTCTCCTACGGCTCGTCGGCCAGATCGGCGATCCATCTCGCCCAGAACCGGCGCAGCAAAGGGGAGAAGATCGGCGTTCTCGAACTGCAGTCGCTGTGGCCCTTCCCCGTCGAACTGGTCCGGGAAAAATGTGCGGCAGCCAAGGCGATTCTCGTGGTGGAGATGAATATGGGCCAGGTTTTAGCCCAGGTAAAGGCTGCGGTGGACAAACCCGACCGGGTCTTTCTCGCCAACCGGATCGACGGCAAGCTGATCACACCTTCAGATATCAAAAGACTCCTGCGGGTCATCCAGGGGAGGGGAGTATAATATGGCTGTTATAGACTATCTGCGCGAACGGTTTTTCCCGCATATGTGGTGTCCCGGCTGCGGTCACGGCACCATTCTCAATGCCCTCGTCCATGCCGTGGAGGAACTGGAACTGAATAAAAACGAGATTGTCATGGTCTCGGGCATCGGCTGTTCGGCCCGGATCTCAGGCTATGTCGATTTCCATTCCCTGCACACCATTCACGGCCGGGCTCTGGCCTTTGCCACCGGCGTGAAACTGAGCCGGCCGAGCCTCAAGGTCCTGGTGCCGATGGGCGACGGCGATGCCCTGGCAATCGGCGGCAATCATTTTATCCACGCCGCGCGCCGCAATATCGACATCACCGCCATCGTCATGAACAACCGGATCTACGGGATGACCGGCGGTCAGTTTTCGCCGCTTTCCGGCCCCGGGGTGAAAGCGACTACCGCGCCTTACCGCACCATCGACTCCAGTTTCGATGTGGTCGAACTCGCCAGGGCGGCGGGGGCATCCTTTGTCGCCCGTTCCACTGCCTATCATGTCAAGGAATCCACCGAACTGCTCAAGAAGGCGATCCTTCACAAGGGCTTTTCGGTGGTCGAAATACTGTCCCAGTGCCCGACCCATTACGGCCGGAAAAACAAGGAAGGCGACGCCGTCGGCATGCTGGAAATGCAGAAGAGCAACACCGCCAAGATCGGATCGAAGGCTCTGGAGGACAACCCCGGCCTCATTCCCCGCGGTATTTTTGTCGAGTGTGAGCGGCCGGAATACTGTGAAGAGTACGACAAGATAATCGTCCAGGCAATGAAGGAGAGGGTTTCATGAACAACAGGATACGTCTGGTATTTTCCGGTTCCGGCGGCCAGGGGGTGATTACCGCGGCCATCATTCTCGCCGAGGCGGCGGTCATTCACGAAGGGATGAATGCCACCCAGTCCCAGAGTTATGGGGCGGCGGCCCGTGGCGGGGCAACCCGCAGCGATATCATCATCTCCGACGGAGAAATCAACTTTCCCGAGGTTACCCAGCCGAACATCCTGGTCTGCCTGACCCAGGAGGCCTACACCACCTATTCGCCGATCATCCGCCCCGGCGGAACATTGCTGACCGACAGCCGATTCGTGCAAACGACCCGCAAGGTCGACGCGAAACAGATCGAGCTGCCGATGTACGAGACGGTCATGGAAAAAATCGGCAAACCGGTGGTGTTCAATATCTGTGTGCTCGGAGCATTGATCGGCCTGACCGAGATCCTCAAACCGCAATCGGTGATGGCGGCGGTGGCCGACCGGGTACCCAAGGATTTTCTGGCGATGAACAACCGGGCCTTTGATCTCGGCCTCGTCCTCGGCGCCCAATATCGCAGGTAACCGTAGCGAGCAAATCAGCAAAATCCTCCGCCGCCGCGATCAGACCGCTCGGTGCAAGGCGGTGGAGGCACCTCGATATTTCATCGCCATTTACAGCAAGGGAGATGTCATGGAACTTTTTTCGGTCGGCAGTTCGACCTGCAGCAAGGGCGCGGCAATTATCGCTCAGGCGGAAAGTGTCGGACTTGACCCTCGCGTCCTCTACGAGGCGGTGATCGACCTTTCCTCGGAAGGGCTGCTGACCGCCAACTGCATCAATCTGGCCGCGGGGATCCTCATCCAGGATCTCGGCCTGCCGAAATATTTTTTCCAGCATATCAACAAGGTCCCGCTCGCCAATCTGCTCCAGTCGATCGCCGCCTCGATCAAGGTTATCGACGGCCGGGTCGTGCTCTCCGGCCGGGTCGCCCAGATCGATTTCGACGCCACCCAGTCGGGGGTGGTCCAGTGGGTGCGAATCGCCACCGAAGAGACGCGGGAAAACATGGAGGAGGTGCTCGAACATCTGATCTCCGGCCATCGCCGCGAATACTATTTCAGTCCGGAGAGCAAGTACTATACCTACATCATCAGGCCGGAAACAGTGGCGGATTATCCCCGCGAGGCCTTTGCCGCATCCCGCTTTCTCTTTTCGCTCGCCGGCGACTACGATGTCACGCCCGCGCCGACCAGGAAACGCTACGAAAAATTTCTCCGCGAGAGCGAAGAGTCGCTGACTCCGCTGATCGGGGTCTACAATCTGCCGGAAAGCGGCGAGACAAGGCTGATGTTCAATTCCGACTTTGTTGCCCCGCAGCTGCCGGTGCTGCGCAAGATCCTTGAAGGCCATGGCCTGACCCTGCTGCGCGCCTACTGGGAGCCTTATCTGGGCCAGGCGTCGGTGCCGTCGTCGATCTGCACCCTCTATGTCGGCGGCGAGTTGACGAGGAAACAGGAAGGTGGGGTGGTGGGCGACCTGCGCGCCTTCCTCGCTTTTGCCGTAGGCCCGGTCAAGCACCTTTACCTGCAGGGGGCCATAGGTTTTCAGGAAATGCTCTTTGCCGGCAATGCGATCGATTTTACCCACCTCTTTATTTTCAAGGAGAGCGAGAATTTCACCGACCGCGAGATTCTTGAGAATCTTGCCAGCCGCGACCAGCGCGAGGCCTTTGCCAAACGGATTCAGAGTTCGAACAAGTCGACCTATTCGGCCCGCTTAATCCAGGAAACCGTCGACAAGCATCCGGACCTTATCTCCTTTCTCTACCCGCTGTTTGAGCGGAAATTTTCGCCGGGGGCGGCAACCCGGATTTCCGAGGAGGAGATCGACCGCAAGTGGTTGGAATTCGACAAAATCATCGCCAGCAGATTTATCGATTTTCCGCTCGGTTACGAGATCTTCAAGTTCATGTTCAAGATCGTCGGCTGCACCCTCAAGACCAACTTTTACAAGGAGGAAAAACGCTCCTTTGCCTTCCGCTTCGATAACCGCATCCTCGATCCCCTGGTTTTCAACCGCTTTGTCTTCGGCATTTTCTTCGTCAATGGCCACTATTCCTGCGGCACCCATCTGCGGGCGGCCGATATCGCCCGCGGCGGCCTCAGGCTGATCCGGGTGTCGCGTTCCAATTACGACACCGAACTGGATAATGCGGTGCTCCTCAACTACGCCCTCGGACCCAAGGCGCAGCGGCTGAAGCATAAGGATATCTGCGAAAGCGGCTCGAAAGGAGTGGTGGTCCCTCTGCCGCAATATGCCGGCTACCGCAAGGAGGCATTGAACGACTATACCGAAGGGATCATGGATCTGATGCTGCCCGATAATAGGGTCGTCGACTACTACGGCAAGCCGGAGATGGTCTTTTTCGGGCCGGATGAAGGCACCGCCCAGTTGATGGACGAGGTGGCCTACCACGCCAGGGAAAAAGGTTACCAGTACTGGCGAACCATCACGACAGGCAAGAGTTTCGGCATTCCCCATGACACCTACGGTCTGCTGGCCGGCGGCCGCACCTTCGGCCTTTTCGACCGCGGCGCGGCCGGCGTCGAACTGCAGATCGAAGGCGAGTCGCACGGGGCAACCGGCGACATGGCGGCCATTTTTGCGGAAATCGGCGGCAAAATAGAAACCTCCGGGATGACCACCACCTCCATCATGGGCAGCTTCAGAACCCTCATCGAGCATTATAACGAGCGGGAGGAGGAGCTGAATCTGATGATTACCGGCGGACCGGACGGCGATCTCGGAGCCAACCAGATCCAGTGCTACAAAGGGAAAATCTGCCTGATCATCGATGGCGGCTCGGTCCTCTTCGACCCGCGGGGCCTTGACCGGGAGGAGCTGATGAAACTGGCTTTTATGCGCAACTCCCAGCCGCGGATAAACTCCCTTGGTTTTCCGCCGGCCAAACTGAGCAGCCAGGGCTTCAGGGTGCCGATCGGGGCGGCCAACGTGACCCTCCCCGACGGCACCGTCATTGAAGATGGGGCCCTTTTTCACCGGAACTTCCTGGCCAATCCCGCCAACCGCAAATATATCGGCGAGGCCAATATCCGCGCCTTCATTCCCTGCGGCGGTTTCAAGGACACCATTCACCACGGCAACGTCCGGCAGTTCCTCGATCTCTTTGCCGAACTGCGCTTCATCGTCGAGGGAGCCAACGTCTTTTTCGACGACGGTTCCCGGCGGCATATCGCCACCCGCACGGCCATCAAGCAGATCAAGGATACCACCGCCAACAAAGGCGGCGTCTTCAGCAGTTCGATCGCCGAGGTGCTCACCGCCTTTCTTCTCCAGGACGATTACGAGGAAAAACTGCAGAACGATCCGGCCACCCGGTGGGCCCTGATCAGGGATATTCTCAGCCTGGTCGATCGCTATGCCCGGTTGGAAACGGGGCTGCTGCTGCGTCTCCATGAAGCCGATCCGGCCGTGCCGCTGTTTGTCCTGTCGGAGCAAACCAGCGAACAGATTTTTGCCCTGCAGGACCGGCTGGAGACCATTCTTCCCGAGATTCTCGGTGCGCCCGGTTTGGTCTGGCAGGTGATGGAACACTCTATCCCGGAAGTACTGCGGGAAAAACTTGGAGAGGGGCCGATAATGGCACTTCTCAACGCGAAACAGCTGCAACCTTACAGAGACGCCCTTGTCACCAAGAAACTGGCGTCACTGGCCTTCTACAGCTTCGGAGAGGGGTGGGATGCATATCTGCGGGAGATCGAAGCCGATCCGCTTCCCGCCCTGGCGAAAATCTTCACCCGGCAGGCAGTCTGACCGGCAGCGCTTGAAACATCATAACGGAGCGGTGGAGAGCGACCTCGACGGCCGCTACTCCCTGATAACCCGGGAGGGTCTCCTCTGGCTGCAGGAAAAGTCCCCCTCATAAGCAGTCTTCTCCTCCACTTTTCGACCTATTTCTTTTCCAAGACTTGGCTATCGGCAGAAAGCTTGCTATATTCGCGACTTATTTTTATAACCCCCATTCATGGACCACATGCTCATGAGCACGGGCGAGGGAAATCGCGACTATAACAAGGAATCGAACCATGCTGAAATCTTACAGACTTGAGGCGGGGAGAAGACAGAGTGTTCATCTTCCCCCCCTCCCTTTAACCCCGGAACAGACCCGCGAAGCGCTACAACTCCTCGAATTGGGCGGCGACGACAGTTCGTTTCTCCTCGGTCTCATCGAGGGCCGGGTTGAGCCCGGAGTCAGCAAAGCGGCTCAGGTTAAAGCAAAGTGGCTGCAGGATGTGGCTCTTGGCCGGGCAAAAGTTCAGATTATAAACCCGGAACAGGCCGTTGCCATGCTGGGGACGATGGGCGGCGGCTACAATGTGCATGCCCTGGTTGAGCTGCTGGAAGTTCCAGCCCTGGCACCTTCCGTGGCTACCGCGCTGAAAGGGCTGATTAAGATCTATGACGGTTTTGACCGGGTCGCCCAGCTGGCAAAAACCAATATTTATGCCCGGGAGGTCATCGAATCCTGGGCGGGAGCCGAATGGTTTACCGCTTCGCCGCCACTGCCGGAGTCGATGGCAGTAAAGATCTATAAGGTTGATGGGGAAATCAACACCGATGACTTTTCGCCGGGCAATCAGGCGCAGTCCCGGGCCGATATTCCCCTCCACGCCACGTTCTTCGGCGGTACACGTTTTCCCGAGGGAATTGCCGCCATTGGTGGGTTGCGCCGGGACAACAGCCTGGTCGCCTTTGCCGGCGATGTGGTCGGCACCGGTTCGTCGCGGAAATCGGCGGTAAACTCCCTGCTCTGGCATACCGGCGCGGATATTCCCCATGTCCCCAATAAACGAACGGGCGGGCTGGTTTTCGGCGGAATAATCGCCCCGATCTTCTACGCCACGGCCCGCGATGCGGGGATTCTGCCCATCGAGGGCGAGGTGGAAAAACTTGCCACCGGCGATACCGTCACATTTTGCCCGCATGACTGGACGCTTACCAACCGGCAGGGGGGACGGATCGCCTTGAAACCGGCGCCGCTCACCCTGCTCGACGAATACCGCGCCGGGGGCCGGCTCAACCTCATTATCGGCAAGCAACTGACCCGGCTGGCCTGTGCCTCCCTCGGCCGGGCCTTCCCGGATATCTTCAGGGAAACGAAGAATTCGGTAGTTCAACCGGGCCGGGGATTCAGTCTGGCCCAGAAGCTTGTCGGCCGGGCCTGCGGGGTGGCGGGGGTTTTGCCGGGCACGGTCTGCGAACCGAAAATGACCACCGTAGGCTCCCAGGACACCACCGGGCCGATGACCATGCAGGAAATCGCCGAGCTGGCCTGTCTCAGGTTCAAGGCCGATCTGTTCATGCAGTCGTTCTGCCACACCGCCGCCTATCCGAAGGCTTCCGATTTCGGCCGGTGGCAAATCATGCGCGAGACCGCCGTGGAATGCGGCGGGGTGGCCTTGCAGCCGGGCGACGGGGTCATTCACCCGTGGCTGAACAGGATGCTCGTGCCGGATACGGTCGGCACCGGCGGCGACTCCCACACCAGGTTTCCGCTGGGGATCTCCTTCCCGGCCGGTTCCGGCCTGGTCGCCTTCGCCGCCGCCCTCGGTTTTATGCCGATGGAGATGCCGCCCTCGGTCCTGGTCCGCTTTTCCGGGCGGCGCAGGCCGGGCATCACCGTCCGCGATATGGTCAATGCCATTCCCTATGCGGCCATCAAACAGGGGCTTTTGACCGTTGCGAAAAAAGGCAAGAAAAACATCTTCGCCGGGGCCATCCTGGAAATCGAAGGTGTCGACGATCTCAGTGTGGAAGAGGCCTTCGAGCTGACCGATGCTTCGGCCGAGCGGAGTGCGGCGGCCTGTACGGTCAGCCTGCCGGAGGCGACGGTGGTGCGCAATGTCCGCGACAACGTGGCCCTTTTGCGATCCCTGGTGAAGGACGGGTACCGTGATAGTGACTGCCTTTCCCGTCGGATCGCCGACCTGGAAGCATGGCTGGCCGCGCCGACCCTGTTAAAACGGGATGACCATGCCGAATATACGGCAGTGATCGAGATTGACCTGGCGGCGATTACCGAACCGATCCTCGCCTGTCCCAACGACCCGGACGATGTCCGGCTGCTCAGCGAGGTGGCCGGCACGAGGATCGACGAGGCCTTTATCGGCTCCTGCATGACCCACCTGAGTCACCTCCGGGCGGCCGCCCGCCTGCTCGCCGGCGAGCCGTACGCCGAGGCCAGGCTGTGGGTCGCCCCATCCACCCGCATGGATCGCGATGCCGTGCAGCGGGAAGGCGGACTCGCGGTCTTTGCCCAGGTCGGCGGCCGGGTCGAAATCCCCGGCTGCAGCCTGTGCATGGGCAATCAGGCAAGGGTACGCCCGGGCACCACGGTCATTTCGACTTCAACCCGGAATTTTGACAATCGCCTCGGCGACGGGACCAAAGTCTACCTGGCCTCGACCGAGCTGACCGCCATCAGCAGTCTGAAGGGGGCTCTACCTGCCGTACGGGAATATTTCGAATTCCTGGCGAGAAAAGAGTAAGCAGATACAGTTCTCCGGGCAGCCATGTCCCTTTCTCTTTGCGGATGTTATGCGGCTTGTGGCCGAGGACGGTGAAACCTGCAGTTGCGGCACATTCTTCAAGGTATTGCGGGTTATGGGCATAACGGCCTGACGGGAGGAGTTCATAGCCGGGCGTTCGCTCTGTCTTTTCAATGGAGCAGGCGACGATGCCATGTTCGTTACTGCTTTCGGCAAGGGCCCGGAAAAGCGGCTGCAGGTCGCCGAGATAGATGAAGACATCGGCCGCGATAAAAAGATCATAGCGTTCATCACGGCGGTGTAGAAACGGCATGATCTCGTCATGTTCGAGGCGATTGTACACTTTCTTGGCCATAGCCTTGGCCAGCATTTGCGCCGATACATCGACACCGACCAGTTTTTTGGCGAGGCTCCGGAACGGCGCGCCCGACAGGCCGGTGCCGCAGCCGAGGTCGAGCGCGGCCGCAAAAGGCAAGGCTTCGGGAACCGTATCGATGATCATGCCGGCCAGTGCCGAAGGTGCCGAATATCCCAAAGTGTTTTGAATATGCTCGTCAAAACGGCCGGCGTACTTGTCAAAGGTCACCTCGACATATTCCCGGGGGGCTGTCGAGGTTGTCTCTCCCGACAGCGCGGCCAGCATATGCTTGGCCGCCTGATGATGGGGGGCGATTGCCGCCAGCCGGTTGAGGATGGCGCGCGCCTGGTCGAAATTGTTCAGGGCGTTGCAGACGCCGGCAAGATTATAGAGTGCGTCGACATTGCCGGGATCGAGCTGGACACTCTGTTCCAGACACAGGCCGGCCCGGCCGAGGTCTCCCCGCTCGCTGTAGATGACCCCGAGATTGTTCAGGGCAAGCGGATAGTTCGGCTCAATCCGAATGGCCTGCTCGATCATCGCCAACCCTTTCTCAATACGCCCCTGTTGGTAGAGTAATTTACCGAAATTGTTCAAAACTTTAGGGTGGCTTGGGGCGAGCGCCAGGGCCTTTTCATAGGCCGCTTCGGCCCCGGCCGGGTCATTCTGCGCCTCCAGCACCGCTCCGAGATTCAAATGCTGCTCCGGATCGTCGGGAGCGGCGGCCACCGTCCGGCGGCAGTATGTTTCCGCTTCGGCAAGTTTGCCGAGGTCGCGGCAGACAATACCGAGATTGGCGAGGACGTTGATATTTTCCGGCACAAACTGAAGTACCTGCAGATACAGCTTCTCAGCCTCTGCCAGCTTTTTCTGCTGATGAAAACCGACCGCTTCGGTGAATATTTTTTGTAAATCCGCCATCGAGCACCACCTCCTGATGCAATCAATATGAAGAAAGCGGGGAGATTACCATGGATGGCTGGAGATGCCAAGATCCTGGAAAAAGATCCCGGCGAAAGACTGTTCAGGTCTGCTCGGTACTGGGGGGATGGTGTTGCAGGACCAATTCGATTTCGGCATGGAGCTGATCGGGGCGGATCGGTTTCGAGACATAGCCGTCCATGCCGACGGCCAGACATTTTTCCCGGTCGCCTTTTACCGCATAGGCGGTCATGGCGATGATGGGAACATGGCGGCCGGTGCGGTCTTCGTTTTTGCGGATGGTTCTGGTGGCTTCATAACCGTTCAATTCGGGCATCTGGATATCCATCAGGATCAGATCGAAACATTTTTTATCAAGCAGCTCCAGCGCCTGAACGCCGTTACCGGCGACTGTCACCTTCCAGCCCTCTCGTTCGAGAACGGTTACGGCCAGGACTCGGTTAATGTATTCGTCCTCGACAAGGAGAATGCGCAACGGTTGCCGCCCATTTGCGGCATTGCACAACAATGCCGGGTCTTCCAATGGGATTGTCGCCTGCTTATGATCAGAGCCGTCGAGTGGAAATCGGACGGAAAAATAGAAGGTGGTGCCGACTCCCGGTTCGCTTTCGACGCAGATTTTGCCACCCATCATTTCCACCAGCTCGGCGGCAATGACCAGGCCGAGACCGGTCCCCCGAAGATTGGAGTCGCGGGTCGTGCCGAGTTGACTGAATGCCTTGAAGACATTGTTGATTTCGTCATTTGGAATACCTATGCCGGTATCCTTGATCTGAAAGAGGAGGTTGACCTGTTCCTGCTGCTTGGTCTTGTGGCCGGTGCACCGGACGGTCAGTATGACACTGCCCTGATTGGTGAATTTTATCCCGTTGCCCACCAGATTGATGAGAATCTGGTGCAGTTTGTCGGCATCGCCGCGCAGCATATCGGGGATGCTTTCATCGCAATCGACAGACAGACTGATCGCTTTTTGAGCGGCGCTGACCCCCAGGATCTCTACGGCATCGGCGAGAGTATGGCGCAGGCTGAAGGGGGCAATGGCCAGCTCAAGCTTGCCGGCCTCGATTTTTGAAAAGTCCAGGATATCGTTGATCAGTTTCAGCAGCCGTTCGGCCGAGGAATGGACCATTTCCAGATAGGTTCGCTGGTGGCCGGAAATATCCGATTTGAGGATAATATCGGTGAGACCGATAATACCGTTCATCGGTGTCCGGATTTCATGGCTCATATTGGCAAGAAAGGTACTCTTGTTTCTTTCCGCCTGTTCGGCACGTTCTTTGGCCTTTTTCAGTTCATCGACCGCCCGTTTGCGTTTGAGGGCGTCGCCGATGTGTCGGGCCACAAAGGCCATAAGCTCTTTATCTTTCTCGGTGAAGACGATCCGGTCGTAGCTCTGCACCGCGACGGCGCCGGCAAGGTTGTCGAGATAGAAAGGTGCGCCAAGCCAGGAATAGGGCCTGGTGCCCAGGCACTCCATATTATTTTTACGGCAGATTTCGGTATAATTATCAGGGGTGAGCAGCAGCGGTTGCCTGGTCTGCAGGAGATACCCGGTGATGGAATGTTTTTTTTGATCAAGGCGTATTTCCATGCCCTGGAAATGGGGATCGCGGGTGTCGGCAAAATAGGGGAATTTGATATATTTTCCATCCTTGCGATCTTCTACCAGGGCGATGTAGAAGTTTTCCGCATGGATGAGACGCCCGACTATCCGGTGGATCTGCGCGTACAGATCGGAGATGTTTTCCGCCGAGTGCGCCTGTTCGCTGATTTCATACAATGCCGTTCTCAGTCTCTCCGAATACTCTAACGCCCGCATCGATTCCAGTTGCTGCCGTATGGTGGCCATGCTTTTCAGCCGTGAGCCGATGACTGCGGCCAGGGTCTGGACGGCCTGAATACCTTCCGGCGAGAAGGAATAGCTGCCCTTGCGGCCGAAATAGAGGAGGCCATATAGCCTGGATCGGTCGTTGATCGGTACTATCAGGTGGGCACTGTTGCCGGTTGCGGCGAGGAATTCGGGGTGGGGATGTTGTGCCTTGATTTCCGCGGGGAAACCGTTTGCCTGCAATTCCTCGATCAGGGGATGATCGGCGGGGATCTCCCGGGGAACATTTTTTGGTCCGTCCGTCGACACCGGTGGGAGAAAGGCATGACGAGCGTTGCCCGGAAAATAGATTTCTATAAAAAAAGCCTCAAGTTTCGGGAAGATATTGGTATGGAGAAAATCAGACAGCTGTTCAACGGAATCGGTTGTGCGTTGTCCGATGGTGAGTTCCTTGACTAGATCGAGAATAGGGTGAGCGGCGATGGGGTCAAAACTCTTCTTGAGATCCTGCATAATAGTACAAC
>CAYTVF010000053.1:0-21164 GCA_964441345.1 uncultured Desulfopila sp. | reverse complement strand
GATCAATGACTTACCGTTGACTGCTTAAACGGTGTAACTTTTTTGTATTGCACCCTCGCAGACGTTATTACTGATTCGTCACCTTCATGCTCGGCTACTAGGTTCTAAGCCTAGGCGCGATCAGCTTTTTCTCCAGAAACAAATAGGCTATATACCGATTGTCCGGCTCCTCGGAATCAACTACTCTTCCAGGCAGAATCATTGCTGCGTGAGGAGTCGGATTTTTCCCTGCCCTTCATGCGGCTTCCGTATCAACATCCATGGAGCGCAGATCGATGTTCATGCCGGCAGTAAATCGCGATATCCTCAGTCCGGTTTCTTTTCTCAACCGCAGCGCCGATGTCTATCCGGACAAGATCGCGGTGGTCTACGGCGACCTGCGCTATACCTACCGTCAGTTTCAGGCGAGGGTCCACCGGCTGGCGGCCGCCCTCTTGGCCAGAGGGATAGGCAGCGGCGACAAGGTGGTCTTTATCTGTCCCAACACCCCTCCCATGCTTGAGGCCCACTTCGCCGTGCCGATGATCGGCGCGGTGCTGGTCTGTGTCAACACCCAGCTCTCCAGCGCGGAATATCGTTATATTATCGATCATTCCGACGCAAAAGCGGTATTTATCGACAATGAGTTCGCCGCCCAAATCCAGCCGATCGCCGGAGAGCTGCCCAAGGTCTCGCTTTTTGTCAATATCTGCGAGTATCCCGGTGCGCCTCTGCTGACGGGGCCGGAGTACGAGGCTTTCCTCGCGGGCGGGGCGACCGCGCCGCCTGCGCCAATCGAGAACCGCGATGAAAACGATCTCATCGCCATCAATTACACTTCGGGCACCACCGGCCAGCCGAAAGGGGTGATGTACAGCCATCGGGCCACCTGCCTGCAGACCCTGGGCGAGATCATCGAATCGGCTCTCCGGCCGGATTCCGTTTATCTCTGGACCCTGCCGATGTTTCATTGCAACGGCTGGAGTTTCCCCTGGGCGGTGACGGCGGTGGGGGCGACCCATGTCTGTTTGCGGCGCTGCCTGCCGCAGGATATTTTTCGGCTGATCGAAAAGGAAAGCGTCTCCCATCTCTGCGCCTCGCCCAATGTCCTGTTGACGATGATCTGTTTCCCCGAGGCGACCGCGGTGAAGCTGCGCCGTCCCCTGCAGGTGCTCACCGCGGGAGCCTCACCTTCACCGGCGATCATTCAGGGGATGGAAGATATCGGTGCCGATATCACCCATGTCTACGGATTGACAGAACTTCATGGACCGCACAGCGTCTGCGCCTGGCAGGCGCCCTGGGTCGAGCTCGATCCGGAGAGTGTCGCCAGGATGAAGGCGCGGCAGGGGGTTGCCTCGATCACCAGTCTGCATATGGAAGTCGTCGATCAGGAGACCATGGCGCCGGTGGTCCATGACGGCCGGACCATGGGCGAGGTGGTGATGCGCGGGCATAACGTCATGCTCGGCTACTATAAAGATAAAGAGGCCACCGATCTGGCCTTTCGCGGCGGCTGGTTCCACAGCGGCGACCTGGGAGTGGTCCATCCCGACGGGTACCTGCAGATAATCGACCGGGCCAGCGATGTCATCGTCAGGGGCGGCGACATGATCTCCTCCATCGAGATCGAGGAAATCATTTACCAGCACCCGGATGTCCTGGAAGTGGCGGTAGTGTCGACCCCCGACCCGGTCTGGGGCGAGGTTCCCAAGGCCTTTGTCGTGCTCAAACGGGGGAGGACCCCGACGGAGGAAGAGATCATCGATTTCTGCCGCAGCCGCCACGCCCAGTTCAAGGCCCCGAAGACCGTGGAATTCGGCCAGTTGCCGAAAACGGCGACCGGCAAAACCATCAAAGCCAAACTGCGCAGCCGGGAATGGCTCGGCCTGGAACGGAAGGTGAGCTGAGGGCGGCCGGGAAGGGCTGGCGCGGAGTTACAATATCGACAACCAATAAAGGGAGAATGCAAAAATGAATAAAGCGGTCATTGTCAGTGGATGCAGGACGGCGGTGGGGGCATTCGGCGGCGGTCTGAAGGATGTTCCGGTGGTTGATCTCGGGGCGACGGTGCTGCGGGAGACTTTGCAGAGGGTCGGCCTGCGGCCGGCTCGGGGTCTCGATTTTGCCGCGACTGTCCCCGGCAAACTGGCCGGGCAGGCCGAGCTCGACCTGGAGAGAAAATATGCGAAATGGCCCGGCGATGCCAGAGAGATCGCCATCGACGAGGTCATCATGGGCAACGTTCTGCAGGCCGGCCAGGGCCAGAATCCGGCGCGCCAGGCGATGATCCGGGCCGGTCTCTGCAAGGAGACTCCGGCCTTCACCCTGAACAAAGTCTGCGGTTCCGGTCTGAAAGCGATTGCCCTGGCCGCCCAGTCGATCATGACCGGCCAGGCCGAGGTGGTCCTTGCCGGCGGTCAGGAGAATATGAGCCAGGTGCCGATGGCGCTGATGAAAGGACGCTGGGGTTATCGCATGGAAGTGAGCGGCGTCGGCGAAATTCACGATCTGATGGTCTATGACGCGCTCTACGAGATTTTTTACGGCTATCATATGGGCGTTACCGCCGAAAACATTGCCAAAATGTACAATATCAGCCGCGAGGATCAGGACAAACTGGCGTGCATGAGCCATGCCCGGGCCATGGCGGCGATGGAAAAGGGCTGGTTCAAAGGCGAGATCGTGCCGGTCAAGGTAACATCCCGCAAGGAAGAGATTATCGTCGACCGCGACGAGCGGCCGATGGCCACCAGCATGGAAAAGCTCGCCAGGCTCCGCCCGGTATTCGCGGGGGACGGAACGGTGACCGCCGGCAATGCCTCGGGGATCAACGACGGGGCGGCGGCGGTGCTCCTGATGAGCGAGGAGAGGGCCAGGCAGCTGGAGCTGAAACCACTCCTCACCATTGAGAGTTTTGCCTCGGGCGGGCTCGACCCGGCCTATATGGGTCTTGGTCCGGTGCCGGCCATCAAGCGGGCGCTGCACCAGGCGAAGATGACCATTGGAGACATCGAATTGATTGAGCTGAATGAGGCCTTTGCCTCCCAGGCTATCGGCTGTATGCTGGAGCTGGGCATCGACATCGACAAACCGAACCGGCAGGGCAGCGCCATCTCCATGGGCCATCCGGTCGGCTGCACCGGGGCGCGGCAGATGGTTTCAACCATCGGCCAGATGCAGCGGGAAGGCTATGGTACCGGCCTGATCAGCATGTGCATCGGCGGCGGTATGGGCATGGCCATGGTGGTCAGCAACAACGGCAAATGAGATGGGACCGGTCGGGATCTGCCGGCTCTTTATAACCAGTTACGGGAGAGTATCATGCACGGAAAAACAACAACCTTCGGGGTCATCGGCGCCGGTCAGATGGGTGCGGGCATTGCCCAGGTGGCGGCGGCGAGCGGGATGAATGTCATTCTTCAGGATATCTCCGCCGACTTTGTCGACCGGGGGTTGGCGATAATCGCCAAAAACCTGCAAAGGAGTGTGGAAAAGGGGAAAATTGCCGAATCCGAGAAGAAGGCCATAATCGGCCGGATCGTCCCCAGCACCCAGATAGTCAACATGGAGGCCGCCGACTTCGTGGTCGAGGCTGCCTCCGAGATCGAAGAAATCAAGTTTAAAATATTTGCCCAGCTGGACGAGATCTGTCCGCCCCATGCGATCCTCTCCTCCAACACCTCTTCCATTCCCATCGGCCGGATCGCCTCCCGGACCAAAAGACCGGACAAGGTAATCGGCATGCACTTCATGAATCCGGTGCCGGTGATGAAGCTGGTCGAGGTGATCCGGGCGCTGACCACTTCCGTGGAGACGTACTTGACCACAGTCGAGCTCGCCGAGCGGATGGGCAAAATCCCGGCGGTGGCGAGCGATTTCCCCGGCTTCATCGCCAACCGCATCCTGCTGCCGATGATCAACGAGGCAATCTTCTGTCTCTACCAGGGGGTAGGCGACAAAGATTCGATCGACCGGGTGATGCAGCTCGGCATGAACCATCCGATGGGGCCGCTGGCGCTCGCCGATCTTATCGGGCTCGATACCTGTCTGGCGATCCTCAACACCTTGCACCAGGGAATCGGCGATCCCAAATACCGGCCCTGTCCGCTGCTCCGCCAGTATGTCGAATCGGGCTGGCTGGGCCGGAAAACCGGCAGGGGCTTTTACAGCTACTGAGCGCTGCCGTATGACGGCAACGCCCGGAGCGAACACAGGCAACACCAACAGATGAGGGTAAAAAAAAAAAATGAGTGATTCGGCCATCCAGGATCTCTATCCTGAAGAGTATGCGCACTGCTACGGCTGCGGCCGCAACAATCCGCATGGCATGCACCTCAAAAGCTACTGGCAGGGCGAGGAATGTGTCTGCCGTTATACGCCGGGGCCCAATTATACCGGCGGCGTGCCGGGCTTTCTCTACGGCGGCATGACCGCCTCGCTGATCGATTGCCACGGTGCCGCAACTGCCGCCGCGGCCAAGGCCCGCGAGAGCGGCGAACCGATAGCCAGGTTTGTCACCGCCTCCCTTACCGTCGATTATCTCAAGCCGACGCCGCTTGGCGTGGAGCTTGAGATCCGCGGCAAGGTGGCCGAGATCAAAGGGCGCAAAGTGACCGTCAACCTGCAGCTGCTGGCCGGAGAGACCCTCTGCGCCACCGGCCGGGTTCTCATGATCCAGCTGCCACCCACTGCCTAGCAAATAAACATGTGCTGAAGAGCGGCATTTCCGTGGTCCACCCTGGGCCGACAGGTGAGTTCCGTTTCTCGTTCAAACTATAACAATTGGAGTAATACCATGAATTTCGAACTGACAGAAGAACAGAATCTTATTCGTGAGATGGTCCGCAGCTTTGCCGAAACGGAAGTCGCCCCGTCGGCCACCGAGCGTGATGAAGAGGAGCATTTCGACCGCGAACTGATGTTTGCAAGGCTTGCCGACCTCGGTCTCACCGGCATTGTTTTTCCCGAGGAATACGGCGGCGCCGGGGCCGACTACCTGAGCTACGCCATTGCCGTCGAGGAATTGTCCAGGGTCTGCGCCTCGACCGGCGTCACCCTCTCCGCCCATCTCTCCCTTGGCTCCAACCCGATCTATCTCTTCGGCACCGAGGAGCAGAAAAAACAGTTCCTTACCCCGCTTGCCAAGGGCGAGGCCATGGGCGCCTTCGGCCTGACCGAGCCTTCCGCCGGGTCCGATGCGGGGGGAACCAGGACCGTGGCCGTGCGGGATGGCGACGACTGGATCGTGAACGGCAGCAAGATCTTTATCACCAACGCCGGCGAGGCGGATATCTACGTGATCTTCGCCAGGACCGACCGGGCGGCCGAGAAGCATCACGGCATCAGCGCCTTCATCGTCGAGAAAGGCACCCCCGGCTTCACCTTCGGTAAAAAGGAAAGGAAGATGGGCATCCGCTCCTCGCCGACCATGGAACTGGTCTTCGAGAATTGCCGGGTGCCCCATGCCAATATGCTGGGCGAGGAGGGGAAAGGTTTCAAGGTGGCGATGAAGACCCTCGACGGCGGCCGGATCGGCATCGCCTCCCAGGCCCTGGGGATTGCCCAGGGGGCGCTCGACGCCACCAAGACCTACGTCAAGGAGCGCGAGCAGTTCAACAAGCCCTTGAGCGCCTTCCAGGGCGTGCAGTTCCAGCTGGCGGACATGGCGACCCAGGTCGAGGCGGCCCGCCTCCTCGTCTACAATGCCGCCTATCGGGCCAGCGCCGGGCTGTCCTACTCCCAGGAATCGGCGATGGCCAAACTGTTTGCCAGCGAGACGGCGATGCGGGTAACCACCCAGGCGGTCCAGCTGCACGGCGGCTACGGTTATACCCGGGAATTCCCGGTGGAGAGGATGATGCGCGACGCCAAGATCACCGAGATCTACGAAGGCACCAGCGAGATCCAGCGGGTGGTTATCGGCTCGGCCTTGACCCGTTAAAAAAGGGGAGATCTCCCGTCCCTTTTTTCGGCGGGAGGATGGCCTCTGGGGTGCCATCCTCCCGCTGTTTATCCGCAGCAGGCAACTACTTACAAAAGCTTTCCCGGTAATGGAGTTCGAGATGGAATTTACCCGCGAAATATACTGGAATATCGGCCATGGTCCGGCAACTCTGGTGCCGATGTATCTGTTCACCGCAGCGGCCTTGGCCGTGCTGGTCTATGGCTTTGTCCGGCGTCTGAAAATATACCGGTTGGGCCGACCCGTGCAGCGGACCGACCAGCCCCTCGCCCGGTTCGGCGAGATGCTGCGCACCATGCTCCTGCAGACCAAAGTCCTGCGGGTGAAGGGGCCGGGGCTTGCCCATGCTCTGTTTTTCTGGGGCTTTTTCCTGCTCTTTCTCGGCACCGGGCTGATTGTCGTCCAGGCCGACTTTACCGCTCTGCTCTTCGACTATGTCTTTCTCAAAGGCACGGTTTACAAACTTTTCAGCATCACCCTCGATCTGGCAGGCCTTGCGGCGATCCTCATGCTGCTGGGCCTTCTCGTGCGGCGTTGGGTGGTGCGGCCGGCAGGGCTTACGACCAAGATCGATGACTTCGTCATGCACGGCCTGCTGCTGGCCATCCTCCTCACCGGCTTTATCATTGAAGGTGCGAGAATGGTGGTCACCGAGCTGGGTAGTCCGCTTGCTCCCTGGTCGCCGGTGGGGCTGGCAATAGGACGGGGACTGGCGGGTACCAGCCCCGAGCTGCTCCTCGCCCTGCATAAGGGGTTGTGGTGGTTCCATCTGCTCCTGGCCCTGCTCTTTATCGGCCTCATCCCGTTTACCAAATTTCGCCATATCCTGACCACCAGCGCGGGTGCATTTCTTGCCGACCGGGGACCGATCGGCAAACTTGTCACCCTCGATCTGGAAAACGAGGAAGCCGAGAGTTTTGGGGCAGCAAAGGTGACCGATCTCACCTGGAAGGATCTGTTCGACGCCGATGCCTGCACCCTGTGCAAACGCTGCCAGGACAGGTGTCCGGCCTATGCGACGGACAAACCGCTGTCGCCGATGCAGGTGGTGCAGCGGATCGGCGAGTTGGCCGTGGGCAGCCCGGAGGCAGAGCTCATCAACGCCGTCGGCCGGGATGCCATCTGGTCCTGCACTACCTGCCGGGCCTGCCAGGATATCTGCCCGGCCGGCGTCGAGCATGTCGGCAAGATCGTCGAGATGCGCCGCAACCTCGTCCTCATGGAGGGAGAGTTCCCCGGAGAAGAGGTGATGAGTGCGATGGAGCAGCTGGAGGTCAACGGCAATCCGCTCGGTCTGGGCTATGCCTCGCGCGGCGAATGGGCGGAGGGGTTGGGAGTCAAAAGCCTTGCCGAGGATGCGGAGATCGATATTCTCTATTTTGTCGGCTGCTACGCGAGTTTTGACAAGCGCAATGTTGCAGTGGCCAGGAGCTTCATCGCCCTGTGCCAGGCTGCCGGGATCAAGGTCGGCATTCTCGGCAAGGAAGAGAAATGCTGCGGCGAGCCGGCCCGCAAGATGGGCAACGAATATCTCTACCAGACCCTTGCCGCGGAAAATATCGCAATGCTCCAAGGTTACGGGATTAAAAAGATCGTCACCACCTGCCCGCACTGTTTCAACACCCTGAACAAGGATTATCGCGATCTCGGACTCGACTGTCAGGTGCAGTCTCATCCCGACTTTCTCGCCCAGCTTGTTGCCAGGGGCAGGCTTGCCGTGGACGGCGAGCCCTTCGCCTGCACCTACCACGATTCCTGCTATCTCGGCCGCCATAACGGGATCTACGAGGCGCCGCGCGAGCTCATCGAGGCGGCAGGCGGGCAGATTGTCGAAATGGCCAGAAACCGCGACCAGGCGTTCTGCTGCAGCGCCGGCGGCGGCCGCATTCTCGCCGAAGAAAAGCTCGGCACGCGGATCAACATCAAAAGGGTGGAGATGGCTGCTGCCACCGGCACCGGCCAATTGCTTGCCAACTGCCCGTTCTGCCTGACCATGTTCGAAGACGGGGTCAAAGGGGCGAATATCGAGGAGAGCATGAAACCGCGGGATATCGCCGAGCTGCTGGCCGAGCGGTTGCTATAAAAGAAAACAAAAATTTCGACGGAGGAAGAAGATGAAACTTCTCGTATGCATAAAACAGGTTCCGGACATGGAATCGAAATTCAAGATCGGGGCCGACGGGCTCTGGTACGACCGCAGCGACCTCGCCTGGCGGATGAACGAGTATGACGAATACGGGGTCGAGCAGGCCGTGCAGCTGAAGGAACAGACCGGCGGTGACCTGACCGTCCTCTGCATCGGCCCCGAACGAGTCAAGGAGACGATGAAAAAGGCCCTGGCGATGGGCTGCGACCGGGGTGTCCATATCGCCGATGATAAAAGCCACCTGAAAGACCCCTTCGAGATTGCTTCGATCATCGCCGAGTTTGCCGGGGACAAGGGGTTCGATCTCATCTTTACCGGCATGCAGTCCCAGGATCGGGGCAGCGCCCAGGTCGGGGCGATGGTCGCAGAACTGCTGGACATTTCAGCAATAACGACCATTGTCGACTTTGCCTTCGCGGGCGGAAAGGTTATGGTGAAGCGTGAGCTGGAAGGCGGCATCAAGGCCAGGGTCGAGACCGGTCTGCCGGTGCTTGTCACCTGTCAGCTGGGGCTCAATACCCCCCGCTATCCGACCCTGCCGAATATCATGAAGGCCAAGAAGAAAGAACTGATCACCCTCGCCGCAACCGACCTGCTGAAGGCGCACGGCCTGCAGGAAACGGTGAAGATCGAGTTCCCCGTGAAAAAGAGCGGGGGGCTTTTCCTCGAAGGCGAGGTGGCGTCCATTGCCGACCGGCTGATCGGAATACTGAAAGCAAAAACCGCCGTACTGGCATAGGGGGAACGTTATGAAAATGCTCTTGGTTGCGGAATACAGACAAGGACAACTGCTGGAGAGTTATACCGAATTGCAGGCCTTTGCTGGGATCATGGGGGCGGAAAGCGCGATGTTCCTTACGGCAAGCGGGGCGGGGGAGCTGCCGAAATTTACAGGCCGGCTCTATCTTGCCGAGGTCGCCGAATTCGGCGAATACAACCCGGAAGTCCATAAACGGCTGCTGCTTGAGGTGGTGGCCAAAGAACAGCCGGAGATGATTGTCTTCTGCCATAGCTCCTATGGCTGGGATCTGGCCCCCCGGCTGGCAGTGCAACTCAAGGCCGCGCAGATTTCCGAGGTGGTCGGGATAGAGTCGGTGCAGGACGGATCCCTGATTGCGCCGGCATGCAACGGCAAGCTGCGCCGGACCCTGAGAAGTAAAGGCAAATTGACGATTGTCACCCTCCAAGCCGGCGCGTTTTCCCTCACCGGGCAGGCGGCAGGTATGCCGACGGTTATCCCGGTCAGCGGTGAAAGCAAAGGCAAAGTCAGTCTGCTCGGCTACGAAACGGCTGAACAGGGCGGGGTCGATCTGACCAAAGCCGAGGTCATCGTCAGCGCCGGGCGCGGCGTCGGCAAGCCGGAGAATATCGCCCTGGTGGCGGGGTTGGCCAAGGCTCTCGGCGGCGAATACGGGGCCAGCCGGCCGGTGGTCGACGCGCTGTGGGTCGAGCACAACCGTCAGGTGGGCACCACCGGGCTGACCGTCTCGCCGAAACTTTACGTCGCCTGCGGGATTTCCGGAGCGGTCCAGCACCTGGCGGGCATGAAAAAGTCCGAGTTCGTGGTGGCGATCAACACCGACCGCGACGCCCCCATCGGCGATGTGGCCGACGTCTTTGCCGTCGCCGACCTCAAGCAGCTCCTGCCGGTATTGACGGAAAAACTGCAGGCGCTCGGCCGCGCGGCTTGACGGGAGATCAACCGGTCCAGAAACAGCCTAAAACCGCCGGGGAAAAAGCACGGGCAATTAATGCCCGTGCTCGTCACGATTTGCCAGCCTTGGCGTTTTTGTGCATCTGGGTTTCAAGAACGGAGCAAATCGTTTTTTGTCATTAAATCGTTTTTTGTCATTTCGAGCGGTAGCGAGAAATCTTGCACTGTAATACGAGTGTCACGCCTCGTCTGTCGCATCTCGCTTGCCCTTAAGGCTTCCTGACTTCGTTCCTCCTTCGGTTACATAGCGCTGCTTGCGCCCTCAGTCGTGCCTCGCAGGAAGCCAAAATTACGGTGTGATTTTGCAACATCTGAGACGTGACCTGACACTAGAGATTTCTCCCGTTGGTCGAAATGACACAGCATAATTCCCGAAATGACACAGCATAATTGCGTTCATTTTGCAACGGCAAGGTATGATTGAGTTTTACTTCGATGCTATTTCCCAGGAAACATATCTGTCCCGAGTCCATCGCAGATATTTCATCAACTCGTAGTTCACTTTTTCCACATCATAGGCTTCGCGGTTAAACGCTCCGTTGTACCAGGGAAAACCAGCGTACCATTCCGTTAGTTGCTTGTGGTCTTCATGCGCAGGATCAAGCACCGCCTGACAAAAATCGAAATATCCCCGTGGACCGCCGATATCTTCCGGAGGACAAGCCCTAGCTCCATCGAGGCATATCACCGGTGCCTGCAACTGAGGATGAAAGTAACGGCTGTCGTCAATGGTAATTTCATGCTCCCAGCCATCACCAAAGTCATAGAGATAGCGGATAGTCCGGCCTTTCTGTTTCACCAGATCGACGAGTCGGAACAGGCCGTCGGTATCGCCGTCATCCTTGGATTCCGGGTCTTCCGTGTACCTCTTTTTGCCGATGATAAACTCATGCAGATGATAGTCTTTCCAGCCCATGACTATCTGATTTACACCATACCAATTGAAAATCATACGGTACAGCTCTCCTCAGTGTCCGTTATTCCAACTCGTGAGTCACTCGTTTTAATCCTGGTTCGAAATTGACTGGTGAACCAATCTGGAGTATGATTAAATCATACTTAAAGGGAGGTGTCAAAATGCAACAGGAAAAAGCTGAAAGGATTACAATTACTTTGCCGCCAGATATGCTTGCATCAATCAAACAAAAGGTTAGCTCAGGTTCCTACGGCTCTACTAGCGAGTTGATCAGAGAAGCCATGAGGCTGTGGCAAAAAAAAGAGGACGAGCATGAAGCAAGATTGTCCTTAATCCGTAACCGCTTAGAGCAAGCAATAAAAAGTGGTGAACCGGTACCCATCGATGACGCTTTTGACAAAATAAAGGAATTGCATAAACGCAAGATGCAAGAGGATCATTGATGACAACATATCGTGTCTTTTTCATGCCGGATGCGATCAAGGATCTCGAAATCATCTATGAGTACATAGCGGAACAGAGTGGCTTTCCGGAAAGAGCCTGGGCATACATGGAAAAACTCAAGCTCAATTGCCAAGAATTGGAAACCTTCCCTATTAGAGGACAACTACGGAACGACCTAATGGGCGAGTTAAGAATTTATCCTCTTGACAGCCGTGCAGTTGCAGCTTTTCTTGTTGATGAGGCAAAACTGACCGTACGTATCCTCAATATTTTTTATGGTAGGTGTGATTATGAGGCTCTCTTGAGCAAGTAGTTGTAGTTGCTCGCACAGATAGATAAAATAAAATCCTAATTCTCTCATGGCTCCCCAAAAATGTTGTACGGTGAAGCCGCCCCATTTTGGAGAACATCGACAAGTAGTATACTTTCTGCCAGCACGCTATCCCTGACAATTTATCAACCGGAACATTTCTGCAGGAGGTCGTCAGGAGCGATGACCGATAGCGTGGTTCTTTCCTGTGCACATGGTATGGTTCTTCTCAGCAGTCAAAGATGCACCTGGCCGGGATGAAAAAAAATCGAATTTCGTAGCAGCGATCAATACCGACAAGGACGCCCCATAGGCGATGTGGCCAACGTCTTTGCCGGTGGCTACCGATTCGAACCGGTACTGTTGACAAATTTCCCCTCACAGCGGATACTCACCTTATCGGCTCGTAGTTGAGTGTCTTTTCCCCCTTTTTCTTTCCGCATGAAAAAACGGGGAGTCTCCGGTACGTCATTCTACCTAAGGAAAATCATGGATACCCTCAAAACACAGGTCATTGTCTTAACCAAGGATTTTCGCATCGAAGGTGAAATCGATCTGATTCAGGGAGCGAGAATGACCGATTTCATGAATGAAGTGAAAAGATTCATGGTCGTTACCAATGCCAGGGTTGCCGACCACAACGGCAAAGAGCTTGTCAGGGCTGAATTCATTAATGTTCAAGTCGCAAATATCGAAGTAATCCTGCCGGCCGAGATACAATCCTGACGTTTCGTTGAGGAGATTGCAGCCATGGCATCACTGGACAAGGTTTTTAAGGCGGCGGTGGATATGAATGCCTCCGATGTGCACATTGTACCCGGCGAGCCGTTTATGGTTCGCCGCTACGGAACACTGGTTCGCTTGAAAAGCCAGATACTGACCGCGGAACACACCAGGCATGTGATCGGGGAAGTACTTACCCCCGGACAGCGCGACATTCTCACCCGGGAGCAGCAGCTGGATTTTGCCTATGAGGTGGAACATCTCGGTCGATTCAAGGGGCAGCGCGATGCTGCACAATAACGGCTTTAGCGGCATATTCAGGGTTATCCCTCCGCGTATTCCGAGCTTTGCCGAACTGGGTATTCCCGATGTGGTATACCCCATCCTTGACAATCATCAGGGGATTATCCTGGTAACCGGGGCAACCGGCCATGGCAAGACAACCACGCTTGCCGCCATGGTCGATTATAAACTCCTATCCTGCCGGTGAGCAGAACCAGATCCGGGCGATGCTCAGTGAGGCGCTCAAGGCAGTTATAACCCAGCGGCTCATTCCCGCGACCGATGGCAAGAAGATGTGCCTCGCCCTGGAAATACTGATCGGCAATTTATCGATCGCCAACCTGATTCGCGACAGTAAAACCTATCAGATTCAGTCAACCATGCAGATGGGGAGAAAACTAGGCATGTGCCTCATGGATGATTCCATTGTCGGTTTACTGGAATCCGGAAAGATTTCTCTTCAGGCGGCCTTAGCCAATGTCGGGAACAAAGCTGTACTCAAACGGTTCCTGCCGCCTGAACTGAGGACACAGGTTGAGGAAACCTGATTCCTTCATGATCTCCAGGCGCAAACTTCTTATGGATAGAGTGATGATAGGGTGATGACAGGGTGATGACAGGGTGATTTATGGCTGAAATTGATGCTTTTTTCAATCAGATGAAAGGGCGCGGGGCAAGCGATCTTCACATGGTCATCGGTTTTCCCCCTCTGCTGCGCATACGCGGCGATCTTGTTCCCCTGGATGCACCCGTTCTTACACCCGAGTCCAATCGACAGATTCTGTTTGAAATCCTTTCGTCGGAGCAGCAGAAAACCCTTACCGAAAGAAAAGATCTGGATAAGGCGTATGAATTGAGCGGCGTCGGAAGATTTCGCTGCAACTTTCTCTATCAGCACCGAGGGATCGGCGCAGTTTTTCGCATAATTCCCACCGACATTCTCACCCTTGAGCAGCTCGGCATGCCTGAGGCGGTAAAAAAAATTGCCTCCTACGAGCGGGGGCTTGTGCTGGTTACCGGGCCGACCGGCAGCGGCAAGTCCACGACAATGGCAGCGATCATCGACCGGATCAACAACAGTTTTGCCAAACATATTATCACCATCGAAGATCCGCTTGAGTTTGTCCATCCGAACAAGAAATGCATATTCTCCCAGCGGGAGATAGGCACCCATGCCGCAAGCTTTGCCACGGCGCTGAAGGTGGCCAGCCGTGAAAACCCGGATATCATTCTGGTAGGTGAGATGCGTGACCTTGAGACCATCTCCATGGCTTTGACCTGCGCCGAGCTGGGTATTCTTGTTTTCGGGACACTGCATACCAACAGCGCCGGCAAGACAATCGACAGGATAATAAATGCCTTCCCGGCGGAGGAGCAGGCTCAGACCCGGTCAATGCTTTCAGAGTCGCTCAAGGCCGTCATTGCCCAGCAGCTGCTGAAGACAACGGACGGCAAGGGCAGATGTGCGGCGGTCGAGGTGCTGATCGGTTCCTCGGCCCTGGCCTCCATCATCAGAGACGGAAAAATCACCCAGATCGACTCGCTGATTCAGACTGGAAAATCCGTGGGAATGCAGACGATGGACCAAAATCTTCAGGCATTGCTGGACAGTGGAAAAATTAGCCGGGAAGCCGCCAGGGAAAAAGCCATCGACAAAAAGCTGTTTGCCGGGCCGTTGGATGAGTAGGATTCAATCGGGCTTGCGATCGGGGCGGCCATCGCCGCGCCGAAACTTTTCTCGGATATAAATACTGCCGCTCGAGTATCTATCTTGTAGATGGCCCTGGTTTTGTGATTCGTACTGTCTTGGCAGTATTTATATTGACGGTACCCTCCCGAACCGTATATATACTGCCTTAATAGTATATATACGGAGCCGACCATGCCGAAAACCATCAAGCCCTTGCCCACGCCTGTCCAGCAGGGTCCGCTGGACGCTGTCACCTTAGGTCGTTTCATCCGTGCCCGGCGCACCCAGGCCGGTCTCGGAATCCACGAAGCCGCCGCTTTCTGCGGTGTGGCCGTGGACACCCTGACCCGGCTGGAGACAGCCAAGGGGGACGTCAAACTTTCCAGCATTCTTGCCGTCTGCCGCATGCTTGGCATTCACCTCGTCATCGAGCCGTGGGAGGAGTGATGATGCCGCGTCTGACCGTTTTTCTGAACCGTGAACTGCTGGGAACGATAACCTTGCAGGGCAGGGACGACCGCTACAGTCTGGATTACGCCCCTTCGTGGCTTGCCGGCCAGGGATATGCGATCTCGCCGCATCTGCAGCCCGGCGCCTGTCCATCGGAGCAGGTGAAACGGTTTCTCTCCAACTTGCTCCCCGAGGGGAAATGGCTCGATGAACTGTCCCTCGACCATCAGATCTCCAAGAGCAACATTTTCGGGCTGATTGCCCTGATCGGCGCCGAAACGGCGGGGGCGTTGAGCTTTCGCTACGATGACGAGGGGGGCCAGCCGTGGCCGACACCATTTCGGCCGGTATGCCGTGGGGAGTTGACGGAACGCATTGCCCAGCGACGGCAGGTCTCCATTGCCCGATGGGACGGCAAGTCGCGGCTCTCCGTCACGGGCGTGCAGGACAAGTTGCCGATCCTGATCAAGCCGGATGGCACCATGGGGTTCGGAGAAGGGGAGCTGGCTTCGACCCACATTCTCAAGTTCGGCAGGCGACCGGACATGCATATGATGGTCAACGAGTTCCTCTGCATGGAACTGGCCCGCCTGGCCGGGCTGTCGGTGGCCAAGGTCTCCCTGCAACGTTTCGGGGAACCGGTGCTGGTCGTGGAGCGCTTCGACCGCCACTTTCGCCGGGAGCAGGTCGAGCGCCTTCACCTGATCGACGGCTGCCAGATGCTCGACCTGCCGCCGACCTACAAGTACGAGCGGCCCTTCGGTAAATCGGGAGAGGGGGCGCGCATTCGCACGGGTGCCAGTCTGCCGCAGCTCTTCGCGGCCTGCAACCAGTGCCGCGTCCCGGCCAGGGCGATCCGGGATCTGCTTCGCTGGACCTTTTTCCAACTCCTGATCGACAACAGCGATGCCCACGCCAAGAACCTCTCGTTCTTTGTCGGCAAGGGGGGGATCGATCCGGCGCCCTGTTACGATCTGCTCAACATCGCCGTCTATGGCGACGAATTCGATCGCGACCTGGCCATGGCAATAGGCGACGAGTTCGTCAGCGAAGAGATACTGCCCTATCAACTGGCCGAGTTCTGCGACGTCTGCCGTCTGCCGCAGCGGCAGGTGGCTGCCACCCTGAAAACGCTCTGCACGGCTGTCCGGGGCGGCATGGAGAGGATGGTGCCGGACGGCGGGCTGCATGAAGATGAGCAAGCTTTCACCCGGAAGCTCTTGGCGCGCATCGGGATAAATGTACAACGTTTCCTGGCGCTGGCCGGGGAACTGCCGCAGGTCAGGCTCTGATCACCGGGTTGCATCGCCGCTCCGTGAATTCCGGGCATGGAGCCTGTATGTCATTATTGCCTGGTTCATCGTTACCATTGGCAAAGCTTACCCAGATACGGTATCCTCTTTCGAGGAGAGGATGGAGTGGAATTTAAATTTCACAATGGACAATTCCAAAAAACGGACAATAACAGCCAGGTAAGCTGCCAGTTAAAAAAGGAGATATCCGATGCCGGACAAAAGCATGCAGGTTGGAGAAAGGATCAAAAAACTGAGAATCGCCAAAGGACTGTCTACAGAGGAAGCATCGGCAAAATCCGGGATAGCCGAATCAGTCATTACCAGTATCGAAAATCAAATGATTTCACCTCCTTTGGGAAATCTTGTGAATCTGGCAAAGGCTTTCGATGTGACGGTTGGAGATTTCTTTGGAGATACGGGAGACTCGCCGTTTTGCATCGTCAGGAGCAATGACCGGGAAACCGTGTCCCGTTTCACTTCCACTCCCGTTCAATCGGGCAGGTACAGTTATCAGGCCCTTGGGCTTCAGAAGAAAAACAGGCAAATGGAGCCTTTTCTGGTCACCCTCAATCCGGGTGAAACTCCTCAGGTTGAACCCAATCAACATATCGGCGAAGAAATTCTTTTTGTCTTGCAGGGCAAAGTCGAAGTGAGGCTTCTCGATCATACGGACATACTCAACCCCGGAGATTCGATATATTACGATTCAACGGTACCGCACATCGTTTCCTGTTATGGCAATGAGCCTGCAACCATACTGGCGGTTATTTATGCCAAAGAAGAAATGATTATTTTATAAGGCGGATTTGCAGGCCGGTTTGCAATGAGTTGTTCTCATTGCAAATGACATCGGGGTGACTCCGGTTACAAAAACAAAAACCAAAACAAAAAGCACCCCGATGTCCTCTGTTATTTTACCCGCATGGTCCAGTTGAAGGGGTCGTCTGCTTTGCCGTACTGGATGTTCATCAGGCTGTCGAAAAGTCTGGCGGCAACCGGTCCCACCTCGCCATTGCCGATGGTGATTTCCTTGCCGTTGAATTTCATTTTGCCGACGGGAGAGATCACCGCGGCAGTTCCGGAACCGAAGGCTTCCTTGAGTTCGCCGCGGTCATGGGCATCGTAGATTTCATCGATGCCGATTCTTCTTTCAACAACCTTGACATCCCATGATCTGGCCAGTTTTATCACCGAGTCCCGGGTCACCCCCGCCAGAATACTCCGGTTCAGCTCAGGCGTAATAAGTTCATCGCCGATCATGAAAAAGATGTTCATCGACCCGACTTCTTCGACATATTTGAGCTCGACTCCGTCAAGCCACATTACCTGGGTATAGCCGTCCTTGTGGGCGAGTTCGGTGGCATAGAGACTCGCAGCGTAATTCCCCGCGGTTTTGGCCTGGCCGACACCGCCTCGTACCGCCCTCACGTACTCCGTCGTCACCCAGATTTTCACTGGGTTGAATCCTTCCGGATAATACGCTCCGACCGGGGAGAGAATCATGAAAAATCTGTAGGTATGTGAAGAGCGAAGGCCGATATAGGGGTCCGTTGCGATAAGGGTGGGACGGATGTAGAGAGATGTCCCCGGCTCGGCGGGCACCCACTCTTTTTCAATTTTCAAAAGCTGGATAAGCGCGTCGAGAACAAATTTTTCATTAAGTTCAGGCATACAGAGCATATGTCCCGATTTGTTCAGGCGTTTCAAATTATCCTGCGGCCGGAACAGGTTAATCTCGCCGGAAGGAGTGCGGTAAGCCTTCAAGCCCTCGAAAATGGCCTGACCATAGTGGAGGACCATGGTCGCAGGATCCATGAGCATCGGACCATAGGGTTCGATACGAGGATTATGCCAGCCCGCCTTGGGGCTGTAATCCATATTAAACATGTAATCGGTGAAGAATGTGCCAAATCCTAAAGCCGAATCCTGAGGGTGCGATTTGAGTGTTTCTGCCTTTTTGAATGTGATTTCCACTGTATCCTCTATGGTGTAAGTTTTATCTCATTACGGCTCATTACATATAACAAGAATGTTTATTACAAAAAGCACAGCAATCCAGATAGGAATTTATTATCATGAAAAATATATACCATATGTTAATCTTCCTGCAGCAGAATATCTTTTTTGTCGATCCTTCGCGGGTCGACGAATTGTTGAAAAATAAGTCACGTATCACATCTCACCCATGAGGGAATTTTTTTAGGGCGCAATCGGAAGGAATCTAATATTGGGGAAAAAATGAGAAAAGACATTATTGAAATACGCTGGCATGGGCGTGGAGGTCAGGGAGCGATAACCGCGGCGAAAATTGTCGCCAATGCGGCGTTTATCTCAGGATACAAGGGCGTTGTCATGGCTCCGACATTTGGCACCGAGCGAAGGGGGGCGCCGATATCCACCTCCCTGAAAATTTCCAGGGACAAAATTTACGATCTTTCGCCGATCACCACCCCTGACATGGTTGTTGTTCTCGATCATACACTGCTGGATGAAGTAAATGTTGTCGCCGGGTTAAAGGATAATGGTCTTGTTATTATCAACAGTCCCAGACCTGTTGCCGAATACGACTTTGCGGGCATGAAGGTGGCGGTATCGGATGTTACAAAACATGGTGTTGCGGCCGGGTTGCCCCCGGGAGTTGTCAATTCCGGAATTATCGGGGTATTTGCAAAAGCAAGCGGCCTGGTCGATATCGACGTTCTGATGCAGGCCATCGAAGATGAATTTTCCGGGAAGAAACCGCGGCAAAACGCCGAAGCAGCAAGAATCGCTTACGATAATACAGCAATTGGAGGTGCATAGATGGTCGCCAGAAAATATTGCAATTTCATCTCACGCAGCAAACCCGGTCCCGGGGACGGTGGCAACACCGGGTCGTGGCGGGTCCTGCGGCCGGTCATTGACCTGTCGGCCTGCATTCCGGTGAAAACGAATAAACAGGCCTGTTTCAACTGCTGGCTGTATTGTCCGGACTGCGTTGTCTCAAAAACCATTCCGCCGGTAATTAATCTGGAGTATTGCAAAGGGTGCGGAATCTGTGCCGAGGAATGTCCGGCAGGCGCTATTGCCATGGTCGACGAGTCAACTCCCATCGAGGAGGCGAGGTAAAAATGCATATCATTGAATCGGGAAACGTTGCGGCGGCAACAGGTGTCATGCTCGCCCGCGCTCAGGTTATTGCCGCGTATCCAATCACCCCCCAGACGCCATTGACGGAAAAATTATCCGAATTCGTAGAATCCGGGCAGTTGGCGGCGGAATACATTCCCGTCGAGAGCGAGCATAGCGCCATGGCGGTCTGCATCGCGGCTTCGACCGCCGGAGCAAGAGCCTTTACGGCGACGAGTGCGAATGGCCTGCTCTACATGAGTGAACAACTGCACTGGGCTGTCGGGGCGAGGCTGCCGATTGTGATGTGCGTGGCCAACCGGGGTATCGGTGCGCCATGGACGGTGTGGAACGATCAGCAGGACAGCATGTCGCAAAGAGATGTCGGCTGGATACAGATCTATGCCAACGATCATCAGCAGATAATCGATACGGTGATCAAAGGGTTCCGGCTGGCCCAGACCGTGAGCATCCCAGTCATGGTCTGCTACGACGGGTATCTCCTGTCGCATACCTATATGCCCTTTGAACGTCCCGAGCAGAGCAAGGTGGATAGATTTTTGCCCGCGTTTGCGCCGGAACATTTCCTCGATCCGGAAAATCCCGGCAATTTCAATACCGTCACCCTGCCGGACGTGAGGCCGGACGGGGATGGGGTAATGGCGCCGGGGTATATGGAAATCCGACACAATCTGCACCAGGATCTCCGTGCCGTACTTGATACCTATCAGGAGATCGATGAGCAATTCGCCCGGGAATTTGGGCGGGGAGGCAATCCGCTCATTGAAAAATACGAGTGCGACGATGCCGATTTTGTCGCCGTCTGCATCGGTTCATTATCCTATCAGATGAGAGATGTTATCGACACCTTAAGAGATGACAGAATCAAGGTCGGTGTAATGGGCGTCCAGATGTACCGGCCGTTTCCCGATAAGGCAATCGTCGATGCCCTGCATGACAAGAAAGGCGTCGTCGTATTCGAGAAGGCATTAAGCTACGGTAATCAGGGGCCATTGTATGGAGATATCAAGGCCGCGCTGTATCACTGCGAGAAAAAACCCCGGATCCACAATTACATACTCGGTCTTGGCGGCAGGGAAATAAAAACGCAGCAGCTGCTGTATGCACTCCTTGAGTCATGTACCGCATCCGATGCGTTTGGCGACACTCCCCGGTGGCTAGGTTTAAAACTGTAAGGAATTACACTATGACAACTATGACAACTATATTGAACCTGACCGAAGAAGAATTCGTTCATCCGGGAAACCGTGCATGCTCAGGTTGCGGGCTTTCCATTGTCTATCGTATCGGCCTGAAAGCTTTGGGGAAAAACACAATTCTCGTAGTGCCTCCCAGCTGCCTGACCGTGCTGCAAGGCTTATACCCCGTGGCCTCCACCAAACTGCCCTGCGTGAATGTGACCTTTGCCTCGACGGGGGCCGCGGCCACAGGCGTTCGCGCAGCCATGAAGGCGTTGAAAAGAGAAAACGTCAATGTTGTTGCGTGGGCGGGCGACGGCGGGACGGGCGATATCGGCATCCAGGCGCTTTCCGGGGCCTGCGAACGGGGCGAGGATATCATTTATATCTGTTATGACAATGAAGCCTATATGAATACTGGCGTTCAAAGATCCGGCACCACGCCGCGCGGAGTTTTAACCACCACCACACCGATCAAAGGAAAACTGCAGGAGAAAAAAGATGTCCCTGCAATTATCGCGGCCCACGGCATCGGCTATGTCGCAACCGCTTCCGCCGCCTATCCTCTCGACTTTTATGATAAAGTAAAAAAGGCGACAACGTTACCCGGACCAAAGTATATTCATGTCCATACCCCATGCCCTCCAGGTTGGAGTTTTGACACCCGTTATACCATCAAGGTGGGAAAACTCGCTGTGCAGTCGGGCCTTTTCGACCTTTACGAGATTGAAAACGGCGAGTTCAGGCTTACCGGTGCGTCACAAAAGCTGATCGGCAGAGCAAGAATACCCGTTACTGAATATTTTCAATCCCAGGGCAGGTTTAAGTCTCTCGATCCGGGAATGGTGCAAAGGGTTCAACAACAGGTTGATACCAAGTGGGGAAAATACTCAGTAATGTCCGGTTAGCAAATTGCAGTAAAAAAAAAATGAAAATATTTTAA
>CAYTVF010000052.1:21045-21184 GCA_964441345.1 uncultured Desulfopila sp. | reverse complement strand
GGAGTTTTGAAGGCTGCAAGAAGACTTTTTTCCAAATCGTCAGACTTCAAATCTGGTAACTATTCAGTTTATTTCAATAGTATCCACTTTGTCTGCTTGGTATCAACCTCCCCTCCCTTGACGGGAGGGGATTGAGGGG
>CAYTVF010000052.1:0-21006 GCA_964441345.1 uncultured Desulfopila sp. | reverse complement strand
CCCCCCCCCCCCCTACCCCCCCCCCGCAAGGGGAGGGGGAACTTGGTCAACAGAGCTGAATAGATACAATATTTTTTTGCATAAGCGGCGGCTTGACTTTTACTTCAGGGAATTTTGGTGTTTTTTTGAATAACATCGCGCCGTAGCAACCGTTCAATTGCCAGATGGTGTTTGACATTTTGACTTGATATGATACCATATTATATTATCTAATAATATTAAATGGTATCAATGGAGGTGACATTATGCAAAAAAATACGAGCGTCACGCTAGGTGCGCATTACGAAAAGTTTATCGCTCAACAGGTTTCCCAAGGCTATTTTAGCACAGCGAGCGAGACAATAAGAGCGGGATTGAGGCTTTTGGAGGAAAGAGAGGTCAAGCTAACCCTATTGCGCCGAGCTCTTGTTGAAGGTGAAGAAAGCGGCTCCGCCGATTATTCCCTCAGGGGGTTGATTGATTCGCTTGATAAGGAAGACCTCGTCTAATAGCCAAAATTTAAGTTTGTTGGTGCACGGAGTGCACTCCAATGTCATTAACTAATGACATTGGAGTGCAGTCTGCGACTCAAATAGCAAAATTGAAAATATTGCACCTCGATGTCGGCGGAACACAGAAATTAAACCTGCTGGCATGACTATTGCTTTCCGCATTGTACATGAGCGGAGCCTCCATCGGTTTGAGGACGGATGTTTCAACCCTGCAGTGGATATCGTCGGGGCCGATTTCCGGTCGAGGCCAAATCGCGAGCGGATGACTCGCTTTTTTGATCGGATGGATTGATGCAGCGATGGGATACGAGAGGAATTCTGGAAAAATGAGCAGGGCATTGGGGCCGGTATGCCTGCTCCTGGCGGTCGTGGTGATTTCCTGGTCCCGGTGGCTTGCCTTGGTGCTCGCCGGATTCGGTCTGTGGCGGGGCGTTCCTCTGTGGCTGGGGCGATCGTGGCCAGACATCGTCGAAATGTCGGGTGGATGGCTGGAGTCGGCAGGTCGGTTGCTGATAAGCGAATGGCGCAGGCGGCGGCAGCGGCCTGCCGCGACGACCAATGATTCTCTGCGGTGGAGCATACTGGAAGGATCCACGGTCCGTCTGCAAGGCGACGCAGCTCCGATCCCCACGGAAGGCGCGGCATCACCGGGGCCTGACCGGGACGTTCACGGGGAGAAGCCGGGACCGGTGGAAGCGACGGATACACCGCGACCACAGGAGAACCCGGAAAGAAGATATCCAGGCAAGTTGTCCGCCGGCCGAGTGGCCGCAACCTGGCCGCAATCCCCCAATACGCCGGCGATTATGATGGAAATCGAGGAGATTCGGCGGCGGATGACGGCGGGTGATGACAAACGCTTGTCGAGCAAGGCTCGGCGGGTCGATCCCGAACCGGCCGATGAGAACGTTGGCGGGCTGATCGTCGACGGCAGCGGCGCCCATTCCTGCATTTCCGGGCCGAAGAGCGTTCCGCCGTCCGCCGGGACATCGATGGCGGGGTGGAGGGCGGCCGGAGAGATAATACGTGGGTATCGGCTGGTCGGCGGTCCGGGCGGTTCCCTGAAAATAATCGCCGATCCGGCGTGTTGCGGTCCGTGGGAGAGAGTCTCGGGGGGCGAAGGGGAGAGCATGGCGCTGACCGGACAAACCTCTCCGGCGCCTCCCTCCGCGGTGCCGTCCGGCGCCGGCGCCGGACGATTCCGGGACAACGACTGCCGGTACATCCGATGAGTTCCCGCCATACATCGTGTTGTCGGAAGAGGTGGACATCGATGAGGCAAAAGACGGTCATGATCCGGTGCCGGCGTACGCGCCGGTGGTCGCGGCCGGCGGGCGGGAACTCGGAGCAGCAGGTGCACCCGCTACGCAGGCTGGAAGGCGAAACCCTTTCAAGCCGCGATTTTTTAACCGCGAAGGCTTGCCGCCCCTCGATCTGTTATCTCCGGGCGATGCGGCGGTCGTATCGATGAGCCCGGATGAGTTAATTGAGTGCGGCATCCTGATCGAGGAAAAGCTCGCCGAATTCCGCGTCAAGGTAAGCGTACAGGACGCGAACGCCGGCCCGGTGATTACGCGCTACGAGGTACAGCCGGCGGTAGGGGTACGGGGCGCTCAGGTAATGAGCCTGATGAAGGATCTTGCCCGAGCCCTGGGCGTGGCCTCCATCCGTATGGTCGAAACAATTCCCGGCAAGACCTGCATGGGGCTGGAGTTGCCAAATCCGATCAGGCAGACGATTCGCCTTGCGGAAGTGTTGTCCTCCGAGGTGTATCAGTCCCATGATTCGAAACTGGCGATGGTGCTCGGCAAGGACATCACCGGCGAGCCCGTGGTGGCGGATCTGGCCAGGGCGCCACACTTGCTTGTGGCGGGAACGACCGGCTCGGGCAAATCGGTCGGTGTCAACGCCATGATCCTGTCGCTGTTGTACCGGACCACACCGGATGAGGTTCGCTTCGTGATGATCGATCCGAAGATGCTGGAATTATCGATATATGACGGCATCCCTCATTTGCTGGCGCCGGTGGTGACGGACATGAAGCTTGCGGCAAACGCACTCAGCTGGTGTGTCGGAGAGATGGAACGGCGCTATCGCCTGATGAGCGCGACCGGCGTGCGCAACCTGGCGGGCTACAACCAGAAGGTGCGCGATATCGCCCTAGCCGGAAAAGTGCCGGCAGACGCCTCATCCCACCTGGCCGGAGACGATCCGGAGCCGCCGAGCCCCCTCCCCTATGTGGTGGTGGTGGTCGACGAACTCGCCGACCTGATGATGGTCGCCGGCAAAAAGATCGAAGAATTGATCGCCCGTCTGGCGCAGAAAGCGCGGGCGGCAGGCATTCACCTGATCCTCGCCACCCAGCGTCCTTCGGTCGATGTCATTACCGGGCTGATCAAAGCCAACATCCCCACCCGGATCGCCTTTCAGGTCTCCTCCAAGGTCGACAGCCGCACCATCCTCGATCAGATGGGCGCAGAATGTTTGCTCGGCCAGGGGGACATGCTTTACATGCCGCCCGGCAGCGGTTATCCCCAGCGTGTGCACGGCGCGTTTGTCACCGACGCAGAGGTGCATGCCGTTGCCGAGTATCTCAAGCAACTTGGTACCCCCGACTATGTCGAGGGAGTGCTCGGAGGTGCAGCGGAGGCGAACGGCGGCGGAGCCGAGGCGGCAGGGCCGGACGAAGAGACCGATCCGCTGTACGACCACGCCGTCGAATTCGTGATCGGCTCCCGCCGTGCCTCGATTTCGGCGATACAGCGCCATCTGCGGGTCGGCTACAACCGTGCCGCCCGCTTCGTCGAACAGATGGAGGCATCCGGCCTGGTGAGTCCGATGGAGAACAACGGCAATCGGACGGTCCTGGTCCCCGAGCCTGAAGAGTAAGGATCGGCAACAACAGGCGCCAAGATCAGAATCTTATCAGGTCCTTTATCGCATCGAGAAGTTCCGGCTCGACCCCCTGAACCTTGGCCAGGTCCTGAAGCGTTTTGAATTTGCCGTTGGCCTTGCGATAGGCGGTAATCGCCTCGGCCACTTGAGAGTCGATCCCCGGAATCTTTGCCAATGCTTTGGCATCGGCCGTATTGACGTTGACCATCTTTTTCTTTATAGCCGCTCCGGCTGCTGTGGCTGCCTGCTCGGATGCGGTCGAAGCCGCCAATTCGACAACTTTCTCCAGGCTGTACGCGGCAACGGTCGAGGCAGAAAAAACCAGTATCAAGGCTGGCATTGCAAAAAATTTGTTCATTTGTTCCTCCTTGTTCGTTTATTGATTACATGCGGGCCGGGGCTGTTCCGACCATTTCTCCGGCCAGCATCCCGATCGGTACTTCCTTCGACACCAACCGCGGTTGCAGCCATTCCTGCTGAAAATTGTTCACAGCCACATCAGCAAATATCACGCCAGATCGTCGCGTTAACAACACTTTCCGATCCGGAGCGGTCCCGTTCGCCTTCGCCGGGGAATGAGACGCTCCGGGGCAGAATATCCCGACCGATCAATAGACCTCCAATGTGAGCGAGACGGACGGACGCTCGTCACCGGGGAGTGGCGCCGGAGCTTTGATGCTCACATGGTCTTTCGGGATTTGGGCTTCGTCTTCCAGATAGGCTACGATTGCCTGCGCACGGTTTTCGGCAAGCTGCAATAAGCAATCACCTTGTTCGAGTTCGTCCAGAGATGCTTTCCCGAAACGTTCTTCATCCACCTTTTCCAGAGTGTTCTGCGTGTCGGAGTCGGTGAAATCGAGCGGCTCCGGGGCATCGTTCGAATCGGGCTCTTCTCCGGGCCGGGCAGCGACGATTCCGCGGACACTGCGTTCTTTGCATTCCAGGCCATCGATTTCAGGACTGTAGCGTCCCTGAACGACCAATTTCAGCTGCGGCCGGCTCTGCAGGGCATCGGCAAGTTTCAGGAGCTTCTCCTGCTCCGGAGGAAGGAGCCCGGCGCTTCCGGGGTCGAACTCCAGCAGATCGAGATTTGCCGACTCGCCGCCGATGAGATCCCCGGATGAACGTTGAAAATCGCTGGGACGGATCGCCCCGCTGATTTTCGCAATCCCGTATCGATCCACAGCTCCGTCCATCCGGATCTTGGCCTGCGCGTCATGCTCCGAGGAGAGACCTGTGACTGTCCCTTCGAGGTCATGGATACGAGTCATGAACCCGGGCCGGAGACTCAAGTCTTCAAAGACCATCTCCGCGTTTTTCACCTCCACTCGGGAAATATTATACGCAAAGGCCTCATTCCTCTCTTTTGCCCCTGCAATTTCGGGTGCCGGCTGGGGAAATGACTTGCTCTCCGTGTTGTCCGGCCGACTTTTCAGGATACCGGCGAGATTTGGGTTCCCGTCTTCCCCGATGATCAACTTTCCCGCCGGCCCGGATATTTTTATCTCCCGAGCGTCCAACCGGTTTGGCTGAAGCGTGAGTTTAAATTCGGGAAGTTGTGCTGCGTCCCAGCTCAGGTATGGTATTTGTGAGGCGGATTCGATCAGACGGAGATTGTCAAGACTTAAACTCCCCGTATAAGCCATTTCCTGTGCGTTTTTCGGAGTGCCATAACTCAGCTGCCCCCGGCCGGAAACCGATGCAGACTGCAGCTGCAGAGCGGCAACGGAATCGATATAGGGCTGCAAAGAGGTAAGCACCATGCCGGACACATTGACATCGGCTTGCACCGAAGGAATAGCGGGATAGATCGTGCCGCTCGCTGCCGCCACTCCTCCCAGTTCGCCCTGAAAACCAACGGTGAAGCCCACGGGCGATTTGCCGCCTACCTCGGTCAGCCTGGCATTGAGGTCCTGAAGACCGAATATGGGTTTTGGGGAATGCGTTGTCAGGTCCGAAAACTTTGAACTGAACTTTTCGACTTCGAAGGAGTTGACCAGAAACTTCCACGCGGGAACAACATCCGGCGCGGGTTCGCTCTTCATCGATTCGTCGGCCGCTTTTTTGGGCTGAAAAAGCTGCAGCCAGTTGATTTTTCCATCGCCGTCAAGACCGGCGTCAAAACGACCTTCGCTCATTGCAATGCGGTCAAAGGCGATCGAGCGGGCGCCCAGATCAAACGCTCCACCTTCAACCGTCAGCTTTTCCGTGGCAAACAGCGGGCTGTGCGGCTGCGAACTGTTAATACTTATTCCTCTCATTTCACTAGATATTTTTCGATTATCCGTTGCAGATTGATTTTGCCTGAAGTGTCGATTCGTACATCCACCGCGCCTTCGTCGAAAAGCAGGTTCTTTGCGTGCAATTTTTTTGTCGCCGGATCGAAACGAGGTGCATCAAGTTCTATTTTTTTCAGTTGGAGAACGGTGTAATCGGCATCAAGCAGTTTGAGAGACAGATCGGCAACGGTGACACGCAGGTTCTCCAGTGTCAACCGAACGGGTGATGTATCGGCATCCAGACGATATCCGGTTGCAACATCGATCCGGCCCGCGGGTTGCTCCAGGTTGGTACTGTCCCGGAAAAATTGCCACAGGCCGGCTATCCCGACACCACTGAGGGTGAGCCGACCATTTGAGCGGAGCGGGGAAAGAGAAAGCTCGCCTTCCCCCTGAAGGGATTCGCCGGCCTCCGTGGTGGCGGCAAGGCTATACGTTCCATAATGATCATTGGCTGTGAACAGATCCTGCAACTGCAGGTCAAGCCCCGAAAGGGTGAAATCCGCGGGGATGGATTGACGTCTGTCGACAACGGCGATCCTTCCTCCCCGGATGGTTACGTCCCTGAGAATGAAGGGCAGGAGTGTTGCGTCGGATTTTCCGGGCTTCGGTGTTTGGGCAACAGCGGTTGCGAGTCTCTTTAAGTCGATCGATCCGTCGAGCCCGACGGTGGCGCGAATATCCGGCTTGTCAAGACTCAGCTCCCGCAGCACTACCGCCCGATGGAACAGACTGCTCGTCTCCAGATCGACAAAAAGCTTTGCAAAAGCAATGGGCTGTGATCCGTCAGCATGTTTCAGGCTGAACCCGTTCACTTCGACGGTCAAAAGAAATGGATTGATGCGGACTTTATCGATCTGGACCCGGCAATGCAAGGCCTCTTGCGCGTATTGGGGCATGTACCAGCGGATGATTCTTGGCGCAACGATAAAGCCGACAAGAGCATACAGCAGTAATGCCGTCCCCGAGATTGCCAGGTATTTGCCGGCCAAGGTCTTTCGTATCATGCGATTCCACTGTTCCTTGCATTTGCGGGATTGTAACTATTCAATTTATTTCAATAGTATTCACTTTGTCCGCTTGGTGTATGCCTCCCCTCCCGTAAGGGGGGACTGAAAAGAGTCCCCCCCTTGCGGGTGTCAGAACCGGAAGCGAACCCCCAATCCGAAACGCCCATAATCGTACAAGCCGTCAAGTTCGTCAAATGCCGAACGTACTTCGACGAAGACGGAGGTGTTGAAGCCCTCCGGCTCACCGTAAACCCGGGCGCCAACCGCGGCGACAAGGTCGAGCTGGCTGTTTTCGGTCTCCAGGTCGTCGTCACCGCCGGTTATCCAGCCACCGACACCCAGATCGACAAAATACCTCGAGGCGAACTTGTACTCACCAAGGACATCGGCCATGAATGCATTCGCGCCATCGCGTCCTTCATAGAGCCATGCACCGCCGAGGAGTCCGAGAACCGACCAATTTTCATTGAACCTGTACTCTCCGCCTACGCGGCCAAAGAGATAATGGCCAGGATCGAACTGTCTATAGTAGCCGACATCGCCGATAAGGCGGAGTCTCTTTATCCCGCTGAGTTCAGCGACACACTGCGCGGAAGCAGCGTCGGTGCCTTTGTCGTCGGTTACCGTAACCTTGACAGTGCTTTTACCGCAGGGCAAGGCGACTTCGCCGACAAGGCCCGGGCCGTCAACCACTTTCTCGCCGATAACCTTGCCGCCGTCATCGACGACGGTAATTTTCATCCTGGCAACACTGCCGTCAGCGTCGGCGGAATTGCGTGCATCTACGGTTACGACCTCGCCGCAGAATCCCCGGGTCGGAGAGACCAGCATGCTGCAGACAGGGGCCTTATTCGGTTTGACCACCGGAGCCTTCACAACCTCCGGAACTCTGTTTTCCGCCATCAGCGCGACATTGCCGCAGCCAAGCGGTACGACAAACGTTGTTCGAGTGCCGTTATGCAGGATATCGAACTGGAAACCCGGGAAAGTTTTATGATTTGCCCAGGTCACATCCTTGGCGATGCGAACTTCGCCTTTTCCATTTTTTTTGAAGAACATCCACTGAAAATGCGATCCCTTCTGAAATTCAACTTTTTTAATTTCGGCTTTTCCGACCTGGTCCATAAAAGGCTCAAACAGATCGCTTCGTCCGGCCAGGGCAAAACCTTTTTTGACCTCACTCACTCTCGACCGAAGCATCGCGAGCAGTTCGTCTGTCGATTTCAGCGCCGGTTGATAAAACGGACTCCTGCCTATTTCCATCAATGCAGTGGCCGAATTCACAATATTTACCGATCCAAGCAGAAATACCATGACGACTAAGGCAACAATTTTTCTTTTCAAATCTCTTTCTCCTTTACTTCCTGACAAAGTTCTTTCCCCTTAACTTCCAGATTAAAAAATGGTTGTTGATTGTTGTCTGACGGTTTCAATAAAAAAAATGATAAAAATCTCTCCTTTTGCACCTCCTTGTTGATGTAGCGAAATAGCGACCGGCTGCAAATGCTTTCCCCGTGTCTGTTCGGAAACAGAAATCTTTTTTCTCAATCGAGGCGGTATGGCTGCAATTTAAGCAATTATTATGCCGAAACGCCAAACACGCATCGCTGATCGACACAACATGTCGGTACTACAGGTAACAGAGAGACCACGGAAGCAGAAGAGCGCCTTGGCTGCCTTCGACTCCGAGCGATTACCGGGCCAGTATCTTTCATTCCCGATACTACTGTCCCCACAACGCCCCGCGCGCCGGCGCAGGAGCGACATTTACGGAAAAACCGGACTCGAGTACGGAAAAACCGGACTCGAGTACTCCCCCCCTCCTCCCTTATTCCCGCCGGCCGGTTCCGCCCTGCTCTTCCAGGTTTTCTCTACCGGGGCGCCGCCCGGCAGGGCCGGCAGCGGTCGTTCGGGGCGATGGCCGGCATTTGCAGGATGATCTTGCATCATTCTTGCTAAGGCATTGTCGGCCACGGGGAAGCGGTTGAGATTTTCGCGGGGTGTAACGGGACGCCCGATCGTGCGGTTGTCCCGCAACAATGATATGAAAGAAGTATGGAGGTACACGTGTCAAAGAAGTTGGAAAATGATGGCGTTAGGGCGCCAGAGGCGGAAAAGGCAGATGGATCGGCGATCACAGGGGCAGGTGCGCCGGGGGACGACCCGTCCGGTATGCCCGGCGCAGCGGCCCCAACCGGAACCTGGACCGGGACGGCGGATAGCCCCGAGCACCCGATCCACAACCTGCATCAGCAGATGGCTTCCGCCATGGTGATGACGGCCCGTTCGCTGGGGCTTTCCATCTCCATGGACGCCTTGCTGTCGTCGCTGACCGACGGCCGCGATCTGACGCCGGGCATCGACATCCTCGGCTACCGGCAGTCGGGGAAGCGGTTCGGTCTGAATATGGACGTGGTTCCCATTCGGCGCGTGGCCGGCGTGGTCGGGACGGCGCCGTTGATCCGCCTCGATCTCGACGACCCGGCCCATCCGGTCCGCCTGATTATTACCAGCGAACTCGGGGACCGCGGATCGGTGCTGATGTTCGACGATGCGGGGGGAGTCAGACGCGACCCGGACGGCGATGCGCTGGTGCAGCTGGCCCGGGGCAGTCTCAAGGCCGGGTGGGGAAAAAAAGGCAGGCGGGTGGTCTGGCTGCGCTGCGGCTGCCGGTTGTTCTCGTCACAGCGCTCGGGGATATGGACCGAAATGCTCGGCCGGAACAAGGCCGGACTCGGCTGGCTGCGTCAGGCCCTGCTCAATGAGCGCGAGGTCTATAAACACGCGATCATGGCTTCGGTGGTGCTGTCGCTGTTCGGTTTGCTTACCCCGTTGTTCTCCCTTCAGGTCTACAGCAGGATTGCACCCACCGGGGCAATAAACTCCCTGACCACCCTGGCAATCGGCATGGCGATCATTCTGTTGTTTCAGTTCATCGTCGGCGAGCTGCGTTCATCGATCGTCGACAAGACGGCCCGCCGTCTGGATGTGATTCTGTCGCGAATAATTTTTGAGCATCAACTTGGAATAAAACTCGAACACCTGCAGGGTTCGGCCGGAACTCAGGCCGATATGCTGCGCGGGTATGCAACGGTACAGGAGTTTTTTAGTTCGGCAGTCCTGCTCAGCCTGGTCGATCTGCCCTTTTCGATGATCGCCCTGGGATTGTCGTTTTATCTTGGCGGCTGGCTGGGTTATGTGTCGCTGGCGTGTATTCTGGTAATCCTGGTGCTCAACATGGTTATGCAACGGCCCATGGAACGGGCAAGCCGGCTGTCGATGATGCACGGCCAGGAACGGCACGGCACCCTGGTCGAGACGATCATCGCCGCCGAATCGGTGCGAGCTGTCGGTGCCGAACGTACCATTCGCCGCCGCTGGCGCGATCAGGTGGCAACATCGGCGGTGTCGAGCCATCAGATGCGGAAGTATCAACAGTTCGTTGCCAATTTCACTTCGTTTATTGTCCAGAGCTCCGGGGTGCTGGTCCTGGTTTGCGGGGTGATAATGATTATCGACAATACCATGAGCATCGGGGCGCTCGTGGCTGTCGGCATGCTCAACCGACAGGTGATGATGCCCTTTGCCCAGCTGGCCGGTCTCTTGATCAGGCTGTATCATACGCGCACGGCGCTCAGTTTTCTCGCGCGTTTCATGGCGTTACCGCAGGTGCGGCAGGAAGGCCATAACTATATTTCCCGTAAGGATATGCCGGGAGAGCTGTCGGTACACGGCGCGGATTTCCAGTACCCGGCCGGGCCGGGGAAATTTGTCGAGGCGCTGCACGAAATCTCGCTCTGCATCAAACCCGGCGAGCACGTCGCGATTCTCGGCCGCAACGGCTCGGGCAAGAGCACGCTGCTGAAGCTCCTGGCCGGGGTGATGACTCCGGCCAAGGGGGTGATCAGAATCGATGGAGTGGACATGCAGCAGATCGACCCGGCCGAGGTACGTGGATTGATCGGCTATGTTCAGCAGGAACCGCTCCTCTTTTCCGGCACGTTGCGGGATAACCTGGTGGCCGGCTGGCCCAACGCCGGCGATGAGGAGTTGCTGAAAGCGGCCAGGGCCTCCGGAGTCGAGGAGTTTGCCCGGCTGCATGCAGACGGCTATGGCATGTATCTGGGCGAGAGAGGTGCGGGGTTGTCGACCGGCCAGAAACAGGCAGTGGCGATAGGCCAGGCCCTGATTCGCAATCCCAAGGTACTGCTCCTCGATGAGCCGACCAGTGCGCTGGATCAGGTTGCCGAGGCCCAGTTGCTGGAGATGCTCCGCGAGGCGCTCAAAGAGCGGACCATGGTGGTGGTAACGCATCGGCCGGCCCTGCTGGCCCTGGTGAACAGGGTGGTGGTCCTGGAAGCGGGCCGGGTTATCCTGGATAAGCCCAGCGGCGAGGCACTGGCCATTCTCAGGGGTGGAATCCGCACGAACGGCACTGTACCGGCGAGGGCCTAAGCTATGAAACAATGGAAAAACCCCGAATCGTTTTCACTTGCTACTTCCCATGCATTGGAAGAGGAGGCGCTCGATCCGGTGTCTTCCGGCGCCAAATGGATCATCAAGCTGTTACTGCTTATGCTCATACTCTTCTTGACCTGGGCGGCGCTGTTCCAGATCGAGATTATCGCCTCGGGCAGCGGCAAGATCGTACCGATCAGCACGGTCCAGCGCCTGCAATCCCTGGAAAGCGGAATAATCTCGGAAATTCTCGTCCATGAAGGCGAGATTGTCAAAAAGGGCGACGTGCTCTTCCGTCTCAATCCGGCCCAGGCCAAGGGCGACGTGGCCCAGGTGCAGGCGACGCGCGAGGGACTGATGGCCGCCATCGCACGATTGCAGGCGGAAACCGGGTTGCAGGCGGAAACCGGAGGGACGCAGCCCAGGTACCCGGAGGACCTCAAGCAGACCGAGGACGGCCGTAAGGTCATCGCCACCGAGGAGAGGTTGCGCATCGAGCGGGCCGAGACGCTGAATGCGCAGATATCAGTCCTGCAACAGCAGAAGGCGCAGAAGGTGTCGGAAGCCGAAGATTTCCGGGGACGTCTGCCGCAGACGAAGAAATCGCTGGAGATGGTCCAAGAGCAGCTCAGACTGGTCAAACCGCTGGAAAAGATGGGTGCGGTCTCGCCGACGGAGCTGATCCAGCTGCGCAAGGAGGAGGCGAACCTGCAGTCCCAACTGGTCTCCATCACCCAGGGGCAGGTCACGGCCGAGGCCCAGATGGGCGAGAGCGATGCCCGTATCCGCGGCATGCTGAACCAGTTCCGCTCGGAGGCGCGGGAGGACATGACCAAACGGCAGGTCCTGTTGAACTCGCTGGAAGGGGGGCTGGCCGCCAAGGAGGATGTCCTGGTCCGCACGGAAATCCGCAGTCCGGTCAACGGGATCGTCAAGATCCTGTATGTAACCACGGTAGGTGGAGTGGCAAGCGCCGGCAGAACCCTGGCGGAGGTCGTGCCGCTGGACGACACCCTGATGGTCGAGGCGAAAGTGAGGCCGGCGGATATCGCCTTTATCCATCCGGAATTGCCGGCCAAGGTGCGCATCACCGCCTTCGACAGCGGATTGTTTGGCGCCATGGAAGCGGTGGTGGAACGGATCAGCCCCGACAGCCAGACCGACGAAAGGACCGGCACGGTCTATTATCTCATCTATGTGCGTACCCGGGAAAACTCCATCAAAACGCCCCAGGGCAATCTTTCCATCCTGCCGGGAATGGTGGCCGAAGTCGATGTCATCACCGGCAATCGCACCGTTCTGGCTTATCTGCTCCAGCCTATTACCCGCGGATTGCAGACCGCCCTCAGGGAGAGGTAAGAGGTTGAGCAGGATAAATCAACCCAGCACCCGTTGCAATGCCTCAACAATCTCTTCTATTCGGTAAGGCTTGGAAAGGTAACCGTTCATGCCGGCGGCCAGGCATTGCTGCTGATCTTCTTTCATGGCATGGGCGGTGACCGCAAGGATCGGTATATCCGGATGGGTTCTTCTGATAATCCGGGTGGCCTCGATCCCACCCATGACCGGCATCTGAACATCCATGAGAATAAGCGAATAAGGTGCTGTCAGCAAGGCCTCGATAGCCTCCTGGCCGTTACCCACGAAGGTTACCTGCGGCAGACCGATATCGTCGAGAATCTTCGCCAGCAGCAGCCGGTTTAATTCCCAGTCTTCGGCGGCCAGGATGCGAATGTCCGGGCGATGGGCGAAACTGACCCTCTCCTGCCGCGCCGGCGCCTCCTCCATTATCCTGGTGGTCACGGTAACCGGCAGGACAAAGGAAAAAGCCGAACCAAATCCGGGGGAGCTTTGCAACTGAATCTCATCGCCGCCGAGCAGTTTGACTATTTTCCTGGAAATGGACAGTCCAAGCCCGGTACCGCCGAACTCGCGGCTGACCGAGCTGTCGCCCTGGATAAAGGGATTAAAGATCTCTTCCTGTTGATCCAGGCCGATCCCCGGCCCGGTATCCTCGATACGAAAATGAATGGGGGCTACTTGTCCGGGCAGTACCCTGCCCCGGCAAGCGACACTCAGCAGGACATAGCCCTTCCTGGTGAATTTCACCGCATTGCCCATCAGGTTGGTCAGCACCTGGTGGAGCCGGGTCCGGTCGGTCATGATCCACTCCGGTAAATCCGCCGATTTGTCCAGACGGATGGCTACTCCCTCCCTGGCACTCACCGAAATCATGCCGACCACCTCCGCCACCAGGGCCGGCAGATCGACCGGCGCAAAACTGAGGCTCAGCTTGCCGGCCTCGATCTTCGAAATATCGAGAATATCGTTGATGATCCGCAGAAGAGTCTCGCCGGAAGAGTAGATGCCTTCAATATTTTCCCGATGCTCCTCGGCCAGGGTCGGCGAGCGGAGCACGAGCTGGCTGAGGCCGAGGATGCCGTTCATCGGCGTGCGGATCTCATGGCTCATATTGGCCAGGAACTCGCTCTTCAACCGGTTTGCCGATTCGGCCCGCTCCTTTGCCTGACGCAATTCCTCATAGGTCCGCCGCAGATCCTCGTTGGCCCGGGTCAGCTGGGCCGTTCGCTCGCGCACCCGCTCTTCAAGGCGGCTGTTCACCTCATAGAGGGCAAGTTCCGCCTCGCGCCTTTTGGTAATATCGCGCAGAGCGCCTTCCATCCAGCATTCGTCGCCCCTTCTTATCAGCCGCACATTGGCGGCAATCCAGACGACGGAACCGTCGCGATGGCGGAACCGCAGTTCCATCTCGTCCACCCGCCCGTCGCGCAAGAGGGCCTCCAGGAGCTGCTGCCGCTCTGCCCGGTCGACGTATAACTGCGAGGGGATATCGGTAACGCACTCTTTGATATGCTGCGGACTGTCATAGCCGAACATGGCGGCAAAGGCCGGATTGACGGCAACAATTCTGCCGGCAAAGGTGGTAACGAAAATTCCTTCCGTGGCGTTGACGAAGATCGAACGAAACTGCTTCTCCGCCGCCAGGAGCTGATCTGTTTTGGCCTTGAGCTCGGAAATATCCCGAACGGCAACAACGGTAGTGTTCTTATCGGTGGGGACGAATCTGATCTCACACCACATTTCCTCGCCATCCAGAGACCGCACAAACTCTCTGACTGCCTGGGTACCCGCACGGAACATCTCCTCGAACGGCAAGGGATCGTCGACCAGGCTCGACTGCCAGATAAAGCGGCCGACCAGATCTTTCCTTTTCAGCTTGCCGAACTTGCCCGAAGCTCCGCCGCGCAGGTCGATGATCCGCCCCGTGGAGTCCAGCCAGATGAAAATATCGGGGAAGACCTGAAAAACGGTGCGAAGATCGTCATTGCGCTGCCGGAGTTCCTTCGAACTGAGATCAAGGGAGCGCTGAATCCGCTCGATCGTTTCGTCGAACTCGATATAGGCCTGTTCAGCCAGGCTGGCAAAGGGTTGAAAATCGGCGGCCAGCCCCCGTTTCTCAAGCCTTTTTAATTGTCTTCGCAACAGCCGATGCACTATGAGTCCTCGGAAATTGTCGTGATGGTCATCGTTTGATTATGCAGCACCACCCTGTCTCCCGGGCGAAAAGGAGCGATCTCCCCGTATGAATAGAATCCGGTCATAACCGGTTTCTTCCGGTACGACTCCTCGACGCTCTCGGTTTCTTCTTCGGTCAGCTGCTTCAAGACCTCCTTTCGCCCCACACAACTGATGAGAATGCAGAGCTCCGGAGACTCCCCGCCCCGGTTCTGCGAGATTTTTGCCGCCTCCGCCGCACCGTCGATCAAATCGTCGGGCACCGCCCGCATAAACCTGGCATAACTGCCGGTGGGCACGTCGCCGGCGAACCCCAGGCTCTGGTTCTTTTCATCGACAAATAAAATGGTCCGGACAAAGGCTTCCTCCGTCTCATCCGCCAAAATGGAGAGCGGAAAGAGCAAGCCCGCCGCCGGCAATTGATCGGCATATTTGCCGAGATATTGTTTATACAGGTCAAGGGCGGAATGGCCGTCCAGTTCGCTGAGGACATTGCCGCGCGACCTGGTCACCAGCCGCTCCGGACCAAAAGGCACCCAGCCGCCGCTCGAACCAAAGCCGATTCGCACATGGTCGCCGTAAAAACCGATGGCGGCAATGGCCGATGACAGCACCTGCCCGTCAAAGACCACGTAGCTGTTTTTGAAATCCATGCCATCGCCGGCCAGACCGCCGGTTACCGGTATTTCGACCGGCAGCGTCTCATTCAATCCGCGGACAATATCGCTGCCGTTGGTCAACAGCCCGTCCGCCAGGACGAACAGATGTCGCAACCCCTCACGCGGAATTTTTGCCAGCAGGGCCCTGGTGGCTTCGATACTGTTCGGATAATCATGGATGGATACGCAGGCACCCAGGATGGGCGTTGCCCGAAACGAAACGGCCGTCGCGATAAGCCGGTCATCCGAGACATTGGTGCCGACGATTTCGCCGGCGGTGGAACAGCCGATCATCCCGGCCCGGGGGAATATTTCCCGCAGCCGGGCGACACAGTTTGAACCGGTAATGAGGCGAGTGGCACCGAAGACGAAAACAAGATCGGCATTCATCCGGCCGAGCGCCGGGTCATCATCCCAACCATCCCTTTCATCCCAGCAATATTGCTCGATTTTCATGCAGTCTCCCTCTGGCAAAGCACAAACCCTTAGTAAAAGTATATAGTCGGAAAATAAAAAATGATATGAAAAAAAAATCTGTGCATCCCGCCGAAGGCCTTAAAAAATAAGCATTTTGCCGCGCCGGGCCGAGACGGAATTGTTTGTTATTTTGCCGCAACGGATTTACAATTACCCGGAGACGATTGATTGCCGATCGACCCGGCAATCGCCGAAGTTCATGTTTGTTCTCCGCCCTTGGCAACCATTTCATCATGAAAGACTACTACAAGATACTGGGTGTGACCAGAACCAGCAATTCCGAGGAGATTCGCAAGAAATACCGGAAACTGGCAATGCAGTACCATCCCGATCGCAATCCCGACGATCCGGCGGCGGAGGAACGATTCAAAGAAATCGCCGAAGCATACGGCGTACTGACCGATCCGGTCAAACGGCGGGAATACGAGGCATGCCGGGCAAGCGGCACTACCTATACCGGCCACCATACGAGCGGCGGGTTCACTTACAGCCAGGAGGATATTCTCCGGGATCTCTTCAAGGACCCCAATTTCCAAAGAATGTTTACCGGGCTGTTACGGGAATTTCAGCGTTCCGGTTTCCGCTACAGTTCGACATTTGTCAAAAAGAGCTTTTTCGGCGGCAAGGGCGGGGTGTTTTTGGGCGGGATCTTCCTGCTTGGCTCCCTGGCCGGCCCTTTGCTCTCCGGCGCGGCCAGAAAAGGCATGGGCGGACGATCATCCCTCCTCAAATCGGTCGGCAGTTCCTTCAGGTCGCTCCTCGGCATGAAACCTGGAAGTTCGGCAGCACCCCGGCCAGAGGATGCTCATCCCCATGCCAACCAGCAGAAATACAATACCACCTATCGGACGCCGCTGACCAGCTTCGAACTGCAGCACGGCAAAACCATTCAAATCCTCGTCTATGGCGAAAAAGGCGAACAGACCTTGAAGGTTAAAATCCCGCCGGGCAGCCGCAACGGACAAAAACTGCGGCTGCGGGGCAAGGGTCGGGTGGGGCCCTTCGGCCGGGGCGACCTCTTTCTGCACCTGGTACGAAAGGATATCTGACTTCCGCCCGGCTACCGAGTTTTATCCTTCCGATTCTGCAGGACGAACATGGCCGCCAGCACCACGAGGACGCCGGGGATGACCTTCAGCGGGGGCAGTCCGTGGCCCAGGGCTAGATCGATCAGCAGCACCAGGCCCGGATAGAGATAGGAGTAGGCCATCACCCTGGTAGGACCGAGGTAGGGGACGGCATACTGGGTCAGAAAAAAGGTGATGATGGTGGTAAAGACCGCCAGGTAGGCGACACCCAGCCAGGCAAAGGCGGGAACCGCCGACCATGCCACAGCCGGCAGTTGGCCGCCGGCAAAGAGTACCAGCCAGAGCGCGCCGGTCACCAGAACCCAGAAAGTCATGACCGCCATCGATTCGCCGCGGTGGAGAAGTTTCACCAGGGGGGTGTAGAGGCCCATGGCAAAAGAGCCGCCGAGAAAAATCAGATCCCCCCGGTTCCACTCCATCGCCAGGAAGAGGATCGGATCTCCCCGGAAAATCACCCAGACGACCCCGATCATACCGCAGATCAGGGCGATCGTCTGCCCTCGGCCCAACCGCTCGCCGGTGAGAATAAGCGCATAGATCCCGGAAATGGACGGCACCAGGGCGAAGATCACGCTGGTGTTCAGGGCGGTGGTATAACGCAGGGATAAAAACATGCAGCAGAAGAAAATTACCAGGCAGCCGCTGATCAGCGCACAACGGCAAAAGAGCGAAAAAGAAAAGCGCAGACCGTAGCGAAAATGGACCAGCGGCCCGAAGATGCAGGCGGCGAGGGTAAAACGGACCAGGGTCAGAATAGCCGGATCAAGCTCCGCGGTAATCGCCGCCCCGACGGTAAAGGAGGTGGAAACCAGCATCGCGGCAATGACCATCAAGAGATGGACAAAGGGCAGGGAATGCTTCATTCCCGGTCGAGACTACCTCTCCGGCCCCTTGCCGGGCTTGCCGGCAGTCTCAACTCCGCGGACGGGTCTCCGGTTGCCGGTCGACATCTCCCCCCTCTCTTCCGACCTGCTTGAAGGTGGGCAACCTTGTCTAAAAACGGAAAAAGGATATGAAAGCCGGCTTCCAGGGTCGTGCGGTATTTACCGAGTCGCTCCACCACGAATTCCGAGCGTTGCGGGACCACCACGGCCGTCTTAACCAGAACGACGACGAGAAGTATCAGGATAACGCCAAGAGCAATAAGATTCTGTTCCATTAGTATCCTCCTCTTTAAGTGAAGTATCGGAATAGGCCGGCAAGAGAAACGATCCCGGTAAAAGTTCACACCCTTTCCACATGTATCACAAGCCCTTTCTGCCGGACGACCGCAACGATTTCCCCCTCTTCGATCCTTTCATCGGCGGTTGCCCGCCAGGAGGAGCCGGCACACTTTATCCGCCCCTCGGCGGGAGGAGCAATGGCGGTGCTGACAACGCCCCTTTCCCCGGAAACAATCAGCACCTGATCGATGTCGTTCTTTTTTTCCTCGGTAACAGCGGTAAAGAACCGCTTCTGGATCGTTTCCCGTAAGGAAAACAGGGTCAGGAGCGAGGCCGCCATAAAAAACGCGAGCTGCCAGGCCAGACCGATCGGGAAAAGGTAGGCGATCAGGGCGGTGGCAAGTGCCCCCAGGGCAAAGAAGAACATGATGAATCCCGGCAGGGCCAGTTCGAGAAAAAACAGCATCACGCCGATAATCAGCCAGTACAGTGCAGGATCAAACGTTCCCATGGTCTCTCTCGTCAGGAAAGAAAAAAGAGGACGAATGGTTCTCGTCCTCTTTCCATTATGCATACATTGTAACTTCTAACCAACTTTTTTCTCGCCGCCGAAAAGATGCCGATACACCACCCCGCCCAGGATGAAAAACATCGGCCAGGTCCAGATAGTACCGATACCAAGCGGTACCATGGAAACCAGAAAGATAAGTCCCATAATGAAAAAGAGTCCGGCAACCCTCCACCAGACCTTGTGAATCGCTTTACGGGATGCCTCCATGGCCTGCCACGGCGACATTCCCCGATCGATTATGAGCGGCATGGTCATGGCGTAGCCAATAGCGAGATAGATGCCCGGCAACACCAGGAGCAGAATCCCGACAAACACAAGGATCGACTGGAGGATGGCGGCGACGATAATCCTGCCGGCAACCGGGAAACCGGCGAAAACCATGCGCCAGGAGACGGGATCTCCGGCGACCTTCCTTATCCCCATGAACAGGAGACCGGCGGTAAAAAGCACGGATAGAGCGTTCGTCACCGCCTGAAACAGTATATTTCCGACCACTCCAATCACAGTGGTGTCGGCCGGAAGACCATTGCCGTTCATCGGCAGAAGAAAAGCGCCGCATGCCACCAGAATGAGCAGGACAAGATACATCACCGCACTGCCCGCCAAGATCGCGCCTTTGACGCCTTTGGTTTTTTCCCACGCCTCCCGGAGAACGCCGCCGACGGTGAAGCGGTACTTCGGCCCTTCGGCCGGACCGCCCGCGGATGCAGCCCCCGCCGCCGGCAGTGGACCGCCTCCGCCTTGATCCGTGAAATCCAGCTCTTCACGGCCGGTCTCCGCTTCTTCTACGACCACACAGTCAGGGCAAAACAACCGGCCATCCCTGGCGATAAACGGCACACCGCCGCCGGCCTCTTTGCCGCACTGCCAACACTGTTCCTTCACCAGACCGTACGGCTGCCGCTCTACTTCCTGAACCGTCTGTCCCTCGTCGCCATGCTCCTCGAAAATAAAAACACTCTCCCGGCTCTCCACGGCCTTCACCGGTTCGGCCGGCGGTTCCTCCAGATCGATCTCCGCCGGGGGAATCGCGCCGGGCGGTTCTTCCATATCCGGCGATTGTCCGTTCTCCTCCACCCCGCCCGCCGCCGCTTCGGCGATTTCGGTCTCGGCCAGGTCTTCGGTCGGTTTTTCTTCGTATCCGATCTCGGTTTCTTCCGCCGGAACCTCTTCAACTGGAGTCTCCTCTTCGGCCAGCATACCGAGTTCATCAAGTATATCTTCTTCATCCCGGAGATCGGTCAGACTTTCCGCCAGGACCTGTTCACCGGCCGATACGGAAAGCGCCGGCTCGTCTGCCATATCCCGCTCCCGTTCACCGGTGACAGCCTCCAAAGCAACAAATATTTCCTGACATTTTGGGCACTTGACATTCTTCCCATAATACGAGTCGTCAGCGGAACCTTTTACGCCGCAGTGTGGACAATGTATTTTCATCGAACGCCTCCAACTTCTTTGGTCATTGCTTGAAAATAATGCTATAATTTTCGTATTATTAAATAGAAGCTGAGGTAAATACAATATATTTTTAAGTTATTTCGAGCAAATCGGGACCATGGAAATAATTATTATAGCCGCCATAGCCAGGAATCGGATCATTGGCCGAGACGGCAAAATGCCGTGGCACATCCCCGAGGAACTCCGGCTCTTCAAGAAGACGACGATGGGACATCCGCTGATCATGGGCCGCAAGACCTTCGAATCGTTCCCCGGCCCTCTGCCCGGCAGACGTCATATCGTCTTGAGCCGCAACCCGGATTATATGCCCCGCGGCGGTGAATATGCGGCGTCCCTCGCCGCCGCCCTCGACCTGTGCGAGGAGGGCGAGAAAGCCTTTATTATCGGTGGTTCGCAGATTTTCAAGCAGGGCCTGGCTGTTGCAACCGGCATGATTCTGACCCTGATCCACAGGGATGCAGAAGGCGATGTCACTTTCCCGGAGTTCTCGGAGCAGGAATTTATCGAAACGGGCCGCAAAGCGTACCCCGATTGCTCGGAACCGTTCACTGTCATCACCTACCGCAGAAACACAGCCCGGGTCGAAACCTGATACTCCGCGCCTTTCCGCCCAACCGCTTACCAGGGTGCCCGGCTCCCCGGTTACCCGGCTTCCCTGTCACCACAGCGAATCGACATCCTGCATGGCAGCATGGATCTCGACGAACCTCTCCCTGTTCCGCTCATAACTCTCGACTACGGCCGGATCGAAATGTTTGCCCTTTTCTCCCCTGATATAGAATTCCGCATGGTTCAGGGATAAAGGGTCCTTGTAGGATCTCTTGGACAGAAGAACATCGTATACATCGGCAAACGCCATTATCCTCCCCGCCAAAGGAATTTCTTCGCCTTTCAGGCGCAGCGGGTACCCGGAACCATCC
>CAYTVF010000051.1:0-21357 GCA_964441345.1 uncultured Desulfopila sp. | reverse complement strand
TTCTTAATTTTGATGCAATTTCTTTAGATTGTCACTTTTTTGTATTGCACCCGATGCGCTAAAAAGCAAATATCCTCACATTAATTGGCAGGATATCAAAGACTTTCGCAACATTTAATACATGAATATTTCGGGATCGATCTCGAAATAGTTTGGGATGTAGTTCTTCACAGCCTACCTGAATTATACGAAACCATCCAGAAAATGGAATCGCAGAAAATGCCGTAAATGAACCTTCATTTTTAGTAACTGTTCCGCAACCTGTTCACGGATAATAATGTCCGTCATTCCCTGTCTTGGCCTCTGCCTGCCTATTTTCAAACCGCCACCGGCTTCAGGAGTCCGCAATGCACCGGCACCACCCGCGAGCCCGTGTCAATGGCAACTTAAAACTGTACCAATTCCCTTGAGGCGGAGATGTCCGAGAAGCCTTCTTGTGCGGATAACTCGGAACCTCTTTTTGTCATCTTGGAAGCCTGCACCCCACACAACGTGCGATATGCGATATGGGTCAAAATCTTTAACCGTGACACATCAGATTGTCAAGGATAAAGATTTGACCCCATCAACACCATCAACTTAAGAGTTGAGACCCCCTGGATTGGGGTCTGTCCCCGTTTCAGTTTAATATTTGCTCAAGGCTCATTGACGAGCAGGTCTGTAATTTCTAAGGCGGACTTTATGAATTTTTTGTCAAATGTTGCGAAAGACTCTGAACCCTGTGATGTCGCCAGGTGAATGGCATCGGCAAAGTCCATCCCCTGCTTATGCCAGTGGATTGCAGTATATATCCCGGAAGCCTCCTGCAATTTGACATTCGATAAGCCAAACAGCGCCTGGAATCCATTTACAATTTCATCAGGGCTAAAATGATATGCATACCGCAGAACCCACTCGCACTCAAGAATGACAGTAGTTGCAATAAGAATGTTTTCGTTTGCAAACAATGATTTCGCTCGCTGAAATTGCTCCTGCTCATCTCCTGTCAGCAGGCGAATAATAACGTTGGTGTCTACCGAAATCATTCTTTCCGCTCCAAGGCACCCTGCTTGATTGCCTCTTCCATTTCCTCCAACGTAATCGGTTTTCTTGAATATTTCAGTATTCCAGCCACCTGATCAAGCGTTGTCTTTTTGAACGTTGGTACCGGCTTTAACAGTATCCCATCACCGGTATCGATCACCGATAACTCTTGCCCAGAATGCCATTTGTGTCGAGATCGTATTTTTTTCGGTATGATAATTTGTCCTTTGCTCGACAATCTAGTTGATTGCATCTTGCCCCTCCAGCTTAAAGTAAGATCGTTGTAAGACAACGATAGAGTTTCACTGTGAAACGGTCAATGAAAATTTCACACTCAACAGCTTTCAGGTATTGAGCAGATATGGGGGGTCAAATCTTTAACCGTGACACATCCGATTGTCAATGATAAACATAATGACCCCATCGACTCGCGCTTTGTCCATTTTGGCGTTCAATCCAAAGCAGCATATGCCCCGATCTTGTCCTTTCAACCATCAATACTCACCGTATCCTATCAAGAGATTTGAAGTTAAAAATTATTCCGAACATCCACGCCATCCACAACTGCATGTAATCTCATGTTTTTATCACTAATCACGAAACAACGCGGGATGATTCCATCGATTTTCCGCTGCATTCGATTACTCAATCGACTAAAATTCGCCTATAATTCGAGCTGAAGGTTATTCCGACGCTTGCTTGGTTTATACGGGAGTTGGTTATTGGAGCATGAACCTCATTCATGTGAGAGGGGAAAAATGATCCGGAAACTGAATTTCACCAATTTCACCATTTTGCTGACATGTATTTTCCTGATCGCGACATCATCAACGGAAGCAGAACCAAATAATGAGTCAACCCAGCAAAAATCAGACCCTTTCATGGAGCAGGACAAGCAATCCGGCACCATCTTCAAATTTGAAAAAAAGGACAATGCAAGCCTGATACAGGTGAAAGGGTCCGGCGCCGATCGGCAACAAATGGAAAACGATACCGGCACGTTTGGCCTTGAAGTTCTTGCCGGACATCTCTTTTCTCCTGCGAAGGGTCAGTTTGACGGGTATTACTTTTTGTCCGGCAAAGTTGAAAGCGACAATCGCCAGCGGTTCAATGCTACCCTCGGTTACTTCATGCCACTGGTGGGAGGAGAGACTAAATTGACGTATCGATTGTTTCATGCGGAAGTGAAAGATAAACTGGCGCTGAGCGATGGTTTTGAGCGGGTGCTTGATCCTCAATTTGAAAAGAGCGCCCTTGAACAGGGGGTTGGCTTGAGCTACCGGAAACGAGTAAAGATTGTAATCAGAGAGCTTACATTTAAATATTCCTCTACCCATCTCGGTGGAGAAAGCGTCAAACGGGGTCCTGTCTTTCTCGACACTCCAACAGCCTGGCGAATGGTCAGCCCGGATATCGGATTCGGCGATGTCGATACCCATGAGGCATCGCTTGGAGTTGCTGCCGGCAGCGATTTTCTCGACAATGGCTTTTTCAAGGGGATACGGTTTGATGTCGGCAGTGGCTATCAAGCCGTACAATACGATTCATTCCATGGCATAGGTGAAGAGACAGATAAAGGATTTTCCGGCTTTGCAGCCTTAAAGGCATGCACGCCGATCGGGATGCTCAAGGTTGGGTACCAGGACTTGCCTGCAGCGAAAACAGTCACTGCCGGTTACCAGCTTGGCGGCCTGGATTTGTTCTTTGAAAATATTGACTACGAATACGGGGCGAATGAGCAAATAGTCGGTGTCGCTTTTACCGTCGATCTGCTTGACACCGACGCGGCGTTTGACGGGAATTGTCCACGATTCTTCCACCCTTCCGACACTGGATATGCCAATGTTTCGCAGATGGAACACGTTGGATTTCTTGCATCCGACCACTTCACCGCAAAACCAAGGATAAGTGTCTTATACAATGATATATTTCGAGTTGACAAAGCGGGGCTTCCCCAGAACGTCCGGGTGGATGACTCCGACCCTGGTGACCCCAGACTGATTGTCTCTACCAGCTGCTCCCAGGTGAGGGTACTCTCAGTCGATCCACCATCTGCCGGCTCGGCATTCGGAATAAGCGGGAGTGAGATACGTGTTGCGCTGGACGGATTGCCGGGCGATCAACAGACTATCGTAGCCAAATTGGATGACCAATGCTGCGGAGATACCCAGGTAAGAATCACGACAAGCGCTGCCGGCACGGCCGTAACCTCGGTTCATGTTGAAGAGGGGGTCGGCTGCCAACCAGTCCCTGAAACCGGTCAACCGCAACAATCCGGTCAACCGCAACAACCAGGGCAACCGCAACAACCGGGGACAACACCGCAGTGCCTGGCAATCGGGTCTGTCTGCAACATCGGCAACGATACCTGTTGTCCGGGTGCGAGTTGTGAGTTTGCCTTCAACACCGGGAGCACGTCTGTTTACCTTTGTCAATAAAGCATGAATCTCTGCGATGTGAATGATAGAATAGCCGGCCATGAACACCATTTCACGAGTAATCAATATATTAACATGGTTGAAAGTCTTTTTGTTGACTTTGATTATCGCGTTCTGTTCGATTACCGTCTTTGATTATTATGGACCTAACCTCTACGAATTACTTTCCAATTCGCGATTCCTCGCTAAGATGGGTAAATTTCTTGAGGAGAAGGAGAAAACAACTCATACAACAAGTGAATCTTCACAAAACCAGGCTATCCAGCAACCAACGAGTGATGGGCGGAACAAAAAAGAATACGAATTCTCTTCACAAGCGATTGACAACGCAAAAGAAAGAGTATTGAGAGAGAGAAATCGACAGTATTGGACCCAGGAGGAAATCGATCGGATCGTCAAGTCCAAAGCTGACAGCGATGCTGGCCTGGAAGCCGGCGGTGAAGGCAGCTATTACTACGAAATTGAGCTGGTTTCAGGAGGGAGGATTACCACCGATGATATCGTAATGAAAGACGGCGTCGTTGAATATTCCAATAGCGCCGGCCTGGTTGTGACAGTCAAAAAAAATGAAATAAAGACGATCAAACGGCTCAAGGCAACAGCTCGTTGAGTGGCACGGGCGTCTTGTATTTTAACGAAGAGCATCTTTAGCCGGTGGCGCGTTGCTGAGGGCTTTGCAGGTATTTCTCTGCACCATGCCGCAGTCGCTCGAACTCCCCGGCGCTGAGCCCCTCAGGATCATACCGCATCCGCAGATGCAGGCGGTAAAGATTCCCGAACTCCAATCGGTCGAAATTATTCCATAAATCCAGCCGGGCTGCCCAATCGACAAAAGTTTCATTGTCGCCCCGGGCGATATCCGACTGCCTGAGTGCTTCCAGGATAGGCGTGAATGGCGAAGTGATCCTGGCAAACGATCGTATTTTAACAGCATCCCGCTCCCGCCCCGCCTGCTCAATTTTCATGCGACGATAAATTCGCAGGACCAGAAAGGAGGTCAGGACTATGACAATTATTGAAAAAAACAGGGTCTTATCTGTTCCGGTGCCGATTTGAAACAGTCTGTATTTATGCCGAATGAGGTAAAAAACATCCTGTAATCCGGCAAAAATTGACGCCTGCTCCCGGTCCTTTTCCACCCAGACCGCAGGTGTAGTATCGACGACTCGCCACTGCTGGCCGACGAAGGCCTCCGCCCAGGCGTGGGCATGCCGGTTGCGCACTACATATTTCCCTTCCAGCCGGCTTTTCTCGATGACGGCATGGCCGACCACGTACCGGCTTGGAATACCTGCAAATCTCAAGAGAAGCGCAGTGGCGGTGGCATAATATTCACAGAAACCGCTTTTCCGCTTCAGCAGGAAATTGCCGAGCGGCGTGTCATACTCTTCCCGGCCGAGAAAACCGAGGGAATAGCTGAAATCCTTCTGGAAATATCCCTCTACTGCAGCGATTTTTTCGGTATCGGAAAGTCCTGAGAGATCGATTTGGTCGATCACCTCCTGCAGGGCATACCTTTCATTCTCGGGTATGCTCATGTTTCTCGCACCCGGCAGGTCCGTTTTGTTCTGCATTTCATGATGATACCAAAGATCGTAGAAAATAATCGAAACCCCATCCACTACCTTCACAAAACCGTTCTTATTTTTCTCCATTGCAAAAATTGTTTTGCTCTTCATATGATACCCCCCCTGGGGATAGGGCAGGAGTCCCTTTTCCCTGGGCAGATTGTATTCCACCCTGATCATTTTTCCTTCTTTATGGGGCGGATCCATCAGATTCCAGCTTGATTCATCGATCGGCGCAAGGAGGGCAAAATCTTCCTGGTTTCCAAGCCAATTTCCCCTGGCAAACGTTGAATAACCCGCCTCCCTCAAGAGCCGGGGAGGCGCGGGGGACGCATCGACCCGCATGATTATTTCGCCTGACTCCTTCAGCCTTCCGGTCTCGCCGAAATTGACATGGCTCTTGTAAGGATCGCTGTGTCGCTCTCGATAATAGCCGAGCCAGAAGTGACGCGATCTTTCCAGAACCTGGCGCTGGGCAATTTCCATTCCCACGCTGGCGGCATAACCAAGCCCCAGGGAACCGCCCAAAAGCAGGATAAAAAGCAGCGGTGAAAACGATCGCCCCCGGTTCAGCCAAAGAAACCAGGCCAGAATCAGCCCCAGCACCGGGTAAAACCAGAGAGACCGGCTGTTTGCCGTTGCCGCTGCAAAAACGCATATCGCGATATAATAGAAACGAAAATCCACTGGCTTGTGCGCATGGACCTTTTTCTTGCTCCCCAGCCTGGTGCCGATAACAATCGTATCGCCGGTGGAGTAGAGCTGGGCCGCAATAAGAGGCGACAATATGAGAGGCAGCCATCCTGCTGTTATGCGCAAGAAGCCGATCGGCTTATAATTTATCAAAACAAGAGCCACCGCGCCGAGAAAGACCAGCGAGGTCAAATCGGAGATTTTAATAAAATCTTCGTCGGTGAGCCTGTAGCGGACTGTTGTCAGGTTGCTTCCTTCGAGGAGCAGACAAAGCAGAGCGCCGACAAGGATATTCCCGGTCTCGATGCCCCAGAACAGCAGGGCGATGCCAATGATGAACGGCGGTACCTTCATAGGAGCGCAAGCTGTTCCTCCAGGTGATTCAGATCGATTTCGCTGATATCCGCCGCGGCCTGTATCTTCTGTTTCTTGGCTGCGTACTCCTCCTGATCTTCAACGATCATTATCAGCTTAACGGGTATCCTGTTGCCGGCAAGATAGTTGATCAGATCGTTGCGGTCCTCATCCAGATCGATCAAGATCAAGATGATTCCTGAAAGCAACTCGGATCGGCTTTTGACAAAACCCGTCATCTCGGCAAAGGGTTTATCCCGACAGGTTGTGACCGAGGCGAGGATCTCCATCATGCGTTGCCGGTCGGCAAGTCCCCGGCCGACTGTACAGGTGACGCATTCACGCCCGACGAAAAGCAGGTCGAGAACAGAATTTTCGCTGTCCTGGGTCATCATGATGGAGGCGGCAACGGAGACGGCCTCTTCGAAGGCGTTGCTGTATGGTTTTGCGGTAAAACTGTCCAGGATGAGACCGTATCTGGAAAAATATTCGTCTCGATATTGTTTGACGATGGTCCGGCCGGCCCGAGCTGTCGACTTCCAGTCTATATGCTTGATGGGATCGCCATGGCTGTACTCCCGGAGAGAGAGAAATTCATTGGATTCGCCGCGATTTTGCGCGGCGATTATGCCTCCCTGGTGATATTTGCGGGAACCCGGGAAAAAGAGCTTGGGAACGGGGTACAGTTTGGGCAGGACCAGAAGATTCTGCGGGCTTTCATAATGGACCTGACGTTTACAGAGACCAAACGGATCGATGGAAGTCAGGATAAAGCCACGTAAATGGACATTCCCCCGCTTCAGCGGCAAGAGGGAGATTTCCACCTCCTTCTTTTTCGAGGAGACCAGCTCAGGCAACTCCTGATCGCAACTTTCAATCCTCCGGCCCAGCCGCAGAAGCCAAAGCCATCTGTAGTACCCCATCTTTCGATCGAATATATTGCGTTTCTCCTCCCCTTCCTCCTTCGATGAATTGAACTCCTGCCAGGTTGGCAGCGGCTCCGTCGGGTTTTCCCGGAATAGAATGGCTTTCTCGTTTTTTCGGCCCCGATTGTCTATCTGAATGGTGTAGCGCAACTCGCTGCCGGCCACACAGGTTTCGGGCAGGTTTCTTGTTATTTTCAGATTGGTGCGAAATCGCAGGGAGGAGAGAAACGAAAAAATAAGCAGACTGGCAGCGATGCCCAATATCTGATACATCATTGTTCTCTGCACGTCGATACCGAAGAGCAGCGCGACGCCGGCCATCAGCAGAAAAAGCTTGCCGACGGAGGTGAATCGGGCGGAGAACCATTGTTTGATCCGCTCGGTAAATCGGTAGAGTGCATAAATACGATAATACTTCATCCGGGTATCTTTATCTCGCCGAGAACTTTCTGGACAACTTCCCGGGCAGTTATTCCCGAGAATTTGGCTTGCGACATGACCTGCAACCGGTGGCCGATGACTGCCACGGCGGCCTCGTGGATATCTTCAGGAATTACAAATTCTCTCCCGTCAAACAGGGCCAGGGCCTGGGAAATCTTCATCAGGGCCAGAGACGCCCTGACGCTCGCGCCGACGGCGACATGCTCGCTCTGTCTGGTCGTTCTGACAATATCGATTATATAATAGCGCAATTCCTCGGAAATCCTGACAGACAGCACTGTTTCCATGACCTGAAAAATATCCCCTTCGCAGGTTACGCTCTCCGTTGTGTTGAGGGGATGGCCCATGAGTTGCTCGGAGATGACCAGCACCTCCTCGTCCCGCTCCAGATACCCTGGCGAGAGTTTAATCATGAAGCGATCCATCTGCGATTCCGGCAGAGGATATGTGCCATGGGACTCGACCGGGTTTTCCGTGGCGATCACAAAAAAGAGATTATCCAGAATCCTCCTTTTGCCCTCCACGGTGACCTGTTTTTCGCCCATGGCCTCAAGCAGAGCCGACTGGGTCCTGGGACTCGCCCGGTTGATTTCATCGGCCAATAAAATATTGGTGAAAATAGGGCCCTGATGAAAAGAAAAGATACCTTCGCGATGGTTATAAATGGAAACACCGATAATGTCGGACGGCAGCAGATCCGGGGTGAACTGAATTCGTTTGAAACCGGTCCCGATCGATCTGGCCAGCGCTTTGGCAAGGGTTGTTTTTCCCGTCCCGGGAACATCCTCCAGCAGAACATGCCCACCGCAGAAGAAAGCGGCAAGCATCATCTTAATCATTTGCTCCTTGCCTTTGATAACTTTCTGGATATTTCCCAACAGAAGAGTATAGATATCAACCGCGCTCTTTATGCCCGTTTTTTCCATTTTTTCCCGTATTGATTCAAGGGCGTAAGCTATAACATCTTAGACACTCTGTGCATACTCTACTCCGCCGAAGGCAGAGTCGCTCACCTCGGTTCAACGTCTCTAGATCATAATTACCACTAATTTCTGGGTAGCAACAGCGAGCTGCAACGAATGAACGGCTTATTGCCTTCTCCAACCGGGGTCGCAGCTAAGAGAGGGTGGCTGGATAAATGAATCGGGTCACCGTACAATTGAAAGTGTTGCTTCACTTCATTGTACGCCGACCCGTATTGGAATTTCTTAAGGACTGGCCACGGCAAGGTCCCGATCGATATTTGAGGTTATCGTTGCGCCTCAGTCCTTGCGAAATTGAACCGTGATCAGGCTTCGACCTCTATGCCGGTTGACCCCGTGGTGGTCGCTTCCTGATCATCGCTTCCGGTCCCGCCTTGCAGTTCCTGGTATATTTCCAGAAAACGGTTATAGGCGACGCCATTGCCCCGCGGTTCGCTGAAGTCCGGCAATGCCTGCAGGTCATCCACCGATTTTTCCAGCGTTTCTATCTCCGTGGCGAACCAGTCCCGCAGACTCTGGAGCGCCACCGTAAGCTCCGATGGTTCCGTATCGGTCACCAAACCGGCATCGTCCCCGTTTGCGGTATCGACCTCGGCAACTGGCGATTCTTCCGCCACAATCGAGGTATCCACGCCGGAGCCCTCTTCTGCTGGCGCCGGGACAGGCTGTTGCAGCGAGGTGACGAGCTCTTCGAAAGCAGTGCCAAGACCGCCGAGCACAGCGGACGCATCAAATTCACCATCCTCTATTCCGCCGATGAGACCATCCGCCTCCTCTTTAAAGGCGGTCAGCATATCTTCAACTTCCTGATCGGCAATTGCAAAAGTTCCGCCGAATTCCTGGATCTTACTCTCCAGATCCGTCACCAGCTCCTGACTCCCCGTTGCAAGGGTCTCCCCGGAGTTCTCGGCGGCCGAGAGCTGCAGCTGATCATAAAAATTGATCCGCAGCCTGATATCCGCCACCCCATTGAAATGCCCCTCCTGGACGAGGCCGACGACTCCTTTTCCCTGTTGCTCACTCTGCTGTACCTGGCTGGCCTCAACGGTTTCGGCCTTGGCCTTTATCGTATCCTTCAATTCCTGCGAGATCCCGCTTTTCCCCCGAACGTTCGGTTGCTTCAGCTGGAGCATTGCCTGGTCTTGTCGGGTCCCTACACTGTTTATATTCATGGCATCATTCTCCCTTCACATGTTGTCTATAATGCTCGCCACCTCTCGTTATATCGGCGTTATTGGCGCAAATATTTAAGGCTTTCGCCGGGGAGACGGGGCAAATGTCTTAAGCCGATGCTTCACTTTTTTTGCAACACCCTTACTTTAGTAAGATATTTGTAAGATCGCTTCGTCAGGATGGATTCGAATTATTTTTTATTTTTTTATTTTTTATTATTACTGCAAAGGAGGCGCATCGATGACAGAAACTGAAAAAGAGGAACTTTTCGACAAATGGGGTTCATGTGACCGGGAGACCAGGATACGGCTTGCCTGTGAATATCTGACAATCATGAATCCGGGTGACGGACAGCTGGGCTGGCTTCGTTTTCTCCAGGCCAGCTTATATGGCAGAATCTATTGACAGGAAACTGAATATTCTCAAAACATGTTGCCATTCCAGGGCTCCCGGGTCATCCAGCTCATGGCAATCATCAATATTACTGATAACTGAAACAGGTGACACGCTGGATTTTTATGTATAAATTTACAGGGAGAAACGGGTTACAATAATTTGCCGTCCACCCGGTTCGGCAGGAAGAACAGCCACCTGCAAAATAAAGCGACCGCAGCATTACCGATATAAAGTGAGATTTCCCCATGATGTTTCAACCATTAAGCGATTTCAATCAAATATCGCTTCCCGGCACCGTCGACAAAGTTGTAGAACTGCTGTACAACGATCTCTCGCTCAGGGATAAAGTAGTGCTGGCCCATCTTTCCGAAAATGAGCTCGATTCCGCCGTATATCTGGAAATGGCCAAAGTTATTCGCCGGGAATTCGGGCTCTATCACGGCAACGCCGAGCTCCTCAAATCCTGCCGCAAATATCTCGGTAACGAGTACGACCGCTATGAGGACCCGGCCATGGTCATCATGAAAGAATTATGGAAAAAGATCAAAAAAACCCATAATCTTCGCGTTGTCGAAAAAAAGCGTGTCGTTGCGTGATTTTTCATTATTTTTCCTCTGCCAGGACGATATGCGTCTCTGCCTGCTCTGATTGAACAAGCCGGAAAAGGGGAGTTTTTTATCAGACCACCAGTCGATATTCGGTTTTTTTGTGTACAATACCTTGACCCTGATGGCGATGTTGAGCTATTATCGACGGGAGTTTCGATTCCACCCCAGGCAATCAGCTAAACAGTCAATTCCATTAAAGGTTTATCATGACTACCATCAAAAAAACTGATTTCATCGATTCCATTGCCGACAGTCTGCAGTACATCTCCTATTACCATCCGCTTGACTTTGTCAAAGCCATGCATGGTGCCTATGAGAAGGAAAAAAACAAGGCGGCCAAGGATGCGATCGGCCAGATCCTGATTAATTCCAAAATGGCGGCGATCGGCAAGCGCCCTATCTGTCAGGATACCGGCATTGTCAATGTGTTTATCAAGATCGGCACCAACTGCAAATTCGATTCGGAAGAGTCCATCCAGGAGATGGTCGACGAAGGTGTCCGGCGCGCTTACAAGAATCAGGACAATCCCCTGCGTATGTCCGTGGTCGCCGGTCCTGCCACGGACCGGAAAAATACCAAAGACAACACTCCGGCTATCGTCTACACCGAAATAGTCCCCGGCAATACCCTTGACGTGCATATCGCCGCGAAGGGCGGAGGATCGGAAAATAAGAGCAAATGCGCCATGCTCAACCCGAACGATTCCATAGTCGAATGGGTGAAAAAAACCGTCCCCGCCATGGGGGCCGGCTGGTGCCCGCCCGGCATCATCGGCATCGGGGTCGGCGGGACCGTAGATAAGGCGGTGCTGCTCGCCAAAGAGTCGCTGATGCAACCGGTTGATATGCAGGAGCTTATCGATCGCGGCCCGGCTACGAAGCTGGAAGAATTGCGGCTGGAGATATTCAACGCGATAAACGGACTTGGCATCGGCGCCCAGGGTCTGGGCGGGCTCACCACGGTGCTCGACGTGAAAATCACCGAATATCCGACCCATGCCGCCTCGCTGCCGATCGCGATGATCCCCAACTGTGCCGCCACCCGTCACACCCATTTCAAACTCGACGGCACCGGCCCGGCCCGGCTCACTCCGCCCAATATCGACGAATGGCCGAACATCTCCCTCGATGCCGGCGACGATGTAAAGCGCGTCTTCCTCGATGGCATCACCAAGGAAGAAATAGGTTCGTGGAAAGCAGGCCAGACCCTGCTGCTGAATGGCAAGATTCTCACCGGCCGCGATGCCGCCCACAAGCGTATCCAGCAGTTCTATAACGAAGGCAAACCGCTGCCGGAAGGGGTCGATTTCAATGGCCGCTTCATTTACTATGTAGGTCCCGTCGATCCGGTGCGCGAAGAGATTGTCGGACCCGCCGGACCGACCACTTCCACCCGGATGGACAAATTCACCGGCATGATGCTGGAAAAGGCCGGCCTCATCGGCATGATCGGCAAGTCGGAGCGCGGCGATGCCACCATCGAATTGATCAAGCAGCACAAGGCCGTCTATTGCATGGCCGTCGGCGGCGCTGCCTATCTGGTTTCCAAGGCGATCAAGAAATCGAGGGTTGTCGCCTTCGGCGATCTGGGCATGGAAGCCATTTATGAATTTGACGTCGAGGATATGCCGGTTACCGTAGCCGTCGATTCAAGCGGGGAAGCCGTGCATAAAACCGGGCCCGCCTTCTGGCAGAAAGAAATTGTGAGGATGCAGGGCCGATAAAAAAATATGGCTATGGACGATTCTCAGGCCTCGTTTTAAAGTAGGGTGCACGAAGTGCACCCTACTCAACACGTTCCTCGGCTGAATTCTTCTTGCGCCGCAAAATGCCGTGGGTTTCCCCCGATGCCAGCACCGGGTCAGTCGTCAGGCGGATACGGTTCCCCGGATTTGCTTTGGCGACGGGTCTGCCCTCTTCATTGTGCATGGCTGCCACCGTGAGCGACACAACCGCTATGCCCTTTTGCATATATTCGACCTGCTCACCGACCATTACCTGATTCCGCATTTCAACCAGCATGTCGCTGCCCGGTTCAAGGATCACCGCCACCGGCTCATAGCTCTGCTCCGCCCGGGACGACAAATAGATCATTTCCGAACTGCCGGGCCGCTCCTTGATGAAGTTTTCCGTTGTCCCTCTAGTGCCGGTGCGCATGATTTCCTGCATAAACTGGACCGGCAGACGAATTGCCTCGGGGGTTCGCCACGCCTCAGCCGGCAGTTGCCTGAGATAATCGAGCGCCGCGCGATAAACCCGGACCACCCCGCCGACATAAAAGATCGATTTCATCCGGCCTTCAATCTTCAGGGAATCGACCCCGGCCGCAACCAGCTGCGGCAGCATCTCCAGCAGGCAGAGATCTTTCGAATTAAAAATATAGGTGCCGCGCTCATCCTCCTCGACCGGAAAAAACTCGCCGGGCCGTTTTTCCTCGACCAGTTTGTAACTGAACCGGCAAGGGTGGGCGCAATGTCCCTGATTGGCATCCCGGCCGGTCATATAACTCGAAAGCATGCAGCGCCCCGAGTAGGAAATACAGAGGGCGCCGTGGACAAAGACCTCCAGTTCACCTTCAACATTTGCTCTTATCTGCCTGATTTCCGCTAAAGACAACTCCCTGGCCAGATTGAGACGCCTGGCACCCTGGCTCAACCAGAAAGCGGCAGCCCCATGATTGGTGACGTTGGCCTGGGTGGAAAGATGGATCGGCAGTTCGGGCACACTCCTGCGGGCGCAGTCGAGAATGCCGGGGTCGGCGACGATCAGGCCATCCGCCCCCACTCCTCGCAGCGTTGCAAGGTATTCTTCCAGTCCTTCGAGGTCGCGGTTATGGGCGATAATATTCACCGTCACATAGACCTTTGCGCCATGCTCATGGGCGTACTTCACCCCCTCCCGCATCGCCTCCTCGGTGAAATTACCGGCCTTCTCCCGCAGGCTGTAGCGCTTGCCGCCCAGATAGACCGCGTCGGCCCCGTAGTGCACGGCCGTCACCAGTTTTTCATATGTCCCGGCAGGGGCGAGCAGTTCCGGCATCACCGGGACCAGGCCATTGCCGCTTTCATTTTTATTCATGGTCGAGTATGTATGTACGAAGAATTCTTTTTCAACCCCCTTATAGAGTAAGCGATCCCGGATTGCAAGAAAGACAGTGAAAGACAGACGAATCGGCATAGCGATGAGTGGCGGCGTTGACTCCACGGCCTGCGCCCTGCTCCTGCGCGAGCACTATGATGTCCAGGGCTTTTTCATGCGCCTTGCCCAACCTAATTTTGCCGACCATAAGATCCGGGTCGAAACCATTGCCGCAAAAATCGGAATTCCCCTGCAGGTAATCGACCTGCGTGAAGCCTTTGCCCAAAAAGTACTGGAATATTTTACTTCCAGCTATTTCAGCGGACTGACCCCCAACCCCTGCGTCATCTGCAATCGGGAGATCAAGTTCGGCCTGTTCATGGAGGCGATTCTCGGCTGCGGCATGACCCATATGGCCACCGGCCACTACGCGAGGCTGGAGAAGATCGGTGACCTTCACCGTCTTTTCATGGGGAGCGATCCGAGCAAGGATCAGTCCTACTTTCTTTCGCGCCTCGACCAGGATCAACTCGCCAAAATTCTCTTTCCCCTGGGCGGCCAAACCAAGGAGAGTACCTATCGGTTCGTCGAGCAGCACGGCTTCCATGATTTTCAGGGCCTGGAAAGCCAGGACGTCTGCTTTCTCGGCAACAACGAAATAGGCAGTTTTCTTGAGACCCATGGTCCCCGGCAAATAGAGGAAGGCCCGATTCTCTCCACTGCCGGTCAGCTTCTCGGTACCCATCGCGGTCTTTTCCGCTACACCATCGGCCAGCGCAAAGGGCTGGGCATCGCCAGCAGCGCGCCCCTCTATGTCACCTGCCTCGATGTCAAGAGAAACGCCGTCATCGTCGGCAGCAATGAAGAACTGTTCCGAAACCGGATCGACGTGGCGGAACTCCACTGGCTCGGCACACCGCCCGATACAACCAGGCAATATACGGTGCGCATCCGCTATAGCCACCCAGGCTCGAAGGCCACGCTTGCCCTGCATGAGAACGCAAACGCTTGCGGTACAATCGTCTTCGATGAGCCCCAGCGGGCGATAACACCCGGCCAGTTCGCGGTAATCTATGACGGCACCGAGCTGCTCGGTTCCGGGGTCATTGTTTCGGCCGTTAGCGAGTCGTAAAGATGAAGAAAGTACTTCTCACCACCCTTGGCTGCAAGGTCAACCAGTACGAATCGGCAGCCTTCAGAACCGGGTTCGAGGATGCTGGTTTTAGCGTAGTTACCCGCGGCGGTAATGCCGACGTTGTCGTCATCAACACCTGCGCGGTCACCGGCAGTGCCGGAGCCCAGTCACGCCAGGCCCTCCGCCGGGCGCTGCGCAAGAACCCCCGGGCCCGGATCATTATCACCGGCTGCTATGCCGAGATCGCCGCCGGGGAACTGGCCGAAGAAAAAGAACTGCAGGGCCGCGATTACAGTCTCATCGGCAACAGCCGGAAGGACCGCCTGGTCGAGCAGGCCTTAAAAGATACAGCCACGCAGGACGAAGATCTTCTTGGCACCATTTCCACGGCCAAAGAGATCTGCCGCCTGCCGGTCCGGCGTTTTGGCGATCGCAGCCGCGCCTACCTGCGGATCCAGGACGGTTGTGAAAGCTTTTGCACCTACTGTATCGTCCCCTTCACCCGGGGGCCGAGCAGAAGTCTGCCGCCGGGCGAGGTGATCGACCAGGCCAAAATCTATGCCGAGGAAGGGTACAAAGAGATCATCCTCACCGGCATCCACCTCGGCAACTACGGCAAGGATCTGGACGACAAGCCGACCCTCATCGCCCTGCTCGACCGGCTGAGCCTGGCCACCCCGCAGGTGGCGTACCGGATAAGCTCCCTGGAGCCGCTGGAGATCGATGAAACGCTCCTCACCCTCATGCAGGAGCGAAAAAACATCCAGCCCCATCTGCATATTCCCCTGCAGAGCGGCCATGACGACATCCTCGCCAAAATGAACCGGCGCTACACCACCGCCCAGTTCAGGCGAATAATCAAACTGTGCCGGCAGCGGCTGCCGGATGCAGCAATCGGCATCGACATCCTGGCCGGTTTCCCCGGCGAGACCGAAGAACATTTTGCCGGAAGTCTGGCATTTTTACAATCCCTCGATTTCACCTATCTGCATGTCTTCCCCTACTCCATGCGCCCCGGCACCGTGGCCGCCGGTTTCAAGGACCAGGTGGGGCAAAAGATCAAAGACGACCGGGTGACAAAACTGCGTCGCCTGAGTGAAGAGAAGCGGAATATTTTTTACAACAGCCAGCTCGGCCGCTCCTGGCCGGTCATTGTCGAGGGGCGCCGCGATGACGGGGGAATGCTGCAGGGATTCACCGCCAACTATGTAGCCGTCAGATTCGAGGGACCCGACAGCCTGATGCACGACGTCGCGACCGTCAGGCTTGTATCCCTGAACGAAACTTTTATCTTAGCCCGGAGAGAAGAATCCCATGAAAGTTGAAATCATCGCCATCGGAGACGAGTTGACTTCCGGCAGGATCCTCAATACCACCAGCAGCTTTGCCGCCCGCAACCTGTTTGAGGCGGGCTACGAGATCTCGGCCTTGAACACCATCGGCGACACGCCCAATCTCATCGGCGAAGCATTGAAACAGGCGCTGATCAGGGCCGATGCCGTTCTGGTCACCGGCGGCCTGGGAACCACCGACGACGATCTGACCAACGAAGCGGTTTCCAAGGCCCTCAACCGCCCGACCATGCCCAATTTTGAAATTCTCTCGAATATCCGTTCCCACCTGGATGAAATCACCACCACCCCGGTCAGCCAGCTGGAGAAGCTCGCCTGGCTGCCGTCGGGGGCGGAAGCCCTCAGTCCCGCATCGCGGATGGCCGGATATCAGCTCATCCACGACGACAAACCGATCTTTTTCCTGCCCGGCATCCCGAGCCAGATGAAACACCTTCTGGTCGAGCAGGTGCTGCCGAAGCTGTCCACCTGGCACAGGGACCATCGGCTGACCACTTACCAGCGGATTTTTCGTATATTCAACCTGCCGGAAACCGAAGTCAATCGGCGCATCACCACCCTCGACCTCAGCCCGGACGTCCATATCGGCTACTACCCGGTCTTCCCCGAGGTGCACCTGAGTCTTACCGTGCGGGATAAAAAGACCAACAATGCCAGGAGGTTGTTCAAATCCTCCTGCCAGGCGATCGGTACCGTGCTGGGCGATTCGATTTACGGCTACGATCGGGACAGCATGGAGATGATCGTCGGCAAACTCCTGGTCGAGCGCAATCTCAAACTCGCCGTGGCCGAATCGTGCACCGGCGGCCTGATCTGCAGCAAGATTACCGATACCCCCGGCAGTTCCGCCTATCTGCTCGGCGGCATCGTTGCCTATGCCAACAACTTGAAGACCGAATACCTGAACGTTTCCACGCAACTGCTGGAAAGCCACGGCGCGGTCAGCCGGGAGACGGCCGAGGCCATGGCGGTGGGCGTCCGCTCGCGCAGCGGGGCCGATATCGCCCTGGCGGTAACCGGCATCGCCGGACCGGCCGGCGGGACCGACGATAAACCGGTCGGTACGGTTTATATCGCCATCGCCACCGCCGAGGAAAACTGGGTCACCAAGTTTCATTTTCATGGCGACCGGGAGCAGATCCGCGAGATATCGGCGCAAAGCGGCCTGGATCTGGTGCGAAAGTATCTTCTCCAGAAGACAAAATAGGCGCTCCGCCCCTTTTTTCCCGTTGCGATAAGATTTTTGTTTATTCTTCAGTGTATGGTAAATACGTACCGTTCACTTCACAAATCACAAATAATTTCCTACTCATTCATCTTGGAGAACAATATGGCGGTAAGTGTCAGCAAAGAAAGAGTCAGCAGTGTCGACAATGCAATCAGTCAGATCCAACGGCAGTTCGGCAAGGGATCGATCATGCGTCTTGGTTCCAAGGAAACCGAGAATATTCCGGTAATCCCCACCGGCGCCCTGAGTCTCGATATCGCTCTTGGCGTGGGGGGCTTTCCCAAAGGACGCATTACCGAGATATATGGTCCGGAATCGTCAGGTAAAACAACGCTTGCCCTGCACGTGGTCGCCATGGCCCAGAAACTGGGCGGTACCGCTGCCTTTATCGACGCCGAGCATGCCCTCGATACAAGCTATGCCGGACGCCTCGGGGTGGATGTCGACAATCTGCTCATCTCCCAGCCGGATTTCGGCGAACAGGCCCTGGAGATTGCCGAGATTCTCATCCGGTCGAACGGGGTCGACGTCATCGTCATCGACTCGGTGGCGGCGCTCGTGCCCAAGGCGGAGATCGACGGCAACGTCGGCGATGCCCATGTCGGTCTCCAGGCCCGCTTGATGTCCCAGGCCATGCGGAAATTTACCGGGGTTTTGAACCGCAGCAATACGGTGCTCATCTTCATCAACCAGATCCGCATGAAGATAGGCGTCATGTTCGGCAACCCGGAAACAACCACCGGCGGCAACGCCCTCAAGTTTTACTCGTCGTTGCGGCTTGATATCAGAAGAATCGGCCAGATCAAGGAAGGCACCGATATCATCGGCAACAGAACCAAAGTGAAGGTCGTCAAAAACAAGGTTGCCCCGCCGTTCAAAGAAGCTGAATTTGACATCATCTACGGTGAAGGTATTTCCAGGGTTGGTGATACGCTCGATCTCGCCGCCACTTTGGAAATCATCGAGAAGAGTGGTTCCTGGTATTCGTATAAGGAAGAGCGAATCGGTCAGGGCAGGGAAAACGCCAAACGATTTTTGACCGACAACCCTGAAATGTGCACGGAAATAGAAACCAAAGTGAGAATGGCCTACGGTCTCGCTCCTGCCGGAGCGGCCGTCGCAGCCCCTCAGGGGCCGCTTGCCGCGGCCGCGGTCCCCGCCGCAGAAGTGGCGGCTACAGCGAAAAGCGAATAATCTTTCCCAGCCATGTTTTTTTAACGCGGGGAGTGGCCGTTCCGCCACTCCCCGCGCCCGCAGTAACCCACCTCTTTCGTACCTTGCCACCACTCCTTTCCCCCCATGGCAAAGCGCAGCACTCTCTCCTTGACTACTCGGTATTATGATGGTGTAGTTGTAAGAATCGGCCTTTCCTTCTCAACGTTACTCCATGAGGTAGTTATCTTGAATCCCAGCACGACCAAGAAATCAGATTCGACCTATGATGTCATTATAGTCGGCGGCGGACCTGCCGGACTCTTTGCCGCCTATTATCTTGGCGAGCACGCCAACCTCGACGTTCTGGTGATCGAAAAAGGCAAAGCCTCGCTGAAAAGAAAGTGCCCGATCAAGGAAGGCGGCTGCATCAAATGCCGGCCCTGCAACATTCTCTGCGGAATCGGCGGGGCAGGACTTTTTTCCGACGGCAAACTTAATTTCATTCATAAACTGGGCAAGACCGACCTCACCCAGTTTCTCGATGTTTCGGCGGCGATGGCCCTGATCGATGAGACCGAAGAAATTTTCAACCGCTTCAATATGGACGGCAAGGTTTTTCCGACCGATATGGCCCGCGCCCTCGACATCCGCAAGGAGGCGCGCAAGCAGGGCATCGATCTGCTGATTATCAAACAGAAGCATCTCGGCAGCGACAATCTCCCCAATCACATCGCCAAGATGGCCGATTATGTGGCCGACAAAGGCGTGTCATTCCACCATTCCGAGGAAGCCAAAGAACTGATCGTTAACAATGGGGCGGTCGAGGGCGTGAAAACCAACCGGGGCACATACCTGGCAAAGAATGTCATCCTGGCTCCCGGTCGCGCCGGCGCCGATTGGGTCGCAGGCGTCGCCAGGGATCACGGCATCACTGTCTCCCAGCGCGGCATCGAAGTGGGAGTGCGGGTTGAGGTGCATAACGAGATCATGCAGGATCTTTGCGCCACCATCTACGACCCCACCTTCTTTATCAGAACCTCGAAATACGACGATCAGACCCGGACCTTCTGCACCAACTACGGCGGCTATGTCGCCCTGGAAAACTATCAGAGTTTCGTCTGCGTCAACGGCCATGCCTTTATGGACAAAAAATCCGACAACACCAACTTTGCCTTCCTGTCCAAGGTGGTTCTCACCGATCCGGTCGAGGACAATCAGGCGTACGGCGAGTCGATCGGCAAACTGGCCACGCTCATCGGCGGCGGCAAGCCGATTCTCCAGCGCTACGGCGACCTCAAACGCGGTCGGAGATCGACGTGGAGCAGGATAAAAAACAGCTATATCGAGCCCACCCTGAAAAGTGTTACCTGCGGCGACATCGCCATGGCCCTGCCGGAACGGATTCTTACCAATCTGATCGACGGGCTGGAGCAGCTCAATCAGGTGATCCCCGGGGTAGCCAACGATGAAACGCTGCTCTACGCCCCCGAGATCAAATTTTTCGCCACCCAGATAGCCACCAATAAAAATCTGGAGACTGCCGTGAAAGGTCTCTACGTTGCCGGAGATGGGCCGGGCGTTGCAGGAAATATCGTATCGGCAACAGCCACCGCCCTGATACCTGCCAAGGCTATTATAAAGGGATATAAATAAATGTGGTTGCGAACTCTTTTCGGCAGGAATGTCCGCAACCCAGATTGGTATCGAAGGAAGTAGGGTGCACTTCGTGCACCACCATTGTTGCACGAAGTGCACCCTACTTTCAATTTAATGTTGACTCTTATCTACTATCTGCTATATTGAGAGACAAGTAAGAATAGTTATCATTCTTTAATTTTAATAAGGAGGAAGAAACGATGCAAAAGTGGGAATGTCCTTGCGGTTACATCTATGATCCGGCAGTTGGCGATGAGGATAACGGTATAGCCCCGGGAACAGCTTGGGAAGATCTTCCGGAAGACTGGGTCTGCCCCCTGTGCGGCGCGGAAAAAGAAGCTTTCTGGAAGGCCGACTGAGCAAGGAGAAGGCTGAGATTGGTGTTTCCCCGGAAAGTCCAATCTCAGCCTCTTTTTTTCACCCACCAAGTTATGCACCTCTCATTCCTTTCGAAACCCCAAATCATCCAACACTATCAGGAGTAAAAAAGATATGAGTCTTCTTGTTACCCGCCCGGCACCCGATTTCACAGCAACGGCAGTCTTACCCGACAACTCCTTCAAGGAGGATTTTCGCCTCTCCGATTATCGCGGCAAATACGTTCTACTGTTCTTTTACCCGCTCAACTTCACCTTTGTCTGCCCTTCGGAAATTCTTGCCTTTAACCTGGCGGTCAAAGAGTTCGAGGAAAACAACTGCCAGATAATTGCCGTATCCATCGATTCCGCCTATTCTCACCTGGCATGGAAAAAAACCAAGATAAATGACGGCGGCATCGGCGATATCCAGTATCCGCTGGTCGCCGATCTCGATAAATCTATTTCCAAGGCCTACGAAGTGCTGCTGAACGGCAGCGTGGCGTTGCGGGGCCTTTTCCTGATCGACCGGGAGGGTATTGTTCGCCATCAGGTGGTCAACGATTTGCCCCTCGGCAGAAGTGTCCCCGAAGCTCTCCGTCTGCTCCATGCCCTGCAGTTTACCGAAAAGCATGGTGAGGTCTGCCCGGCCAACTGGCAAAAGGGCGAGGAGGCCATGAAGCCTACCGCGGCGGGCGTTGCCGAATATCTCACCGCCCACGCCAATAAATAAAAAATAGTATCCATTCAGCTCTATGGACAAAGTTCCCCCTCCCCTTGCGGGAGGGGGGTAG
>CAYTVF010000050.1:0-21387 GCA_964441345.1 uncultured Desulfopila sp. | reverse complement strand
TGGTAATGTTTCAGGATATCAGCGAGGTGGTGAAGCTCTCCGGCAAACTTCATTCTCTCGAATCAAAAGTCCGGCGTTACGAAAAAGAGTTGATGAATCTGCGCTCGACCCGCTTCACCCTTGCGAGTATCATCGGTATCAGTACCGCCATTCTCGAGCTGAAGCAGCAGGCGCTGACCGCCGCGGCCAATAGCGCTCCGGTGCTGATCACCGGCGAAAGCGGCACCGGAAAGGAACTCTTTGCCCAGGCCATCCACCACGCCGGACCGAGAAAGCTGCAACCCTTCATCCAGATCAACTGTGCGGCCATCCCGAAGGACCTGCTCGAATCCGAGCTGTTCGGCTATGACCGCGGGGCCTTCACCGGCGCCCTGTCCAGCGGCAAACCGGGAAAATTTGAGCTTGGCGACCAGGGGACCATCTTTCTTGACGAAATCGGCGATCTGCCCCTGGAAATGCAGCCGAAGCTGCTGCGCGTCCTTGAGGAAAAATGTTTTGAGCGGGTGGGGGGAAATAAACTCATTCGCTCAGATTTCAGGCTGATTGCGGCCACCAATCAGGACCTGGAAGCCTTGATTTCCCGCGGCCATTTCCGCAAGGATCTCTTCTACCGGCTGAACGTCATTTCCCTCTCCATTCCGCCGCTGCGGGAAAGGCCGGAGGATGTGGCACCTCTGGTCCGCCATCTGCTGGCCGAATTTGCCCGGCGCAGCGGCTGTGCCGCGGTCAGGATCAGCGCCGAGGCGATGGCCGCTCTCACCGCCCATTCCTGGCAGGGCAACGTCCGCGAACTGTCGAATGTCCTTGAGCGCGCCCTTTTAGCCATGAAGGGTGAGGAGATCCGGGTTGCCGACCTCCCCTTTGTCCCCAAGGGCGTGCGATTGTCCTGGAATGAGACGGAGATCGAGTCGATCCGCGATATCCAGGCTCATGCGGAGAAGACCGCACTCCGGGCGGCCTTGAATAAAGCCGGCAACAACAAGGCGAAAGCGGCAGCCCTGCTGGGAATTCACCGGACCCTCCTGTACAAGAAGATGAAAAAACATGGTCTGCCCTTGCACGGCCGGGATTCCATGTAGCAAAATGGATACACTGCCGCCGTCTAAAATCGGTCGAGCAGTCCCATCGGTTCGGGATTGAAGATCCTGGCGTCCATTAACCGCGGCGGACCGTTGATGATCGGCCGGAAAGCCATGTGCCGGAGGATGTCTCTCTCCAGATCGATCCCCGGCGCAATCTCCGTCAGTTCCAGCCCCAATTCGGTAAGCGCGAAAACACAGCGTTCAGTGATATAGAGAACGGTCTGGCCTTTGGCGACGGCATAGGGCCCTGAAAAAGTCACATGTTCGACATGATCGACGAATTTCCGCATCCGCCCTTCCATCTCTATCGTCAGTTTTTCATTGCTGACGGAGATCTCCAGTCCCCCGGCGGTAAAGGTGCCGACGAAAACCACCTTCTTGGCATTCTGGCTGATATTGATAAATCCCCCGGCGCCGGCCAACCGGGGCCCGAACTTGCTGACGTTGAGATTGCCGTGCCGATCGGCCTGGGCGAGTCCGAGAAACGCCAGATCGAGACCGCCGCCGTCGTAAAAATCGAACTGGGAGGGCTGGTCGATCAGGGCATCGGTGTTGAGGGCCGCGCCGAAATTCAGGCCGCCGGCGGGCAGTCCGCCGATGACCCCCGGTTCGGCCGTGAGGGTAAAATAATCAAGAATTTTCTCCTCGTTCGCCACATTGGAGATCCCCTCCGGCATACCGATGCCGAGATTGACGATGCTGTCGGCGGTCAGTTCGAAAGCCGCCCGTCTGGCGATGATCTTGCGGTCGCTCATGGCGATTTTCGGCAGGGAATGCATGGGGATTTTCATCTCGCAGCTGTAGGAGGGGTTGTACTCCGTGCCGAAGGTCTGCCAGTGATATTCAGGGCTTGAGACGACCACGCAGTCGACCAGGATGCCGGGAATTTTCACCTGCCGGGCATTCAGCGTGCCGCGCTCCGCCACCCGTTCCACCTGGACAATGACTATGCCGCCCGAATTGTGGGCGGCGGTGGCGATGGCCAGGGCTTCCAGGGTGAGGGCCTCCCGTTCCATGGTGATATTGCCGTCGGTATCCGCGGTGGTCCCGCGCAGCAGCGCGACATTGATGGGAAAGGTCTTATAGGCCAGGTAATCGTTGCCGTCGAACCGGATCCGTTCGACCAGATCTTCCGTGGTAATATCGTTGATTTTTCCGCCGCCATTCAGCGGGTCGACAAAGGTCCCGAGGCCGACGGTGGTTATGGTTCTGGGCTTTTTCGCCGCGATGTCGCGATAGAGATGGGAGATGACCCCCTGCGGCAGGTTGTAGCCTTCGATTTTGTTGTCCAGGGCCAGTTTCTGCAGCTTGGGCACCAGTCCCCAATGACCGCCGACGACCCGGCGAACCAGGCCGAGATGGCCCATATGATTGAGTCCCCGTTCCTTGCCGTCGCCCTGGCCGGCGGCGTAGACGAGCGTCAGGTCCCTTGGTGCGGCATGCAGCAGAAAATGATCTTCAAGGGCAACCGCCAGCTGTTCGGGGAAACCGATGCCGACAAAGCCTCCGGTGGCGACGGTATCCCCGCTGCGGATCCGGCTAACCGCCTCATCGGCGGTGACGATTTTTCTCTTTCTCTGGTGACCGGCAGAGGTTGTTTTCTGTTCAATTACGGCCTGTTTGGGGTTTATCGATTGGTTTTCCATGGGTAATTCTGGTGATAGAGGATTAAAGAGAACAGGAATACCGGCAAGATGAGGGCGATCATCGGCGCCGGTCACGAAAATCTAGCGAATCTACAGCAAAAAGGATGCCAAAACACAAAATGGCCGCTTGAAGTTAAAGAAATCGATGCGTATATTACGCAACATATGTGCGAGGCACGAACGTGTCGGCAGGAAAAACAAAAAAACAAAAAAACAAAAAATTAAATATAAAAAGCAAAAACAAAAAACAACACGACCTGTAAGAGTTATGAAAGCAATAAAAAAGATCCTTGTTCATTGTCTGGTATTCACTTGTACCACAGCAGCAATCCCGGCGATGTCGACCGAGATAGGGGGTGGGTACGGTAAAGAATTTCGCGGTAATTCCGATCTGGACCAGTTTGAGGCCTATGTCCGGGAGCCGTTATCCTTTAAGAGAGAGTTCGATTCAGGTCTCAAGGTATCGTCTGCCGCTGAAATCGGCATGTCGGTGATCAGGGAGGCGCACAGCGAAAATGACGAGGCGGCCAGGTTTTCTGCCATGCCGCAGGTGATTGTCACTCCTCATCCTAACGTCAACTGTATCTTTGGTCTCGGTGCCGGTTTTATGGTCGGTAATACGGAGTTTACCAAACACAATCTGGGCGGATCGTTTCTCTTGGCCTCCAAGTTTGGCATTCAGTTCCTGCTCGGGCAGAACTGGAATATCGGATATTTCTACATTCACCAGTCCAATGCTGGGATCTACGACTATAATGCCGGCTTGAATATGCATGAGTTGGCCTTCTCGTATACGTTTTAACCGGCGGCCGAACAGACGGACACCGCCGCCCGGGCCCGGTGCCCGGTTTCAATGCCGCCGGCGATCGGTAAAAACTGTTACCTTTTTGAAACATCCCGATGCGAACAAACAGCAAAAGTGGTGTATAATCACCTCGTAACAGGCATGGATCGATACTTGCAAAACTCGGAGTATTGCATGTTTCCATGCTCAACTCGGATGAGGTCGGGATGAAATATCGAAGGTTTCTTGCCTTGGCAATCCTGCTGGTCATCTTGACGGCCGGCAGGCAGGCCATGGCCGGAGAAACGTTGCGGGCCGGAGTTGCCAGCATGATCACTCCGGTCAGTGCGGTAAAATATTATCAGCAGGTGGTGGAGTATCTCGGCCGGAAACTCGGGATGCCCGCGGAAATGATCCACCGCACCACCTACGACGAAATCGACGTCATGCTTGAAGAGCGGCGGCTTGACGTCGCCTTCATCTGTTCCTCCCCCTATGTCCTCGACCGGAAAAAATTTGGGGTCGAACTGCTGGTTGCGCCGCAGGTCGACGGTGCGGTCTTCTATAATTCCAATATTATTGTCCATAAGGACAGCAAGATCGAGACCATCGATCATCTGCGCGGCAAGTCCTTCGTCTTCGTCGATCCCAAATCCAACTCAGGACGGTTGTATCCCGCTTTTCTCCTCGCCAAACGCCACGAGACGCCGGAGAGTTTTTTCAGTACCTTTCTGTACAGTTACAGCCACAACAAATCGGTTGAGATAGTGGCCAAGAATCGGGCGGACGGGGCCGCGGTCGATTCCATCGTCTATGACTATATGGCGGCAACGGATTCGCCGTATGCGGCCCAGACCCGGGTGATCCATCGTTCGCCGCCGTTCGGCATCCCGCCGGTCGTCGTGCCGCCGGGGCTCGACCCGAAGCTGAAACTGGCCATGCGCGATATCCTCATGAACATGCATGACGACCCGACCGGCCGGCACATCCTTGAAGGAATGCGGATCGAACGTTTCGTCCAGGTCCCGGACAGCAATTACGACCCGATCAGGGCCATGAGCACCTTCATCGACAATAGCCGGATCGCCGTGCAGACCGAAGGGGGACCGGCAGCCGATCCTTTGCACAGGGATGACGGGATCGTCTATTTCGGCGTGCTGCCGAGGGATAATCCGGTGACGACCTACGGCCAGTACCAGCCCCTGGTCGATTATCTGACCAGGAGTACGGGCCGGAAGATCGAGTTGCAGCTGGAAAAAAGTTATCAGGATGTGGTGAACAGCCTCGGTCAGGGCAAGATCCTCTTTGCCCTCCTCGGTCCGCTCACCTATCTCGATGCCTATAAACGGTTCGATGCTCCGCCCATCGCCAAAGCGAGAACCGCCAGGGGCGAGACCTTCTTCCGCAGTGTCATCGTCAGCGATATCGATGGCGGGATAACCGAGCTTTCTCAGCTGGTCGACAAGAAATTTGCCTTCGGCGCCCTCTGGTCGACCTCGGGCAATCTGATTCCCCGCTACATGCTGGCCTGGGCCGGGATTCATCTCGAAAACCTGAAAGAATACCGTAATTACGGTTATAACGATACGGTTGCCAAGAAAATCATCAGCGGGGAATTCGATGCGGGCGCGATCAGTTTATCCACCGCCCTGCGCTATCAGCCGCATGGCCTCCGGATCATCGCCACTTCCGACCCGATCCCGACGGGTCCCGTGGTGGTCTCGCCGAAGGCGCCGTATCTGCTGGCCAGGAAAGTCCAACAGGCCCTGCTCGCCCTCTCCGAAGGCGAAGAAGGCAGGAAGGTCCTGGCAAAACTCGATCCCGATCTGCAGGGCGGCTTTGTCGCCGCCTCCGATGCCGATTATGCCGGAATCCGGCGGATGATTAACGACGTGCCGCTGACCTGCGGTAAGGCCTGTCATCCCAAGGTGTCGTTTTGATCCTTTTGCCCGGGGGGGCCGGATGAAGCTGTCGCTGCAGAAAAAATTCATTATCGTGGCCTTTCTTGCGGTTTTGCTGCTTACCGCCGTCATCGGTTTTCTGGCTGCCGCCAAGACCCGGTCGGCACTCCTGCAGGCCAGCGAAAAACAGGGGTTGATGCTGGCCCGGACGGTGAGCGCCTTGATCATCAACGAGCTTATTTATGAAAAACTCGGCCTGGTCGAGGAGGGCGGGCTGATCGATAATTACGTGCGCGAGTTGTACCAGCGCCGCGAGCTCGATCTGAAGTACGTGGCGGTGCTCGATACCTCGCTGCAGGTCATCTCGCACAGCGACTTCGGCGAATTCGGCAAGCGCTACAGCGGCCCTTTGATCGAACAGGCCCGGCAATCCGATACCATTATGACGCAAAAAACCACGGACCCGGCCAGCGGCAGCGATGCCCTGGAATTTACCGCGCCGCTCTCGATCGAAGGAAAGCACTGGGGGATTCTGTTGTTTTCCCTTTCTCTCGCGGGCGTCGAACGGGAAATCGGGGCGATGATCGTGCAGATCGTGTCACTCTCGCTGTTTGCCCTCGGGTTTCTGTTTATACTCATCTATTTCCTTAGCCGGAGATTCATCAAGCCGGTGATCGATCTCGCCGAGGCCATGGGCGAGGTGGAGGTGGAGATGGGGGAAAAGACCATGCCTGTTGCCGGCAGCGATGAACTGTCCCGTCTGGTCGAAAGCTATAACGACATGGTCCGGAGGATCCGCCGGGCCAACGAGGAGATGAAGTTCGCCCATGAAAAACTTCTGCAGTCGGAAAAACTTGCCACCCTCGGCGTACTCTCCTCAAGCGTCGCCCATCGGATCAACAATCCGCTGGGCGGCTTGTTTAACTGCGTCCGCCTTCTCCAGCGGCAGGGCGACGATCCGGTCTTTCGCGGCAACTATCTCGAGTTGATCCTGGAGGGGCTGGAAAGCATTGAAAAAACAGTCGGCCAACTGTTGTGGACGGCAGGCCGGCGGGAGGGGGAGGAGAAGCGGTCCGAAGTTGCGGCAGTGCTCTCCAGGGTGCTGAAATTCCTTGATTATCGCATGAAAAAACAGGGGATTTCCTACGTTCAGGAGGTCGCCGACGGCCTCGTCATTCCGGTTGCCCCCCACGATCTCGAGGAGATGTTCCTGAACACCATGCTCAATTCCATTCAGGCGATGGAGACCGGGGGCCTCCTGCGGGTAGCCGCCGGGCGAAATGAGGGTCAGGTTGTAATCGCCATAACCGATACCGGCACGGGTATCCCCCAGGACCGGCTGGATAAGGTCTTCGATCTGTTTTATTCCACCAAGAAGGCCGGCGAAGGCACCGGCCTCGGGATGTGGATGACCTATGAACTGGTGAAAAAATACCGGGGCCATATCGACCTGGAAAGCCGGGAAGGCGCCGGCACCAAGGTGTCAATCTCTTTGCCGGAGGGAACATGAGCAAAAGCATACTGATCGTCGAGGATGAAAAGATCCTGCGCATATCCCTGACCGATGCCCTGAAGGCGGAAGGCTATATCGTTCTTGCCGTGGCCGACGGCAATGAGGCCCTGGCGGCCATCGGCGAGGGCGATTTTTCCCTGGTGATAACCGACATCCGGCTGCCGGGCGCAAGCGGAGTCGATATCCTGCGGAAGAGCCTGACCGAATCGCCGCTTACTCCGGTGATCATGATGACCGCCTACGGGACCATCAAGGACGCGGTTTCGGCCATCCAGGCCGGGGCCTTCGATTATATCACCAAGCCGTTCGACCTGGACGAACTGCTGGTCACCGTCGCCAAGGCCCTGGAGGTCCAGTCGATCACCGAGGAGAATATCCGGTTGAAAAAAGAACTCGGCAAATATTACGGCGCCCCGAATATCATCGGCGAGAGCAAGGCGATGCAGGCGGTCTTTGCCCTCCTCGGCAAGGTGAGCAGGACCGACTCGACCGTCCTGATTCTCGGCGAATCGGGGACGGGCAAGGAGTTGATCGCTTCAACCGTCCATTACCACAGTGCCAGGAAGGATAAACCGATTATCCGCGTCAACTGCGCGGCGCTCCCCGCCGAGTTGATCGAGAGCGAGCTGTTCGGCTATGAAAAGGGCGCGTTCACCGGGGCCGGGGCAAGAAAACCGGGCCGTTTCGATCTCGCCGACGGCGGCACCATCTTCCTCGACGAGATCGGCGATCTGCCGCTCCTTACCCAGACCAAGATTCTCCGCGTTCTCGAGGAGCGGACCTTCGAGCGGCTCGGCTCCACCGGCTCGGAAAAAGTCGACGTCCGGATCATCGCCGCCACCAACAAGGATCTGGTGGAGGAAGTTAAGAAATGCCGGTTTCGCGAGGACCTCTATTATCGGCTGAATGTCATCCCGGTAGTCCTGCCGCCGCTACGCAGGCGAAAGGAGGATATTCCGCTGTTGATCGATGCCTTTGCCAGGCGATTCAACGACCGGATGGGCACCAATGTGTCGTTCTCTGCCGAGGTAATCGATGCCCTGATGCACTATCAATTCCCGGGCAACGTCCGGGAATTGCTCAATGTGGTGGAGCGATGCATCGCCCTGGCCAACGATAAAACCATCCGCCTCGCCGACCTGCCGTCGCACATCGCCGGCAAGACCCGTTCGGAAAGGACTTCCTTATCCACGCTCCAGGAAGTAACGGCGGAAGCGGAAAAGAATCATATCGCCAGGATTGTGCAGCTCACCAAGGGCAACCGCTCAAAGGCCGCGGAAATCCTCGGGATCAGCAGGAAGACCCTGTGGGAAAAAATTAACGTTCATCGACTTGACCTTTAACCACGGTTTAGCCTATCCTGGGATGAGATTCGATTGGTCGAATGTTACCTTCACGTAACACAGGTCTATCCTGCATATGAAGTAAGCCATTATTTTTCTGGACTCTTTTCGGTATTCTCGGCAGGTATCTCCTCGATTCTCCCATTTGCTCTGGAAATGTGTTTAACATACCGATATTTATAATTTATTCTAAGCGACCCGGAAAAACTGTTGCGTCTTGGTAACAATCGTAGCCGGGATCGGCATGGCACGGAAAATGCTACTCTGTGGCAATCTGTGGCAATGAACAGCAGTGAGGGGGATGACAGGTTCTCAGGCCAAAGTTGCAGGAATCCAACAACCAATGGAACGGGAGGAAAATCAATGAGCCAGGAAGATATCTTGACGGTCATGCAGAGTGACCTCGAACGGGCGATGAAGAAAACGGCGGGGGATCGGCGCTGGGCAATGCTCATCGACCTGCGTAAATGCGTCGGTTGCCATGCCTGCACCGTCGGCTGTGTATCGGAAAACAAACTGCCGCCGAAAATGTACTACCGACCTGTCTATGAATACGAGCGCGGGACCTTTCCCAAGGTTTCCCGGACCTTTCTGCCCCGGCCGTGCATGCAGTGCGATGAGCCGCCCTGTGTCGATGCCTGCCCCGTACCGGGCAAAGATGGTGCAACCTGGAAGGAAACCGAAGGTTCCGGCGCGGGGCTCGTCCATATCAATTATGCCAAGTGCATCGGCTGCGGCAAGTGCATCGACGCCTGTCCCTACCATGCCCGCACCATGGATGACGGCAGCTTTCATTCCACCGGAACCCCGGCGCTGCAGAGATACGAGGTAATGCCCTCGTTCGAATACGGCAAGAAGTGGTCGCGCTCGAAAGAAGGGTTGCCCGTCGGCAAGGCCCGCAAATGTCACTTCTGTCTGCATCGCCTGGTGGCCGGTCAACTGCCGATGTGCATCACCACCTGCATCGGCCGGGCCGGTTATTTCGGCGACGAAAACGACCCTGAGAGCCTTATTTCCCGGGTCAAGAAAGCCAACCCCGTGCAAATCCTCAAACCTGAAGAGCGAACTGATCCGCGAGTTTCCTATATTGCCAATGAAAAGCTGGAGGTGCTTTATGACAAATAATACTCCCACCGGTGTAACCCGCCGTGATTTCTTGAAAACCACGGCAATAGCCGGATGCACCGCCCTGGTCGCTTCGCAGTTTGATTTCGCCCGTGGGCTGATCGCCAGAGTCGAAGCGGGTGAGATCACCGAATTCGAGGCATATGAACTGCTGAAAGCGGAAAATACCCTCTATTCCGCCTGCCTCAACTGCAATACCGGCTGCGGCATCAAGGTCAAGATTATCGACGGCGTGGCGGTCAAAATCGACGGCAACCCGTATAACCCTTTCAACCTTCATCCTCACCTCGATATGAAAGAGGCGCCGGAAAAGGCGGTGATGGTCGATGGCGGGCTGTGTCCGAAAGGTCAGGCCGGGCATCAGGGGGCCTATGATCCCTACCGGATTACCAGGGTGTTGAAACGGGCCGGCAAGAGGGGGGAAAGCGCATGGCAGAGTATCCCCTTTGCCCAGGCCATCGACGAGATCGTCGGGGGCGGACTCCTCTTCAAGCATGTCCCCGGCGAGGAAAACCGGCAGATCGCGGGGCTGAAAGAGCTCTACGCCCTCAAGGATAAAAAGGTCTTCGAGGAGATGGAGAAAGATACCGCCGCCCTGCGCAAGAAAAAACCCGAGGAGCGCGGCCAGGCGATCGAAGAGTTCAAGAAGAAGCATGCCGAAAATCTTGGTGCGCTGATCGATCCGGATCACCCCGATTTCGGGCCTAAGAACAACCAGTTCGTCTATTTCTGGGGCCGCAAGAAGGGCGGCCGGTCCAACTTTGCCGCCGCCTTTACCGGTGCCTACGGTACCGCCAACACCCACGGCCATACCACGGTCTGTCAGGGTTCGCTCTATTTCGCCTGCAAGGCGATGAGCGAGCAGTATGTCGGCAACACCTTCAAAGACGGCCAGAAGTTCTACTGGCAGGCCGATCAGGAAAACAGCGACTACATCCTCTTTATCGGCGCCAATCTCTTCGACGGCAACTATGGCCCGACCAACCGCGCCATGCGGATGACCCAGCGGATGGCCGACGGCAAACTGAAGATGACGGTTGTCGATCCCCGCTACACTAAATTGGCCTCAAAGGCGGAACGATGGGTGCCGATTGCCCCCGGAACCGACGCCGCCTTTGCCATGGGCATGACCCGCTGGATTCTTGAGAACAAGAAATTCGACGGCAAGTTTCTCTCCTGCTGCAATAAAGCGGCGGCTGCTGCCGCGAAAGAGTTGAGCTGGAGCAACGGCGCCTGGCTGATCAAAGTCGATAAAGACGGCAAGCCCGGCAAATTTCTGCGAGCCCAGGAAATAGGCTTGAAGGCGGCGGAAAAGCGCCAGGACGATAAGGGCAAGGAGTTTGATTTCGAGTACCTGGTCACTATGAAGGACGGCAAGCCGGTGGCTTTCGATCCAAATGATGAAAAGGAAGCCGTGGTCGGAGATCTGTTCACCGATACCGCACTGACCGACAGTGAAGGCAAAGAGGTGAAGGTTAAAAGCAGTCTGCAGTTGATGCTTTCGACCAGCCGGGAAAAGACCATTGCCGAATATGCCGGGCTTTGCGGCATCGATGCCGCGACCATCGAGGCGGTGGCCGGGGAATTCACCAGTTACGGCAAGAAGGCCTGCGTCGATATCCACCGCGGTCCGGCCCAGCATACCAACGGCTTCTACAACATTTCCGCCTGCATGAACCTGAACCTCTTGATCGGCAATTTCGACTGGAAGGGCGGCATGATCGCCGCCTCCACCTATAATATCGACGGCACCAGCAAGAGCACCGACAAGCAACCGTTTAAATTTAAAGATATTGGTCCGAAGGGAGTGAAGGTTTTCGGCACCTCAGTCATCCGCCATGGCATGAAATATGAGGAATCCACCCTGTTCCAGGGCAAGGAATCCTACCCGGCCAAGCGCAACTGGTGGCCGCTGTCCTCCGATGTCTATGAGGAGATCCTGCCGTCCATCGCCGATTCCTATCCCTATCCTGCCAAGGTAGCCTTCTCGTACATGGGGGCTCCGACCTATTCGTTGCCCGCCGGCCACACCCAGATTGCCGCCCTGCTCGACCTGGACAAGCTGCCGCTGTACATCGCCAGCGATATCCTTATCGGCCCCACCTCGATGTATGCCGATTATATCATCCCCGATCTCCATTTTCTGGAGCGCTGGGAGTTTCAGGGATCCCATCCGAATATGCCGGTCAAGGTTCAGCCGATCCGCCAGCCGGTGATCGCTTCGCAAAACGAGGTGATCAAGGTCTTTGGCGAGGAGCAGCCGATCAGCTATGAAACCTTCTGGCTAGCCCTGGCGGAGAAACTCGGGATGAAGGGCTTCGGCAAGGACGGGTTCGGGCCGGGCCAGGATTTCACCCGGCCGGATGATTTTTATATCCGCATGGTCGCCAACATCGCTTTGGACGGCAAGGATCCGGTGGCCGACGCAACACCTGCGGAAATCGAGTTATTCAAACTTTCCAGGCGCCATCTGCCGAAAAACGTCTGCGACCTTGAGCGCTGGCAGGCCATTACCGGTGCGGCCTGGCCGAAGGTGGTTGCCGTTCTCAATCGCGGCGGACGCTTCGCCAGCCAGTCGTCAACCTACAAAGATGACCACGTTGCCAACAAATACGGCAAACTCATCAATCTCTATCAGGAGAAGACCGCCGGCTGCAAGGATGCCTTCACCGGCAAATCCTTCCACGGCCTGGCCCGGTTCGTGCCGATTACCGACACCATGGGCCACGATACCAAGGAACTTGCCAAGGGCTATCCCCTCCATCTCATCACCCAGCGCGATGTCCGGCATACCAAGTCGCGGACGATCACCATGCCGTATTTGACCGACCTGCTGCCGGAAAACGGTATCATCATGCATACCGTCGATGCAGCGCGTTTGGGAGTGAAGACCGGCGACCTTGTCAAGGTGGTATCGGCCACGAATCCCGATGGAGCCTGGGAATTGAGAAAAGGCCGAAAAAAGCCGATGATCGGCAAGGTCCAGATCACCGAGACCATCAGGCCGGGAGTCGTTACCTTTACTTTGGGACATGGCCATTGGAGTGGTGGGGCCGAGGATGTGACCATCGACGGCAAGGTCATTCCCGCGGATATCCGCCGGGAAGCCGGGGTGCATGCTAATGCCGCGATGTGGATCGATCCCTATCTGAAGAACACCTGCATGATCGATAAAGTTGGAGGCAGTGTATCGTTTTATGACACCATGGTGCAATTGATAAAAGTGTGATGCGCTGAAGGAGAAGGGTATTACGGAAGAAAATGGGGGGCTGGCGAAGGCAGCCCCCCATTTCATTTCAGCCGCAATGCCAGCTGATTCCGGCAAAAATCCAAGATTCCCTGGCGCTTGCCAAAAGGCGTGATCTTGGTCGATTTCCCGGTCAGCAGCGCCTTGATATCGGCAGAGGGATGATCGTCGGAGCACGCTCCTTGCAGCCAGCCGCCATAGGAGCCGACCCGCAGTTCTTCACCGGCCAGCGGCAGGGGATCGCTGCCGGGGAGGAGCCGGATGCCCCGATTTTCCGCGGCCAAAAAGGGCCGGGGCGTGGGCCAGAATACCGGACGACCGCCATTGTCGCCGAGAAAAAAAAACCCCTCGGGCGTGGCGGATTGCAGGTAGCTGTCGACGATCTCCCCTCTTTTTCCAAGCCACTTGCCCGCACCCCATGGCAGCACAGCCAGTCCTTGACCCTTCCTGACCGCCCCGACCGTCTCGGGCAGCGCCAACCCATCGGCGATCATCGCGGTGGTGGCCAGGGCGAGGACCTCAAGCCTTTCGGCGGTCACAATCTGGCGGCCGGCAAATATAAAAAGCCGGCCCCTCGGCCAGTCGTCACGGGTCAGCAGCAGCGACTCCGGCTCCGGCGTGGCGGCGATCCGCCATCCCCCCGAAGTGATGTGCCGGCCTGTATCGGCCGCTTTTTTCAATTCTGCAAAAAAGTTGTACTTTTTCGCCTCGGTGAGGAAAAGAAAAAATGTCGCCGCCTGGTCCGGGGAAGATCGGTGCAGCTGTTGGGAGAAGTTATGTCTGGCACTGTCGAGCAGGAGATCAATGGAGACGTTTTCCTGAATGTGAACGTGGGCGTCAAAGGAGATCATGGGGCAGAAGCCCTCCTTGCAGTTAGATTGGGTAAAATACCAGGAGAACGACGATGGTCTCCTGTTGCGAATCCGGAGACTCAGATGTATCATAGCGCACCAATAATGCCAATTTGTGTTTGCTTGACGGTTGTAAGTGTTTTTAGGCGCATATATGATTCAGGAGAGAGTCGGTATGAAAGTTTTGGCCATTGCCCCGGAGCCATTTTATTCCCCCCGTGGGACCCCCTTCAGCGTGTATTACCGGGCGCTTATCACCTCCCAGCTGGGGCTCGGCATCGACCTGCTGACCTACGGCGAGGGGGAGGATGTCGTTATTCCCGGGGTGAATATCATCAGAATCCCAAGGTTTTCCCTGCTCGGCAAGGTCAAGGTGGGGCCATCTCCGCTGAAGCTTTTTCTTGATATTTTCCTGATAATCTATACGATCAGGCTGCTGTTGAAAAACCATTATGAGGTGGTGCACGCCCACGAAGAAGCGGTCTTCTTTTGCCGGTTTCTCAAACCGGTTTTTCGTTTCAAGCTGATCTACGATATGCATTCGAGCCTGCCCCAGCAGCTGACCAATTTCCAGTTTACCACCTCCAGGCTGTTGATCGGGATTTTCAAGATGCTTGAGGATTCCTGCCTGAAAAAGGCTGATGCCATTATTACCATTTGCCCTGACCTGGCCGACTATGTGAATCGCCTGCTGAATAACCCGGACAAACATTTCCTCATCGAAAACTCGATTTTCGATCCGATTCAACTGGCAGGCGAACAGGCCGGGGCTGGTGTCGGCTCCGAACCGCAGGACGTCAACCTGCCCGCCAATGTGCACTCTATCGTTTACGCCGGCACCTTGGAGCCATATCAGGGAATCGACATCCTGATTGAGGCTTTTCGCATCTTTCATGCCAACCACCCCGAATATAAGCTTCTCATAGCCGGCGGAAACAGCGGCCAGGTTGAAAAGTATCGCCAGGTCGCCCGCAACCAGGCCATTGACGAGCATTGTATTTTTACCGGCCAGGTCAGCCAGGCCAAGGCGAAATTCTACTGTTCGCAGGCGAAAGTTCTGGTTTCGCCAAGGGCCAACGGCACCAATACCCCGCTCAAGGTCTATGAGCAGCTGGCCAGCGGCATCCCCCTGGTGGCCACCCGTATCTATTCCCATACCCAGGTGCTAAACGACGATGTCGCTATCCTGGTCGCACCGAACCCTGAGGATTTTGCCCGGGGTCTCGCTGCCGCAACCGATGGACTGGGAAAAGAAAGGGCGAAAAATGCCAAAGAACTGTATGGGGAAAAATACTCGCGGGAGATCTATACCGGTAAAATGAAGAATCTTTTTACCCATCTCGACCACAGCGCACGGGTATGACCGCGGCGAACTCCTTGCTGGACCAATTCATTTAAAGACGAAACAATTATTATACAATTATGTGTGGTATTGCCGGAATAGTGGCTTTTGCCGATGCCCCGCAGCCCGAGATGGTCCGGCTGCGGGCGATGTGCGAGGCCATGGTGCACCGCGGCCCGGACAGCGAGGGTACCGATATCAGAAACGGGGTGGCGCTCGGGATGCGCCGGCTCTCCATTATCGATCTGGCGGGCGGCAGTCAGCCGATCTTCAATGAAGACAAATCGATTCTCTGCGTTTTTAACGGGGAGATTTATAATTACCGGGAATTGCGGCGGGAGCTGGAGTCGTGCGGCCACACCTTTTTGACCAATTCGGACACCGAGGTCATCGTCCATGGTTATGAGGAATATGGCGAAGACTTTCCCGTCCGCCTCAACGGCATGTTTGCCATTGCCCTCCATGATACCGCCAGGAAGAAACTGCTGCTGGTCAGGGATCATGTCGGCATCAAGCCCCTTTACTATGCCTGTGACGGCAAACATCTGGTATTCGGCTCGGAGATCAAGGTCCTGCTTGCCTCGGGGCTGGTAAAAAAGGCGCTGAACGTCGATGCCCTCGGCCAGTTTCTGGCCTGGGAGTATGTGCCCGGCCCCATGACCCTGCTGCAGGATATAAGGAAACTGCAGCCCGCCCACATTCTGGCAATCGATCTGGCCTCGCCTGCCCTGCAACCCCGCCCGTACTGGGATATTCCGCTGCCGGACGGTTCTTCACACAGTCCCGCGGAATGGGAGGAGAAGGTCGATGATCTGCTCCGCGCCTGCGTGGTCAGGCAACTGGTCAGCGACGTTCCCCTCGGGGCATTTTTATCCGGCGGGGTTGACTCCTCCCTGGTGGTTGCCGCCATGGGCCGGGCGCAGACCTTCAGCATCGGCTTTGACGATCCGTCCTACAACGAACTGCACTGGGCCCGGCAGGTGGCGGATCACCTCGGCGTCGATCATAAAGACGAGGTCCTTAAACCGGATATCCTGGAGCTTTTCCACCATCTGCTCCACTTCATGGACGATCCGATCGGCGACTTCTCCATCTTTCCCACCTATCTGGTCTCCGCTCTGGCCCGCCGGCATGTGACCGTGTCGCTCAGCGGCGATGGCGGTGACGAGCTGTTCGGCGGCTACGAAACCTATGTGGCTAATCAGAAGGCGGCGCAATATGCCGGAGTGCCGCGAATTATACGCAAGGGGTTGATTGAACCGCTGATTTCCGCGTTGAAACCGCAGGCGGCCAAAAAAGGACTCATCAATAAAGCCCGGCGGTTTGTCGAAGGGGTGGGTCTGCCCCCCCATCTCGCCCATTGCCGGTGGCGCATCTTCGCCGGAGAGGCTCGGCTGGCCCGGCTTTTCACCCCTGACGCCGCCCGGCAGCTGGTCACCCCGGTCGACGCTCATATCGGCCGGCTGTTCGCGCAGGCCGGTAATCGCGACCCGTTGACCAGGTGTCTGTATGTCGATGTCAAGAGCTACCTCTGCGACAATATTCTCACCAAGGTCGACCGGATGTCGATGGCGGTTTCCCTGGAGAGTCGGGTGCCTTATCTCGATCCCGAGCTGGTGGCCCTGGCCTTTGCCATCCCTCCCGAGCTGAAGGTTGCCGGGAATACGACCAAAGTGCTGTTGAAAAAAGTGGCGGCCAGGCACATTCCGGCACCGTGTGTGTATCGGCCCAAGGAGGGTTTCAGCATTCCGATCAAGCACTGGCTGACCACCACCCTGCGGCCGCTGATGGAAGATTTACTGGCCGAGAAACCGATCAGGGAACAGGGACTCTTCGATTGGCGGGCGATTGACACGATGAAGAACGAACACCTGCATGGCAGAGAAAATCACAGCCATCAGCTCTGGTCGCTGATCATGTTTCAGGCCTGGGCCAGAAAATGGCTGGAAGGATAATAACTATGGAAAATATTTTGGTAACCGGCGCCACCGGTTTCACCGGGACTGCTTTATGCCGGAGGCTGGTGCGCGACGGCCATCGGGTGGTGGCATTCGTCAGGCCGACCAGCAGGATCGCCGAATTGCAGGAGCTGGGGGTAGACTGCAGACTGGTCGATATCTGCGATCCGCAGGCTGTGCAGCGGGAATTCGGCAATTTCGACAAGGTTTATCATATTGCCGCCGCCTACCGCACCGAGCATGCCACCACCGATGCCTTTCGTCAGGTGAATGTCGAGGCAACCCGCAATCTCCTCGAAGCGGCGCTGGCAAAAAAAGTGCAACGGTTCATCCATTGCTCGACCGTCGGGGTCCAGGGCGGGATAGACGATCCGCCGGCCGACGAGGAATATCGCTTCAATCCGGGCGATCATTATCAGGAGTCGAAAAAGGAAGGGGAACTCCTGGCGAGGGAGTTTTTTTCATCCCGGGGGTTGCCGGGCACGGTATTTCGCCCGGTGGGCATATACGGCCCCGGCGATACCAGGTTTTTAAAACTCTTTCGTTCCATCGGCAAAGGACTCTTTGTCATGATCGGTTCCGGCAAGGTTCTCTACCATATGACTTATATCGACGACCTGATCGACGGGATCATCCTCTGCGGGACACGGCCCGAGGCCATCGGCGAAGTCTTTACCCTTGGCGGCGAACGCTATACGACTCTTCGCGAACTGGTGGACGAGATCGCCCGGGTCCTCGGTAAGCCGCGGCCGAAACTGGCAATCCCCTATCTGCCGGTGTTCTGGGCTTCGGTCGTCTGCGACCGGATCTGCAAGGTGCTGGGCGTCAGTCCCCCGATTTATCCGCGGCGGGTCGAATTTTTTGCAAAAGACCGGGCATTCTCCATCGCCAAAGCCAAGCGGCTGCTCGGTTATGCCCCACGGGTCGATCTGCGCGAGGGCTTGAGCCGTACGGCCCGGTGGTACCGGGAGCAGGGATATATTTCCTAGCTGAAAAAATAGCTGAAGTCTATTTTGTATTTTACCAATGAACACTGCTTGAACAGGATGTCCAGGAATGATGAACATGGCACGAAATCCCCGGCAGGTTGCCGCCGGAGAATATGATGTAATAGTTATCGGCGGGGGGATCTACGGCATAACCCTGGCCCTTGAAGCAGGACGCCGCGGGCTGAAATCGCTTCTTTTGGAAAAAGGCGATTTCGGCGAATATACCAGTTTCAACAGCCTGAAAATTATCCATGGCGGCCTCAGATACCTGCAATCCCTCGATCTGCACCGCTTCAAGGAGTCGGTTCGGGAGAGGAGCTGGTTTCTCAGACATTTTCCCCGGCAGGTACAGCCACTCCCCTGCCTGATGCCGCTCTACGGCAAGGGCATGAAGAGGCCGCTGGTTTTCCGTCTGGCCCTCTTGGCCAACCATCTGCTGTCGCTCGACCGCAACGACGGGCTGGCAAACGACCACCGGCTGCCGAGCGGCCGAATCGTCGGCGTCGCCGAAAGCAAGTCCATTTTCCCGCTCATAGATACCGAAGGGCTGAAGGGCAGCGCCGTATGGTACGATGCCGCGATGCCCAACTCCCAGCTGCTGGTGATGGAGCTGCTCAGGCTTGCCACGGAAACCGGAACCACGGCACAGAATTATTCGCCGGTGCGGGCTCTGCAGACCGACGCCCACGGCAGGATGAAGGGGGTTATGGCCCTCGACCGGGAGAGCGGGGAGCTGCATGAATACCGGGCAACGACCGTGATCAACAGCGCCGGCCCGTGGAGCCGGAAGATCATTGCCGGAATTCTCGGTGACCGGGAAGAGTTGTTCAAACCGTCGCTCGCCTGGAATGTCGCCTTCAACCGGCCGGCCCTGTCCGATCATGCCCTGGCGGTGCAGGCCAGGACTCCGGGCAGCAGGCTCTATTTCGTCACGCCGTGGAAGGGCCGGATATTTGCCGGCTGCGGCCATGAGCCGTGGCTGCGCGGGCCGGATCGGCCCATGCCGACTGGGAACCAGCTCGAACAGTTTATCGGCGAGCTGAACCGGGCGATACCGGGAGCAGGCCTTAAGCTCGATGAGGTAAGCCGGGTCTTCGCCGGCCTGCTGCCGGCAACCGAAGTGGGAACCAGCAATCTCACCAAACGGGAGGTGATCATCGATCACGGCGCTGCCGGCGGTCCCGAAGGGCTTTACAGTGTCGGTGGCATCAAGTTCACCACCGCCCGGCTGGTGGCGGAAAAGATCTGGGGCATGATCGGCAGGAAAAACCCAGCCATGTTCGCTGCACTGGCAACCCTGCCGATTCAGACCGGAATTGTCTATCCGCAAGGCGGCAGCGAGGCCCGACAGATTGATCTGGCCAGGCAGTTGGACAACACCGCCTGCCACCTTGACGACCTTGTGCTGCGTCGCTCGACCATTTGGGAAAGCGGGCCGCAGGCGCCACTGGGTGAGCTGGCGGACTCCATGGCCTGGGATGAGGCCCGCCGGCGGAAAGAGGTGGTGGCGTGTACCGCCAGACTGCAACCCCTCGCCCTTGAGGTTCCGCCGCTGAAGCCGCCGAGGCCATAAACATTTGTATTAGGGACGGAGCCGCGATCATGCGGCAGGAGGCAAACCGGTGAGTTCTCTTCTTCTCAGTGTTGACTTGGAAGATGTTCGCGACTGGGTCAAGGATGGCGATAGGTATCGCGAGGGTGTTCCCGAGAACACCAGACTCTATCTCGACCGGTTCAAGCGATGGGGGGTGAAGGCCACGTTTTTCGTGGTCGGCAGAGTGGCCCGAAGGTACCCCCAGTTGATTCGGGAAATTGTTGCCGCCGGCCATGAGCTGGCTTGCCACGGCGATATGCATCTGCAGCTGGATAAGCTCTCGCCGCAACAATTCCGGGAAGATATGGAGGCCAACCTGCTGGCTTTGCGGGAGGCGGGAGGCACGGGAATCTACGGGTTCAGAGCACCGACCTTTTCCCTGACGGAACGGACGGCCTGGGCTCATGAAATCCTGGCGGATCTCGGCTTCACCTATTCAAGTTCAGTGTTGCCGGCGAAAAGTCCCCTCTATGGCTGGCCGACATTCGGGCAGGATGCCCGGAAGGTGACGAAAACCCTGTGGGAGCTGCCGATCACTTTGCATGGACTGCCCGGCCTGACGGTGCCCATCGCCGGCGGGGTCTATTTTCGGGTGCTGCCGTTTTTCCTCACCAGATGGGCAATCGGCCGGAAGATCGGGAGAGGCCAGCCGGTAGGCACCTATTTTCATCCATACGATATCGATACCGGGCAGGAAAGATTCATGCATCCGGATCTCGGGGAGAAAAAGCACCTGAATATGCTGATGTATATAGGCCGGGCCAAGGTGCTCAGCAGGCTCGCCGCCCTGCATACGTCCTTTCCCTTCACAACATACGGGGAGTATGTCAACTGTCTGCAGGCGAGTTCTTCCTGATGGACAGACCCAGGCTTTTTCTGATCAGAGCCAGCTGTTCGGCGATCAGTCCGAGGAAGAAGCAGATCAGCCCGGTAACAAAGAGCAATTCCGTGCCGACCGAGACCCCTTCGCCCCGCAGGAGAATAGGCGTTCCCCATAACGCACTGAACATAAAGAAAAAGAGGGCCGGCGGCAAAAAAACCCGCATCGGGTTGAACATTATGACAATGTGCAGAATCTCCAGGACGGTGTCGAAAGCCGTTTTGAAACTGATGGTCGATTCGCCGGTTGTGCGGGGATCGACGGTAATGGGATGTTCCAGAATCAGATGGCGCTGGTTGATAAAAACCAGGGTGATGATGTCGCTGAGCGCCATGTTATCGGGACAGAGCTGCATGTACTGCCGGACCAGGCTGGTACGATAAATCTTCATGCCTGAGTTCAGATCGTGAACATGGATGGGCATGAGACGGTTGGCAATAAACCGGATCAGGAATTTGCCGGTCTTTCTGTACAGACTTTCCTTATGTTTTTTTCTGCTGCCAACCACCATATCCGCATCGTTTCTGCACAGCACCTCATACAACGCGGTGACATCCTCCAGGCGGTGCTGGCCGTCCGCGTCAATCGTTATGACAAAGGGGGTTTCGGTTGCGTTGATCCCGGTCTTTATCGCGCCGCCGTAGCCTCGATTGACCTTGTGATGGATCGGGGTAAAGAAGGCCGGATCCCCGTGCTGGGTTAACAATTCACGGGTGTTATCCCTGGAGCCGTCGTTGACGATAATGAGCTTGCATCCTTTGGTCCGGCAATAATTGATGAGTTCCGGCAGAAAGGAGCGGAGCGCCTGTTCTTCGTTGTAGGCGGGAATAACGATGGTCAGATCATTCATGCTGAGATTGCAAAAGATAAGATTGTTTATAGTGTGCTTACAGGGGCGATAAAACTGCTATCACCTGAGTGTTGGGATCTGCATAGAGTATGCAGTGACGACGAAATATACACAAAAATTCATTGAGACTGCTTCCAAAATCGGCATCCGTTGCGAAAAAGTCCTCTCCGACAGGGTGGCGTGCCGATATCTGAACGAAAAGTATCAATTCAGTTTATTTCAATAGCATGCACTTTGTCCGATTGGTTTTAGCCTCCCCTCCCTTGACGGGAGGGGATTGAG
>CAYTVF010000049.1:0-21464 GCA_964441345.1 uncultured Desulfopila sp. | reverse complement strand
GACAACAATTCAACCAATAACCTGTATGCAAGTACTTAACCGGACATTACTGGATGAAATTAAAAGTATTGCATACCATATACGAGACCTTCGCCGGCTGGAATCACAAATTGCCCGCCGCCTGCGGTCCGGCATGCAGTTGCTGCTGTACGCAAAACGTGACCATTACGGCCCTGGAGGGAGAAGAGATCCTCCGCTTTGTGCTGGCCGAAGACCTGTCCCGCTGGTTTGCAGGTGTTCTCGCCCAGGGCCGGAACCATCGGCCGGCGCAGATGACCACCAATGATTTCGCCCTGGCTTGTCTCGAAGGGCGGGATACCGATCCCGACCTCCCCCACTCCCCTTCGCCCTGCCCCTTCCTCCTGCAAAATCTCTGCCGGATCTATCCCGTCCGGCCGTTCGGCTGCCGGCTCTTCGCCTCGACCCAAAGATGTTCGCCCGCCCGGCCGGCCGTGGTGTCCGATTATTATTTCGAGGCGGCGACGGCGGTATCACAGCTGGTCGAGCACCTCGGCCAGAAGGAATACTGGGGAAACATGCTTGATGTTCTCCCTGCGCTCCTTGATATCCGCACGTTCCGCGAGATCGCCGACCATCTCCCACCGACCATCTCCATCCAAGCCCGACTGCGAACCTTGACCGCCCGACCACTGCCCGGCTTTCTCCTCAGTGAAGAACACGGCGAGCAGGTGGCGTCGCTGCTTGAAGCTATTTTCCGCGCAGAAGTGGACGGCAAGCAGGTGGAAGACATCTTGAACGGAAAATAGACGGCTCCGGCTGTTGCCGTCCCGGCCCGGCTCACTGCTCCAACAAAAGGATAGCGAGAGCCTGCCGTTCTCCCCGAATTTTCACGACGCCAAGAACTTTTCTGTTTCAAAAAGCGGGTTCCATTGCTATAGTGGCCACCATGAAAAAGCCAAATAATACCAAACGGACCAAGTTTATTTTTGTCACCGGCGGCGTGCTCTCCTCTCTGGGAAAAGGGCTTGCCTCCGCAGCCATCGGCGCCCTTCTCGAAAGCAGGGGACTGACCGTAACCTTCCAGAAACTCGACCCTTATATCAACGTCGATCCGGGCACCATGAACCCCTTCCAGCACGGTGAAGTGTACGTCACCGACGACGGGGCCGAAACCGATCTCGACATGGGCCATTACGAACGGTACACCAGTGCCGTCATGGCCCAGAAAAATAATTACACATCGGGCCGCATCTACTACTCCGTCATTACCAAAGAGCGGCGCGGCGAATACCTCGGCGGGACGGTGCAGGTGATCCCCCATATCACCGATGAGATCAAGGCCGCCATCCTGCAGCTTGACGGCAGCGCCGATGTGGCGATCATCGAAATTGGCGGAACCGTCGGCGATATCGAAGGGCTGCCGTTCATCGAGGCGATCCGCCAGCTGCGCAGCGATCTCGGCCGGGAGTACACTCTTTTTATCCATCTGACCCTGGTGCCGTACATCAAAACCGCGGGCGAGGTGAAAACCAAACCGACCCAGCACTCCGTCCGTGAACTGCGGGCGGACGGCATCCAGCCCGACATTCTCGTCTGCCGCACCGAGGTTCCGCTGGACAGCAGCTTAAAGAGCAAGATCAGCCTCTTTTGCAACGTTCCGCAGGATGCGGTCATCACCGCCATCGATGTTGAAACCATCTACGAACTGCCCCTCCATCTCTACCGGGAAGGTCTTGACGCCAAGATCCTCGAACTGCTCAACATCTGGACCGGCCAGCCGAACATCAAGCCGTGGGAGGATCTGGTTCACACCATCCGCAATCCGCGCAACGAGGTGACCATTGCGATCACCGGCAAATATGTCGATCTGACCGAATCGTACAAGAGCCTCCACGAAGCCTTGGTCCATGGCGGGCTGGCCAACGGCACCAAGGTAAATCTCGAATATATCAGTGCCGAAGACCTGGAATCGAAAAACGTCGCGAACCTTCTGCAGGGGTGCGCCGGAATCCTGGTTCCCGGCGGTTTCGGCAAGCGCGGGGTCGAAGGCAAGATCAAGGCCATCCACTACGCCCGGAAAAACAATATCCCGTTTTTCGGGATCTGCCTGGGCATGCAGCTGGCGGTTGTCGAGTTTGCCCGGGCGGTCCTCGATCTCCCCAGGGCCAACTCCACCGAGCTTGACGAAACGACTCCCGATCCGGTCATCTATCTAATCAAGGAATGGTTTGATTACCGCAACAATCAGGTTCAGGTTCGCGACGAGACCTCCGATTTGGGCGGCACCTTGAGGCTGGGAGCCTATCCGTGCGTGCTGAAAGAAGATTCCAACGCCTATCGGGCCTATGGCATCCAGGAAATATCCGAACGCCACCGGCACCGGTATGAGTTCAACAACGACTACCGCCAGCCGCTCGAACAGGGCGGCATGCTCATCTCGGGTACTTCACCGGACAACAACCTCGTCGAAATCATCGAACTCAAAGACCATCCCTGGTTCCTCGGCTGCCAGTTCCACCCGGAGTTCAAATCCAAACCGATGAAACCGCATCCGCTGTTCAGGGATTTCATCAGTGCGGCACTCACCTATAAGCAAAAGGGGTAGAACAGATGGTTTCGATCTCCGTAACCATCGACACCCCGTCCGGTCCGCCGATGGTCGTGGGCTCCGGCCAGCCCCTGCTGCTGATCGGCGGCCCCTGCGCCCTCGAATCGGAAGAACTGGCCCGGACGGTTGCCGGGACCATGCAGGAAATCTGCGGTCGCCTCGGCATCAGCTATGTGTTCAAGGCCTCCTTCGACAAGGCCAATCGAACCTCGCTTAACTCCTATCGCGGTCCAGGTCTGACCGACGGCCTTGCCACACTCGGCAAAATCCGCCGGGAATTACAGGTGCCGGTTATTTCCGATATCCATGATGTGACCCAGGTCGACGCAGCCGCAGAAATTCTCGATATTATTCAAATTCCAGCATTCCTCTGCCGTCAGACCGACCTCCTCACCGCCGCCGCCCGCACCGGCAAAACGGTGAATGTCAAAAAGGGCCAGTTTGTCTCGCCCTGGGATATGAAGAATGTTGTGGCGAAAGTACGCGGGGCGGGCGGCAAGAAAATGATGCTGGTCGAGCGGGGAGCAAGCTTTGGCTACAACAATCTCGTGGTCGACATGCGCTCTTTGCCGATCATGCGCTCTTTCGGCTGCCCGGTGATTTTTGACGCCACCCACTCCGTTCAACTGCCCGGCGGGGCAGGCGGTTCATCCGGCGGACAGCGGGAATTTATCGCGCCGCTTGCCCGGGCGGCAGTTGCGGTCGGCATAGACGGACTGTTCATGGAAATCCATCCCGACCCGGAAAAAGCCCTCTGCGACGGACCGAACTCGATTCCCCTCGATCAGATAGAGGAGCTGCTGCGGCAGATCCTGCGGATTCGGGAGTCAGTCAGCTGACCATGGCGGACCACTGTTCGTATTCCCCCAATGGGTATCCTTCCGATTGTGAAGTTATGGAGGGCTATCGGACCATGGCAAGAGAACGCGGGTGCCGGCGGGAAGATCCGTATCGGCAGCGTGCTCTCGCCCGAGCCAAAGAAATCCGCCTTCTCCTGCTTGATGTCGACGGGGTACTGACCAACGGCAACCTCCTCTACGGCACCAGTTCCGAAGAAAGCAAGTCCTTCAACACCCAGGATGGTTTCGGGATACGGCTCCTGCACGAAGCCGGAATCGATGTCGGCATAATCACCGCGAGAAGGTCGGAAGTCGTCGCCAGGCGGGCCGGTGAACTGGGAATGCGCTATGTTTACCAGGGGATGGCCAATAAGCACGAGGCGTTTAAGGAAATCATAAAAGCCTCCGGACTGAAACCGGTTGAAGTAGCCTATATGGGGGATGACTGGCTTGACCTGGTGCTGCTTGAGCAGGTTGGACTTGCCGTCTCCCCGGCCAACGGCGTCCGGGAAGTGAAGGAGACCGCCCATTTTGTCACCGAACGGGCGGGAGGCGCGGGAGCCGTGCGCGATGCCTGCGACCTTATCCTCGAAGCGAAGAACCTGGTTGCGGAACTGCTCCAGAAATATCGGATCAGATGAGATTTCACCGCATGAGATTTCACCGCAATTCAATCTGGCTTATCCCGCTGCTCGGCATCGTCACCTTCCCGCTGTGGAGCGTTCCGGTCGGCAACTTCCTCACCCCGCGCGGCGGCTTTGATCCCGACCTGAACAAAGCGCCGACCGACACCCACAATTTTACCATGCAGACGGTGAAGATCCTGCAAAACGAGAAGGGCAAAACGACCGCCCTGATCCGTGCCGAACAGGCCCATACCGACAACGAGAACAACGATATCCTCATCATGGAAACCGTCGATGCCGATGTTTATGACGACAACGAAAATATCACCCGCATTCTCGCCAAAAGCGGCGAGTTCAGTCTGGCCAGCAAGACCCTGACCCTGACCGGTGAGGTGGTGATCAATAAGACCGTAGACAAACAATTCCTTTATACCGATCTGCTTCAATACAACAGCGTACAGCGCACCATCAGCTGCCCCGGCAAGACCGTTCTCAAGAGCGAGGGTGCTGAAATCGACGGAGGCAGCCTCGATTACGACATCAAAACCAAACAGTATGTTATCGGCAAGAGGGTAAAAACCCTCATCAAAGGTTTCTCCCCCCCGTGATTGTTCCATCCGGCCGGGAGAAATTTTCTGCAACGAATGCTCGCGGGACTGTCTATCGGCAAGCCGATGCATCGGATACTTTCCGGCAATCCTCCACCCGGAAAAGGTTGTCCTCAACACACCAGCGAACATTCACGTCCCAGAGCAGCATGCCGAACCGGTCTCGATTGCCCTTCTGGCTGGCCGGGCGCGGATCGTGACGAATCATCTCCTCGATCAACTGCCTGATATTTCTGCCCGTTTCGTCCTGATACCCGCTGCAGAAAGCTGAAGGTTCAGCGTTGAAGACGACCGGGCGATCAACCAGATTGCCGTGGGCATAACCGCCGCACGCCGATGCGATGCAATCGCTGTAGGGAATGTATGGTTTGATATCGACGACCGGAGTTTGATCGAGAAAATCGACCCCGGACAGTTCCAGCCAGGTCGTCCCGCCTTCATGGACAACCGCCTCAAGCCGCACCGCCGACAACCCCAGATGATTGGGGCGATGCGGACTGCGACTGGCAAAGACGCCCACCCGCTTCTGCCCTCCCAGCCACGGCGGCCTGACGGTCGGCTTCCAGCCTTCCGCCACGGTCCGATGGAAGACAAAATGAATCCAGACATGGGAAAACTGATCGAGCCCGCGGACCATTTCCTGCCGGTTGAAGGGCGGCAACAGTTCAAGGCGGGCCGTCGCCGCCGGGACCATGCCCGGTTGCCGGGGAATGCCGAATTTCTCGGGGAAGCAGGAATGGATTACGCCGATCACCTTGATCCCGATTTCCTGCGATAGAGTCTTTTCTACCATTTTGTTGCCGCTGAGCTCCTGTTTTTTTTCGATTATCGACTCGGATTACCCACTCTATCATAAAGGGAATGGTTTACCAATTATCATTATACATTGGGTATTAACTTGCTCGAAACCTTCATCCTGTGGTATCAGTCAGGCAAACAATAAATGAATCAGGCACCGGCCGGAGAGTTGAGTTTTTATTTTACACAGTACCGGCCGGAGTAATTTTCTCTCCCCATAAGGTGAAAGAGATACCATGAAAGTCGGCATTATTGGCCTGCCCCAGACAGGCAAAAAAACCCTGTTCCAGGTTTTGACCGGGAGCGAGCTGCGTGAGCAGGCCGGCCCGGCAAAGCCGATTCCCGGTACCGCCGAAATACGCGACCCGCGTTTCGACAAACTGGTGGCCATGTACAGTCCGAACAAGGCGGTACGGGCCCGTGTCGATCTGGTGCTGCTGCCGAAAATGGAACAGGAAAGCATTGCCAAGGGGGATATCTTCAAGGAAATTGCCGATGTCGACGCCCTTTGCCACGTTATTCGGGCCTTTGACGATGAGTCTGTCTATCACGCCGCAGGGTCCGTCGATCCGGTCAGGGATGCGGTGATGGTGGGTGGCGAGTTGATCATGCACGATCAGATCTTTGTGGAAAAACGTATCGAACGCATCGAAGCAGGCTTAAAAAAAATCAAGGATGACAAACAGCTGAAGGAACTTGAGCTGATGCGGAAAATGCAGGCTCATCTGGAAGAAGAAAAGCCCCTGCGGCTCATGGAATTGAGCGAAGAAGAGGAGTTTCTCGTCCGCAGTTATCCCTTTATCACCAGAAAAGAGCTTATCCAGGCCTTCAATGTCTCGGAGGACCAGCTGGGCGACACTGCCCTTCTGGAAAAAACGGCCGAGCAGTGCCGGCGAGACAAAATGGAGGCGATGCTCGTGTCCGCCCAGGTCGAATCGGAGATCGTCCTCCTCGATTCCGAGGAGGAGAGGATCGAATTTCTCCACGACCTCGGCATCGATGAACCGGCTTTGGGCATTATGACAAAGCTCTGTTTAAAGGCGCTTGGCCTTATTTCCTTCTTTACCGTCGGCAAAGATGAGGTCAGACAGTGGCTGGTCCGGAGGGATTCCCCGGCGCCGGTGGCGGCGGGGGTGATCCACTCCGACCTGCAGCGCGGTTTCATCCGGGCCGAGGTCATCAAGTACGAGGAACTGCTGGAATACGGCAGCGAAGCCGAGCTGAAAAAGGCCGGCAAGATGTACCTGCAGGGCAAGGAGTACATTGTCGCGGATGGCGATATTCTCAATATCCGCTTCAAGGTATGACGGCCCCCCTCCTTAGAGTTCTATGAAAGGAGGATCATCCGGCAGGGGTACCACCCGCCATTCGTCGCCCTGGTGATCAAAATCGGCAATCTTTTCGATGTCCATCTTGAGATATTTCCCTTTGCCCTCAACCGCCACCTGACCATCGGCGAGGAGAATCTCCCCCTCGCCCTGGAAGGACCTCTTGCCTTCGGCAACTATCCTGGCCAGCACCCTGATTTCCTCACCGATCGGCACGGGTTTTCTGAGCTTCATCGAAAAATCGACAGTCACCCCCCAGATATTATCGGAATACCTGAGCATTATTGCCCGGCCGATGGTTTCATCGAGAATCGTGGCCGCTATCCCGCCATGGAGACGTCCGGGATATCCCTGGTGTTCGGGCAGCGGGCGGAAGATGGCCATGAGCCGGCCATCCTCGAGTTCGAAAAACCTGCTCTTCAGGCCAAAACCGTTATCCAGCCCGCAGACGAAACACATTTTCGAATTGGGCTGCTTTTTCGTTATATTCAGACGCATTTTTTTTCTCCACCCGGTATTGTCGGCGGCCCCCCCACGAGCATCTCGGCGATGGTGAGCCTGACCTTCGGCACGAGGTGGCGCTTGTTCTCCAGCAGCCGGCTTTCCAGCAAAGCGAGTTGCCGCAGGAGCGGCGTGCGTTCCACCCGGGGAACGGGCCCCGCCCCGGACCTGCCGTCAACCAGCTCCTGGCACCTGAAACATCCCGGGAAATGCAGGGTCTGTCCGTCCGGCCTGGTCATAGACGCCGGAACTCCGTGGGTTCTGCAGACGAGCAGGCGATGATGATAGAGAACGCAGAGCCCGTTCTCGTTCAGCGGACACATCACCTGCGGCCGCTCCCCGTCCAGCCGGGCCTTTTCGCACTGCGCAAGCCAGCTCCGCGACCGGGCAGTGAGCTCGTCCTGCCGGGCTGGATCAAGTTGTCTGAAACCTATCCAGAGATACGCCCACTCCGCATAGGTATGGTGAAGAAAAAAAGAATCGCAGCAGTTGTCCGGACAACCGGAGCAGGAAAAAACCAACTCCCCCGCCACCCGCTCATATTCCAGCTGGAGCTGCCGGTAAATATCTTCCAGCTCATGCACCAACGGAACGGCAAGAACCACTTCCTTCATAGTATTTCCTCGGCAAGACATTGGACCTGATAGGTTTCTATCGCGAGTCTTTTCTCCCGCCAGGCCCGTTCTGGCAAACCGGCCTTGCGGCAAAGATGGTCGAGAAACCGATCGGGCTGCGGGAGCTGGTCCCAGACCTGCGGCAAAAAGGTGGCGCTGCGCCAGCCGTCGCGAAGGATCACGCCGTCCGTTCCCGGACGGAGTTTGGTCAGCAGCTCGTCGGCGTCCCTGTAATCCAGAGGTTGCGGGGAGGAGAGAATGGAAATATCGATATGCACGCGCGCCAGCTCCGCCGCTCTCAGGGAAGGGAAACGCTGGTCATGAAAGGCAGCGTTCAGGGCATTTTCGCGAATTCCCTCCCACAGTGTACCGACAGGAGTGAGATTGCCGATGCAGCCCCGGAGTTGTCCGGAAATTTTCAGGGTGACGAAGGTCGCCACCTTGCTGCGAAAGACCGGATCGTCCGGTTCCGGCGGCAATGCGCCGCCCGTCAATCTGTTCTCCAGGGTTTGTCGCGCCAGCGCGAGCAATATCCGTCCCTGGCCGGGATCCACCAATCCATCCATGATCACCACTCCACTCCCAACATCATGCAGTTGATACCGCTGCCTATCCCGAGCAGTGCGCCCTTCTGCCCTGCCCTGAACGCGCCCTGTTCCATCGCCATAGCCATGGTGATGGGGGCCGAAACCGACCCCACGTTGCCGAGAATATCGAGGGTCTCGAAATTTTTCTCCGCATTCAGGCCAAGTCTCTCGAACAGCAGTTTGGCATGGGCCGAACCCACCTGATGACAGAAGAACCGGTCTACATCTCCGGCCTGCCATCCCGCTTTTCTTGAAAAGATTTCCCAGGTCAGCTGGGCGGTTTCCACCCCTCGATGCAACAGTTCTTCGGAATTGGTCGCCATGAGTGTGGTGCTGCCGCCGGTGCTGCTGCCTTTCATGCCCCCATGACAGAGATCGGAATGGGTGGTGTTGGCCTGCCATGCGCCATGCACCAATCGCGGCTTGTCGTCATTCTTTTCCAGCCGCCGCATATACAGGGCGACGGCACCGGAGCCGATGGTGAGGGAAGCAAACGCCGGTTTAATGCTTTTCCGGCTCAGCGACTCGTCGCCCAGCAGGGCGAGGAGCGTCGATTCCAGCAGCTCTTCGGCGGTCTCCCCGGAAACGATGAGGCCGTTTTTTACCTGCCCGAGTTCAATCATATTGGCAAGCATCACCATCCCGTCGAGAAAACCCAAACAGGCGTTGGAAATGTCAAATACCAGCGCCCGGGAAGATAACCCAAGTTTATCATGGACAAAAGATGCCGTTGCCGGCTCCATCATATCCCTTGAAACCGAGGTAAAAATCAGGCATTCGAGCTCTTTTGCCGCGATTTCCGCTCGCTCGATCGCTCGTTTTCCTGCAAGGGCGGCGGCCTCGCTTGGCCGGGTGCCCGCGGGCCAGAGCCGCCTCTGCCGAATTCCGCTCATTAATTCGAGTCTGCCGGCAGGAAGACGCAGCCGTTTATATACGGGCGCCAGCCTCTCCTCGATCTGATCGGAAGTTACTATCTTTGGGGGAAGTTCATACCCGAAGGTATCAAGACAAACATGTGCGTAGTGTATCATAAAAATCAGGGCTTGGCGTAAACCTCCAGTTGCTTCAGGATCTTTTCCTGCGTCACCGGTCGCGCTAAATACGCATCAAAACCGCACTCCTGCAGTGGCGCAAATCCGTTTTCCTCGCCAACGCCGAGAATCAACGCCCGCTGGCCCGAATACTCCTCCAGCTGCCGAAGAATCTTGGCCGCCTTGAGGCTTTCCAGCTGCGGTGTCGATACATCCAGCAGAATAAGATCGAAATGGGAGAGAGAGGCCTCATACATTGCCGATCGTCTTGTTTCCGCTATGGTAACCTGCCAGCCGGCCTCAATAAGGGTATGGATAACAACACCCTGACTTATCGGATCACCGTCAACCACCAGGGCCCGCCTGGTAAGAAATTTAGCCAGCACCTCAATCAACTGATTCCTTTCCAGCGGCTTTGGCAGATAATCATCCATTCCGGCCTGCAGACATTTTTCCCTGTCGCCCGGCATAGCCTGGGCGGTGAGGGCAATAATATCGAGATGACCACCTTGTTTCCGTTCATGTTTTCTTATCACTCTCGTTGCTTCCAGGCCATCCATTTCTTCCATCTGCACATCCATGAGAACAAGCTGGTATTTGCCGCTGCACGCCTCTTTTACCGCCTCCCTGCCGTTATCCACCGACGTTACATCCACTCCGAGCTGGGTAAGAATCGTCTCGATCAGCACCCTGTTGATATGCTCGTCTTCGGCAAGCAAAACCTTGGCACCCTTGAGCACATAGGTAACGTTTTCCGCGATGTTCTCAAGGGTACTATTGGCTTTTTCAGCAAAACTCGAAATATCGGCGACCTCTTTGAACGGCAGGACAAACCAGAAGGTCGAGCCCTCGGAACTGCTTTCGACGCCGATCTCCCCGCCCATCAACTTGACCAGCTGCGAAGACACGGTGAGTCCCAGTCCGGTAGTCCCAACCGACAGCGGCATTGAAACCGTAGAATTTGTCCGCTGTTTGAAGTAGTGCGATATGAGCTCCAGTTTTTCAGGTGCTATCCCACACCCCGTGTCGGTTACACTGAACCTCAGCAGCAGGGTTTTTTTGGCATCATATCCGCGGTTCTCGATCTTGATGGCAACGCCACCTTTTTCCGTATACTTTATGCCGTTATGAACGAGATTGGTCAGGATCTGCACCAGACGATTGGGATCGCCATGGACAAAGGCGGGAACATCCGGTTCAATGGTGCAGGTCAAGTCTATGTCTTTTTTCCGGGCGGCAAGATTCAATACATAGAGATCGTGATCAAGGCTCTCCTTGAGGCTGAAATCCTCCGGTTCGATTTCCAGCTCCCCGGTTTCAATCCTGGAGAAATCAAGGACCTCGTTGACCACAACCAACAGCCGATCGACCGATGAACTGACCATTTCCAGATATAACCGCTGTTCGGGGGACAACTCGGTCTCGAGCACGAGATTGGTCATGCCGATAATCCCGTTCATGGACGAGCGGATTTCATGACTGACATTTTCCAGAAAAACGCTCTTTACCCGGCTGGCAAGCTCAGCTCTGGCCCGGCCCGCCTCGCAGTCGCCACGTTCCGACACCTCCTGCTCAGCCCTCTTGCCGTTAAGAATTGCCTGCACGGTCCTTTTCTTGAGCAGTTCGTTGTTTTTTTTCTGCCTTGCCAGCTGGTTCTGCAAATCTTCTACCTGCTGTTGAAGGATCTCGATCTCTGCCACTTATTCCCCCTTACTTTACTTGTTCAGGACGCACTTCCCCAGAAAAACCGCTTCTGCCGCCATTCCCTCCATCATAACAGAGAATTTCGACCAGCCCTTTCTCTATTATCCCGATAACCTTTGCGTAATCCAACTGTTCCCCGACCGCCAGCTTACTCTCGATTGCCTTGGTATAGGAGGCCCATTCCGCCTCCCCCATGTTAAGCAGCAGCCCTTTGAGGCCATGAAAAAATGCAACCAGCTGTTCCGCGGGTTCCGTCCCTTTAAAAATTTCACCGGCACAGGAAAAAGCATGCTCCAGGGACTTCGAAGAACTCATCACCATTGTTTCAATTTGCGTTTCATTCAACAGGTAAGTCTGCCTGAAATGGTCTCGCAACTTACTTAATTCCAGCGGTGCAGGGACAGGTAAGCCTGTTGCCGCAGCTGGTTTGTCGGTGTTGCCGATCGTCATAAAAGTCCTATTTATCGGGGTTCGGCAGGGTCTGAAATGATCACCTGATTAATCCCAGGTCTTTGATATGACCAATTAATTTTGTTCTATCCAGCGGCTTGGTGAGGTACGCTTCACACTGGCCCTGGCGAAAGGCTTTCATGATGTTTTTTGAGTCGTCAATGGCGGTAACCATAATCACCTTGGTTGTATCCAAGCCCTTTATACCACGTTCCGCCTCCATTTTCCGCAATTCCAGCAATGCTTCCTGGCCATCCATCACCGGCATCATGATATCCAGGCAGATGAGATCATAGGGATCATTTTCATCAAACGCTCTCTCTATGGCATCCAGGGCCTCCCGGCCATTCACCGCCACATGACACACCCCATATTCCGACAACAGGGTCGACAGCAGCGATCTTGCTAAAAAATCATCCTCAACAATCAACGTCTTCATCCTTGCTCCCTTCTGCACAAAAGGTCAGTCCCTCCGGGGATAACTGCCGGCGGCGGTTTCTTTCCACACCACCCCGTCTAACAACTAATAATATCACGATCACGATGTCAATGGAAATACTTTACCAAACACGCCTTGGCGGTTTCCGCAATACACTGAGAGCCCGGCTTTTAGAGTCTATGCCGAATCTCCCAGCACATGTGAACTTTTTTGTTCCGGGAAAAATCGAAGGCCATGGATTCTCTTGAAATATCCGTAACATCATATTTATCAAAGATAATCTGATCGAGTTTAAAGCTCCTGAAATTGGTCGAGAAGATTAAAAGCCCCCCCGTATCCAGACGGGCCATGGCGGTTTTGATCAAATCCGCGTGATCCTTCTGGACATCGAAAACTCGCTTTTCCTTTTTCGTATTGGAAAATGTCGGCGGATCGATAAATATCAGATCGAATGTCGCTCTGCAATCCGAAAGCCACTGCCGGCAATCAGCCTGCTCCACCCGGTTGGTGACTTCACCCAGGCCGTTCAGGGCAAGATTCATTCTTGCCCATTGCAGGTAGGTGGCGGACAGATCGACTGTGGTGGTGGAGGCTGCGCCACCCAGGGCTGCATGCACGGTCGCCGTCCCGGTATAGCCGAAGAGATTGAGAAACCTCTTGCCCTTTGCCGACTTGAATATCCGCTCGCGGACGGGTCGATGATCGAGGAACAATCCGGTATCCAGGTAATCGGTGAAATTGACGAGAAAAGAGCAGGCCCCTTCTCTCACTTCATACATCTTCCGCTGATCACCTTTCTTTTCATACTGTTTTTTCCCTTTCTGGCGTTCCCTGGTTTTTAAAAAAACCCGATCGGAACGAACACCCAGAATCTCCTTGACAGTTCTCACCGCGCTGTCAAACCTGGCGGCGGCAACCCCCTGGTCCACAGTTTTCGGCGGCGCATATTCCTGGATATGTACCCATTTGCCGAAGAGGTCGACAGTAAGATTGTAGTCTGGCAGATCCCGGTCATACACCCTGAAACAGGAAACACCTTCCCGGCCTGCCCATTTCAGCATCTGTTTGAGATTCTTTCTCAGTCTGTTGCCGAACTCATTATCCCGATCGTCTTCACCTTTCGCCTTCGGCTGCCACTGAAAATCCTGCGGCTCTTCGCCGATACGAGTTGTGATCAGCAGTCGACACGGTATTGAACCGTTAAACAGCCGGTGCTTACTTTGCCACGGCAGACCGAAACTGTCGGTCAGCTCAGGGTTGGCGATAAAAACTCCACCACTCCAGCCATGAAATCTCCGGCGTAGAATTCGCCCATAGCCCCGGTACAGCTGAGTCACCAGTTCCGTTTCGGAAAGCCGTTCACCATAGGGCAGATTGACAAGCAGCATGCCCTTGTTATCGGGTGGTTGAAGAGTTGCGAGCTCGGCCTGCTTGACCTTGATTTGCTGGTCGAGACCGGCCCTCTCGATATTTTTCCTGGCCGCATTGACCACAACGGGATCGCAATCGTACCCGATTATGAGCGGCCAGTTTTTTTCGGTCCCCAGCTCCTCCCGCTCTATCGCCTCCGTTACCAGAGTGCGCCACAGGCTTTCATCGTGGCCCAGCCACCCCATGAAACCGAAATAGGGGCGGGACAAGCCCGGGGCCGAGTCGCCAAACATCATAGCCGCCTCAATCAACAAGGTCCCGGTACCGCACATCGGGTCGATCAGCGTCCCCGGATCCCCAGGCCAGCCGCTGAGTGCGACGATGGCCGCACCAAGGGTTTCTTTCAAGGGCGCCTTGCCCGACTTATCCCGGTATCCCCTTCGATGCAGGCTCTCACCGGAGAGATCGAGTGAAATCGTCGCGAGGTTCTTTTCGACATGAAGGTGAATCCGGACGCCCGGACGGTCGGTTTTCACCGAAGGTCTCTCGCCGGTCCTTTCCCGAAAATGGTCGACAAGACCATCTTTTACCTTCAGCGCCGCATATTGACTATGGCTTATCGCCGCGTCCCCGGACAGCGTGCAACTCACCGCAAAACTGGTATTTTCGGTAAGATGATCGTGCCAGGCGATGGTCAGCGCGCCCCGATAAAGGCTTTCTTCGTCGGAAATTTCAAACCGGCGCAGCTCGAGAAAAACACGGGAAGCAAAGCGTGACCACAAACAGCAGCGATACGCCGACTCGAGGGTACCCCGCCAGCGCACCACTCCGGTGCTGAACTGCACCTCCTGCCCGCCGAATACCTCGACCTCTTCCTTGACCAGGATTTCAAGTCCCGCTGCGCAGCCGGCCACCAGTTCGTAGAATTTCACCGATCCGCCCTGAGTTACAATACCTTCGACCATTCTCACTCCTCTTTGCAGGCTCCCCATCCCTGCTTCCGCCAAAACTCCTCTTCATTCAAAAAGCATCTGCAACGGTTTTGGGATGGGGCGTTCCTGACAGTTTGTCCTTGACCTCTTTGTTAATACGACTAAAGTAGAGCATTATGCAGGGGGTTTCTGCACCAAAAACAAAAACATCCACCTTCCTATATTTTATTTACAGGAGAATTTATGAAAAAACGACTCACTACAACGATCGCACTCTCGGCGATCATTGGTTCACTCCTTCTCTTTAGTCCCGGTTGCAGCAAGAAAAACGTCATTCCCCCCGATTCAGCCTCGAGCGATTCGCAAAAAGGCGGCCGCGATATCAACTATCCTCTGGCGGAGGGGGGATACTCGGAAGACAATCTCGCTAAAAACGGTTCACTTGACGACAAGCACCCCGGAGTTGGTTCCGAATTTGCCGCGGATCAGCAATCGGATGAATACAAACGATTGCATGGCCGATGTTCCGCCAACCTTTCGCCTATATACTTTGATTTCGATCAGTCGAGTATTCGCCCCGACATGACTCAAGTGATGGCGAAAAACGCCGATTACCTCAAAACCATCCCCGGAAAAATGGTGATAATTGAAGGAAACTCCGACGAAAGAGGTACCAACGAGTACAACATGGCCTTGGGAGAAAGAAGAGCTATCAACGCCCAGCAGTATCTTGCCAATATCGGCATTGATTCGCGCCGCATGCGCACCCTTTCATATGGTGAGGAAAAACCACTGTTCATGGGACAAGACGAAGAGGCCTACAGCTTAAACAGGCGGGTCGATTTCATCGTCAAGTAGTTGCTCGACAGTCCGGCCTCGCTCTCCTGTCGGGGCCGGATTACGATGCTTCAGCCATTGTTTTTCCGTAAAACCGCCGCCAAAATTCTCTTCACTACTTCCTCGGCATCTATTCCCGTCGTATCGACCATCAGCGCGTCTTCCGCCTGCCTGAGCGGGGCAACACTGCGGTTTCTGTCATTATGATCGCGTTCCAAAGTCATCGCCAGAATCTCTCTGAAATCGGACTCGATCCCATTTCTCCACAACTGTTCCACCCGTCGTCGCGCCCTTTCTTCCGGGTGTGCATCGAGAAAAAATTTATACGCCGCATCCGGAAAAACCACGGTACCGGTATCCCTGCCCTCGGCGACAATTTTTCCGTGATTACCGTATTTTTTCTGGATTTTGGTGAGAATATCCCGGACCAATGGATTTGCCGACACCCGGGATGCGACCATAGCCATCTCGGGTGTACGAATTGCCTCACTGACGTCCTCGCCATTCACCAGAACCCGCACATCGCTTTGTTCGTCTGCGGCCGGCACCAACTCCAGCTGCAACGATTCGAGCGTTTGCCGGAGAGTGAGTGCATCTTCGAGATCGATCTTCAGGCGAAAGAGATAGAGTCCGACGGCTCGATACATCGCTCCCGTATCCAGGTAGGTGAACCCCGTTGCGGCCGCGACCTTTCTGCTTACCGTTGATTTTCCTACCCCGGACGGGCCATCGATGGTGATGATATTTTTCTTTTCAGACATGGTCCAGATCGACAAGACATTCAGCCAACGATTTGAGAAACCTGTTGTTTTCTTCTTCCGTGCCAACGGTAACCCGGATGAAACTGGCAAACCCGTAGGCGCTCATCGACCGGACGATCACCCCTTTTTGCAGCATGGCATCATAGAGTTCATCCGCTTTCCGCCGAACATCTATCAGAAAGAAATTGGCGTGGGACGGATACGCTTTGCAGCCTAACTTTTCAACCTCGGTACGTAAAAACAGCATTCCTTTTGTGGTACGCTCGACCGTATTGCGGTAGTGCTCCTCATCGCCCAAGGCGGCCAGGGCACCGACCTGGGCCATCTGATTGACATTGAACGGCTGGCGAACCTTGTGCAGGCAGGCCGCTATTTCCCTGGCCATCACCCCAAACCCGACCCTCAATCCCGCCAGGCCGTACACTTTGGAAAAGGTGCGCAAAAAAACGACTGCGCAACGTCCTTCCACATTACGGATAAGTGAATACACATCAACGCGAAGCTTCTCGTCCATAAAGTCAATATAGGCTTCATCGAGGACGACTATGACCGACTCCGGGATGTCGCTGAGAAACTGGTAGAGATCCACCGGCGCGATCGCCGTTCCCGTAGGATTGTTCGGATTATCAAGAAAAATGAGCCTCGTTTTCGCCGAGACCATTTCCTTGATAATCGACAGATCGTGCCCCAGGTCTTTAAGTGGCACAATGTAATTGGTCCCGCCGCGGGCCTGGACAAATTTCTGGTACATAAGAAACGACGGATGGCTGGTAATAACCTCGTCACCCTCGGTGACAAAGGCCTTGACGAGGAATTCGATGACTTCATTGGAGCCATTGCCAATGACTATTTCCGCGGAATTGAAGCCCAATTTTTCGGCGAGAGCAGTTACCAGATTATGGCATGAGCCGTCCGGATAGCGATGCAGGTTCAGTAATTCCGCCCGGAGAGCTCTGACCGCCTTGGGAGATGGACCCCAGGGGTTTTCATTCGAGGCGAGTTTGATGGAATTCTTGATACCGTATTCACGCTCCAGTTCTTCCAGCGGTTTTCCTGGTGGATAAGGCGTAATTGCGGAGATATATTCAGGAATTTTTATCTTCAAGAAAGCTCCGTGCAATGAGTGTTAGCCAAGGTCCAGTTCCCCACGTTTCAGTTGAAGGCCCTGCTCAAGATTAAAACCTGCTTTCAACAGCACCTCTTCTTGAAAATGGGCTCCCTGCAGCTGAACGCCGACCGGCAGCCCGGAATCGGTAAAACCTCCGGGAACTGACATTCCGGGGAGACCTGCAAGATTTGCGGAAATAGTCAATATATCGGACATATAAACGGCAAGAGGATCATCGGTATTCTCACCCATTCGCCAGGCCGCCGTTGGCGTTACCGGGGATATGAGGAGATCGCAGGAACGAAACGCGTTCTTGAAATCGTTAAGAATAAGCGTTCTCACCTGGGATGCCTTCTTGTAGTAGGCATCGTAATATCCCGAGGACAAGGCATAGGTACCGATGAGAATGCGCCGCTTGACTTCCGCGCCGAAGCCTCCGGAACGGGTCCTTTTATACATATCGAGAAGGGTATCGGCCTCCTTGTCACGATATCCGTAATGAACGCCGTCATATCTGGCAAGATTGGAACTGGCCTCCGATGGTGCTATCAAATAATAAACGGCAACGCAATATTCCGTGTGGGGGAGTGAGACATCGACAATCTCCGCCCCTCGTTGCCGCAATGTTTCAATACTGTTGCGAACAATGGCCTCCACCTCCGGATCGAGGCCTGCGGTAAAGTATTCCCTGGGAACACCAACCTTAACTCCTACCAGACCGTCAGTGAGCGACGAGGTAAAATCAGGAACATTCTGCTGCACTGAAGTGGAATCACGCTGGTCGTAACCGCTGATGACATTCATCATCAAGGCGCAGTCTTCCACGGTCCGGCAAAGTGGTCCGACCTGGTCAAGGGAGGAAGCATACGCCGTGAGACCAAAACGCGAAACCCGGCCGTAGGTCGGCTTCATCCCGACTATTCCGCAAAGCGATGCCGGCTGGCGAATCGATCCGCCGGTATCCGAACCGAGGGAGCCGAAACACTCATAGGCGGCAACAGAAGCAGCCGAGCCTCCGGATGAGCCCCCCGCGACATACCCTTTTTTCCAAGGGTTACGGGGAACGCCGAAAGCACAGGTCTCCGAGGTGGAACCCATGGCAAACTCATCCATGGCCACCTTGCCGAGAATAACCGCCCCTTCTTTTTTGAGTTTTTCAACTACGGTTGCGTCATAGGGAGGTATATAGTTTTCGAGAATCCTTGAGCCGCAGGTGGTTTTCAGTCCTTTGGTGGACAGCAGATCCTTGATCGACAGCGGAATTCCGCAAAGCTTTCCCGCCGTTCCGGCCTTTCGCCTTCGGTCGGCTTCATCAGCCTGGCGCAGCGCCCCGGCGCTATCGATGGTAATAAAAGCACACACATCCTGCTCGACCTCTGCTATTCTCTCCAGGCAGCTCCTGGTGATTTCGAGAGCGGACAATTCCCCCTTGTCCATCATCGTCAAGGCCTGGGCAATACTCAATTCATACGGTTTCATGCAAACCTCAAAAGCGGGCAGAAACAGTTCTGCACTCAGTTAATTACGGCTGATAATCAGATAATTCTAGGAACTTGAAACGTTTCTCCATTTTGCCTGGGACCGTTCATCAAGGCCTCATTTCTCGGCAATGACTCACGCACGATATCTTCACGAAAGGCATTGCTGACGGAGAAAACATGGGACGTGGGCGGAATATCGCTGGTGTCCAACTCACTGAGCTTATCGACATATGACAAAATATTGTCCAACTGTCCGGTCATTTTTTCCAGTTCTTCATCGGTAAGGGTCAATCTTGCAAGGTGAGCAACATGGAGTACTTCATTTTTTGTAATTTTCATCGGTCAGGGAAGCATTATGATTTTTTGTTCTGCTGGTAAACATTATCCAGATACTCCTGGGAAAAGACGCTCTTGGTAGGAGTGTAATCGACGATCGTTCTGGAAAAATATTCGACAATACTCGGCTCAAACTGGAATCCGCTGCACCTGAAAAGCTCTTCGACAGCTTGATCCATAGTCATATTTCTTCTGTAATTTCGTCTCGATGTCATAGCATCATAACTGTCGACAACAATGATTATTTTCGTCAGGTCGTCGAGCTGATCTCCGGTAAGTCCATCCGGATACCCTTTGCCGTCCATTCGTTCATGGTGATGCCTGATAATAAACTGCTCTTTATTCATAAAGCCCAGGGGCTGAATGATATTTGCTCCCACAGTGGGATGCTTGCGAATAAGAACCCATTCCTCGTCGGTCAACTTGCCCGGTTTCTGGATGCAAGAGAGATCGATTACCAACTTGCCGATATCGTGGAACTGGGCGGCTCTCCTGAGCACGAGAATCTCACTTTCGGTGAGTCCCATGGCAATACCGAGCATCAATGCATATTCCGTCACCCGCATAGTGTGTCCGGCGGTATAGTAATCTTTTTCCTCCATGGCGTTCTGAAGACTGCTCATCAGTTGAACGGTGGCATTCTCCAGGCTGTTGCTGTAGGTAAGGAGAAGCTTGTTCTGTTCCTCAAGCTGAATAGCCTTCACCTGAATATCATCTTCAAGGGCAGCTTTATACTGCCTTTCACGAAGAATGAAATTCCTTTTTTCAATTGCCCGGCGGATCTTGACGTTAAATATATCGAGATCTTCAATGGGTTTTGTCAGAAAATCGTAGGCACCCAGGTTTATTGCCTTTACGGCATAATCCATAGAACCGGCTCCTGTTAGAAAAAGAACCGGAATATCGTAGTTTAAATCGTTCAACCTATCCATGGTTTCGAAACCATCCATGTCAGGCATATTGATATCGAGAATGATGACATCATAATTATCGTCAACGATTCTCAGAACGTCCTTTCCATCGCGGGCGGTGTCGACCTGGTGCCCGAACATCTCCAAAATCTTGGATACCGTAGTCCGGACCATGGCATCATCATCTGCAATGAGTATTTTTGTCGGACCCTTGTTCAAAACATTATCTCCGGTAATCCACCAAGGTTTAAGCGCAGATTGAGTCTACATTTTCCAATATTTTTTTGCAACTTCCCGCACTCTTTCTATTGCCGGGTGGGGAATCTGTTCTTTCCTCAAGAGAATTTCGTTTTCTTTATCCAGAAAGGAAGGGAATGGGTATCCCATTATACCGTAAATATTTCCATATAAATAGTTACTGGATACACGGCAGAACAAAAAAAAACGCAGTTCCATTGTGCATGGAACTGCGTCAAAAACCCTTGATGGATATATTGCCGTTACATCGGTACAATCAACTTGTTGGTCTCTTCGTTCCAGGTAACAACCAGGTACCACACTGTCATCGCGGCCACTATGAGAAACAAGGTTGGTCCGTAACCCATCGCTTCCGGCAGATATACCGACGAGCCAAGCACTCCGTCCGCCTCAAATTCCATATCCCTGAACCAGGCCGTCATAATTGACGAAGTAATCGCGAAAAAAGGTACAACCATGATCAGTTTTACCTGTCCTTCACCCACCCGCCAAAGGGTTCCGGATCCACATCCGCCGGCAAACATGGCACCAACGCCAAAAATGAAACCACCGACAACTCCCCCCCAGCCGAAGGTTCCCCTGACATAATGACCTGCAGCCAGAACCGCTTCCCCCTCTGCCCGGACCGGTACCGCGTACTTCAATACCGCAGCGCCTATGGCAACTATTATTATTGAAAGCATCACCGACTTTGCCAATGTGCAGTCGCCGGTCATATGCGGTTCACGAAATCCCTGGACCATGCACCAGCGTCCCCGTTGCATGGTATAGCCAAGACAGGCTGCAAGAAGAATGACTCCGCTTAGTGAGGCGATATAATCGCTGTCTTCGTTGGCTGAATAGGAGTATGCCGCATAGAATATTCCCAGAAGACCGAGTACTCCCATCGCATAAATTGCAACAGAGGGAAATGAGATGGTTTTTGATCCGCCTTCTCCCCAGCTGATATGTTCCATTTCCAGGTAGAGAAGCTTCAGCCCAAGAATAACACCAAAAAAGAGCCCGATCCACATGGCGAAGCCGTTGGCGCCAAGGTTTCCAATGGCATTATAAAAACCACCGACGTTACACCCGCCGGCAAGGGTCGCGCCGATCCCCATGAGAACTCCGGCTATGACGGCTTTAGCCATTTCACGGTACGGTGGAATCCGTAGGGCAAATTCCTTGCCAAGGCAGGCAGAAATAAAAGCGCCGACAACAAAACCGATGCCGATAACGGAGCCGGAATCAAGCAGAATGGAAGTTGGTGCTTCATCATAATAGGAGAATATACCGATATCGGTTCCCAATAAGGTGGCTATGCCGTACATAATCCAGTCACCCCAGTTTCTTATGGCACCGACTGCGCCCCACGGTCTCCACCAGGCCATCATCA
>CAYTVF010000048.1:20249-21641 GCA_964441345.1 uncultured Desulfopila sp. | reverse complement strand
ATTTCAGCCGGGCGCTCGGCCCTGGCTTTCTGCCTGGCGGTTCTTATGTTATGGCAAGCAAGGAAAAGGGGCGGTGCGCCGTCTCACTCACAGAGGAATATCGACGAGGAAAAGAATGGAAAAAATAAAGGTACTCAACCCGGTCGTCGAACTCGACGGCGATGAAATGACCAGGATCATCTGGCAGTTTATCAAGGATAAGCTGATCCTGCCCTATCTCGATGTCGATCTGAAGTACTACGATCTTTCGATCGAGCACCGGGACGAAACGGCGGACCGGGTAACGGTCGAGGCGGCGGAGGCGATCAAGAAATACCGGGTCGGCGTCAAATGCGCGACCATCACCCCGGATGAGGGCAGGGTCAAGGAGTTCAGCCTGAAAAAGATGTGGCGCTCGCCGAACGGCACCATCCGCAATATCATCGGCGGCACGGTCTTTCGCCAGCCGATCATCTGCAAAAACATCCCCCAACTGGTGCCCGGCTGGACCAGACCGATCGTTATCGGCCGCCATGCCTTCGGCGACCAGTATAGAGCGACCGATTTTCTCGTACCTGGCGCGGGCCGGCTGACCATGAAATTCGAACCGGCGGATGGCGGCGCACCGGTTGAATACGAGGTCTTCAATTTCCCCGGCCCCGGCTGCGCCATGGGTATGTACAACCTCGACGACTCGATCCGCGGCTTTGCCCGGTCGTGCATGAATTACGGCCTCACCATCGGCTGGCCGGTGTATCTGTCGACCAAAAACACTATCCTGAAGAAATACGACGGTCGCTTCAAGGACATCTTCCAGGAGGTTTTCGAGGCCGAGTTCGCCGAGCGCTTCAAGGCGGCGGGGATCACCTACGAGCACCGGCTGATCGACGACATGGTCGCCTCCGCCCTGAAGTGGTCGGGCGGCTTTGTCTGGGCGTGCAAGAACTACGACGGCGACGTCCAGTCGGATACGGTGGCCCAGGGCTTTGGCTCACTCGGGCTGATGACCTCGGTGCTGCTCACCGAGGACGGCGATACGGTCGAGGCGGAAGCCGCGCACGGCACGGTCACCCGCCACTTCCGCGAGCACCAGAGGGGCAATAAAACCTCGACCAATCCCATCGCCTCAATCTTCGCCTGGACGAGGGGCTTGTGGTATCGCGGCAAATTCGACAACAGTCCGGCGGTCATGCGCTTTGCCGAAACCCTGGAAAAAGTCTGTGTCGATACCGTCGAAGCGGGCTTCATGACCAAGGATTTGGCCATCCTCGTCGGCCCCGGCCAGTCCTGGCTGACGACCGAGGAGTTCCTGGCCAAGCTGGACGAAAACCTCCGCATGGCCATGGGGTAATGTTTATCTGAACGTATCTATCCAGATCTATGGACAAAGTTCCCCCTCCCCTGGCGGGAGGG
>CAYTVF010000048.1:0-20216 GCA_964441345.1 uncultured Desulfopila sp. | reverse complement strand
AACTTCGTTCCAAACTCACCCACCCCTCAATCCCCTCCCGTAGGGGGAGGGGAGGCTAAAACCAATGAGACAAATTGCCTGCTATTGAAACGAACTGAATAGTTACATCGGAACATCCAATTCCATTTGGAATTTGGCGGAGCATATGCTACCATTTGTTTGCTCCGTTTCGGACCGCTAGCTCAGCTGGTAGAGCAGGCGACTCTTAATCGTCAGGTCGTTGGTTCGATCCCAACGCGGTCCACCAGAACTTGCAAGGCCCCTCCGGTATCGCCGGAAGGGCCTTTTTGTCTTCATCGCGGATGTCGCTGATTTTTACGGGATTCGCAGCGCGTCGCGATCACACATTTGACCTCGATAACCAGAGTTGCCGGAAATACAGACCTGCTATCCATGACACTCCATGTCGTAACGCCTCTTGTCGAATCCCGCCCGTTAAGCCTGTCGTCCGGGCGTTCTATCTGGCTGAAGCTGGATGCGCTGCAGCCCCCCGGCTCGTTCAAGATTCGCGGTATCGGCCTTGCCTGCGAGACCTCTTTTCAACGGGGGGCTCGGCGATTCGTCTCCTCGTCGGGCGGGAACGCCGGACTGGCGGCAGCCTACGCCGGCCGGTTGCTGGCTCTCCCCGTCACGGTGGTGGTTCCTGAAACCACATCGGCACGGGCCAAGGAGCTTCTGCGGCGGGAGAATGCCGAGGTCATCGTATACGGAGCTTCCTGGCAGGAGGCAAACGAGTTTGCCCAGTCTCTGGTCGGCGAGACCGACGCTTTTCTTCACCCCTTCGACGATCCGTTTCTCTGGCGGGGGCATGCGACGATAATCGATGAGGTCTTCTGCACCGGGCTGAAACCGGACGCCATCGTTCTTTCCGTCGGCGGCGGGGGGCTGCTGTCGGGTGTGGTCGAGGGGCTGATCCGGAACGGCTGGCGGGATGTACCGATCTTCGCTGTCGAAACCGAAGGGGCCGCATCCTTTCACGAAGCCATAAAGGTCGGGCACCCGGTTCAGTTGGAGGAAATCACCAGCATCGCCTCCTCGCTTGGCGCCAAGCGCGTTTGCGAGCAGGCCGTGCACTGCGCGAAAGAGCATGCAATCCGCAGCATTGTGGTGTCCGACCGGAGCGCGCTGTCCGCATGCGAGCGTTTTCTCGCCGATCATCGGCTGCTGGTCGAGCCTGCCTGCGGCGCAAGCCTTGCCCTGGCCTACGACAGGGCAGCGGAACTTGAACAATTCAGGACTGTCCTGATCGTTGTCTGCGGCGGTGCCACGGCCACGATCGACCAGATCAGGCAATGGCTGGAGAGGTGCGCGTTGCCTGTGGTTGCGGCGCAAGCTTGCCAAAGACGGGAAGACTTCTCTGGCAGGTAGTCAACAAATTTTACCTCTGTTCACGCGTGTGCCACAATCGCAGCACATAGATAGTGGATTCCTGAATTTCATATCGCACCTCATAATTTCCTACAAGAATCCTCCGTATCTCGCGCGGTTCGAACTCAAACAGTTGTTCACCAACGCGTGGATTCATTAACAAAGCAGTCGGCGCCTTAGTCACCGACTGCACTGCACGCGCAGCAGCAGGCTGATTTACCGATGCCAGAAACTCATACAGTCGTGCCAAATCGGATAGCGCCTTACTGGTCCACTTCAGTTCCATTAGCGCGGCACAGGCAACGGATCGTCAGTGCTGAGGCTGTTGGCCCATGCCTGTACTGCCTTATGGTCGATGACCAGGCTTGCGTCTACGTCAGCAAGCGCCTCCCGTGTCAGCCGATTACGTTCTTCTTCTTGATCAATCCAAGCTGACAGTGCCTGCTTCATTATCCACCCGCGCGACCGTTCAAGTCGAGCGGCCATTTGATCGACCTTTTCAGCAAGAGGTAGGGGAACGTGCGCTGTGAATACTTTGGTTTCTGTTTGAGCCATAGTGATTACTCCTTTGTGCATTTGTGATTCATAGTTAATCATAATGATTATTTGTGATTGCGTCAATCCGTATTCTCAAATGCCAAATTGGGGGAGTAAGCCGAACCCGAAATAGAGGGACTTTACGCATTTCGTCCATGACGATAACCAACGCGGGCAGTACGATCATCCCCATGTTTCCAGATAAGTGTTGTAATGCAAAATGGAGCTTGGCAATATGCAACCAAGGAAAGGATAAAAAACACACATCAGGGACATGGCTGAGAACAACGAGATGGAAACTGCACGCGAGGCTTTTGCAAAAAGCATTGCCCGATGGACCGGCAAGGATGACCAACAGCCATGACCAGGGCCGAACGCCTGTTGGAACTGACGCTGTTGCTGCGTTCGCGGCGCACGGCCATCACGGCCGAGACGATTGCCGAACTCATGCATATATCGCCGCGTACCGTGTATCGCGACGTACAGTCCCTCATCATGGCGGGCGTGCCGGTGACGGGCGAACCCGGCGTCGGCTATCTGATCCGTCCGGGCAATCATCTGCCGCCGCTGCTCTTCACCCCCGACGAGATCCAGGCGCTGATCGTCGGCAGCCGTATGGTGCAGGCCTTCACCGACAAGGACTTGGCCCGGGGAGCGAGAACCGCGGAACTGAAGATCCGCTCGGTGTTGACCGAGCCGCTCAAGCGGCATGCGGAACAGCAGCCCTACCGTATACCAATCATGGAAAGTGACGACCCTTTGCGTGAAGTGCATGGCCGCCTGCGCCGGGCCTGCGAGCAACACTACAAGATTCGGGTCTTATACCGGGACGAAAAACAACTGCGGAGCGAACGGATCCTGTGGCCGCTGGCCATGGTCGGCTGGAGCGGCCGGTGGACCCTGCTGGCCTGGTGCGAGCTGCGCCGGGATTACCGTAATTTCCGGTTCGATCGCATCGAGTCCCTGGATGTACTGGTGGAACAGTTCAACCCGACCGAGGAAATCAGCATCGCCCACTACCTGCGCCACTTCGTCGGGGTGCGCGATAGCGGATAGCCCGATTCCGGACGAAAACGTACACGGCAGACGACACTCCTGACAGGATCTGACAACGGTCTCGGGTATGATGGAGGCAAGAGCACAAGGCTCGCCACTACCAACCAACAGGAGAAATAAACATGAAAGTTAATACGATTCCAGCAGGCTACCACACCGTCACCCCCTATCTGACCGTCGCGGGCGCGGCGGATTTGATTGAGTTTCTCAAGCAGGCCTTCGCTGCCCGTGAAAAGGAGCGCATCACCCAGCCCGATGGTACCATCGGCCATGCCGAGGTGATCGTCGGCGATTCGGTCATCATGCTCGGTGAACCTAAGGCAGAGTGCAAACCCATGGGCGGTGCCTTCTATCTCTACGTGGAGGAGGTGGATGCCGTGTACCAGCGCGCCCTCACCGCCGGGGCCAGTTCGGTAATGGCGCCTGCCAACCAGTTCTGGGGCGACCGCATGGCCACAGTGAACGATCGCTTCGGCAATCTCTGGCATGTAGCGACACGCATCGAGGAAGTTTCGAGCGGGGAACTTCAGCGACGCATCAGCGGGAGTATGAGGATTTCCAGAAAATAGAGGGACACTTGACGCATTTCGTCCGTGACGATAACCAGCGCTGGCAGTACGATCGTCCCCAGGTTCTCATTGCCGTGCCGGAAACGTAAGAGGGACTGCGTATGGCGATTGCAGAGGCGCCGGATTCCTTTCCTGAATCGCTGAATAGTTACGAGTTTATTTTATACACGCCCCAAATGAACTTCGACTGGATTGATCAGTGCTCCGATCAGTGCTCATTTTTGCGATTCCTAATTTTGCTTTATCGGTTCGACGGATACAACCCATGGTTCCAAACGGCTGCCGAATGCCAGTTCCACTTCGAAACGAGGAGATTTATGTAGCCGAGAGGGTTTGAATGAGGTTTCTATGGTAGCCGGCAAGGGCGGAACGTTGGACCTCATCGAAGGATAAGATTTTTTCCTGCTCAATTATGGCTAATTCCGCCTGGAAATAGCCGATTTGATCAGCCCTTCGTTGAGCATCCGCTTTCGATTTCAGCTGCATTGGTTTTCCTTATTGTGTCAATATTCACAATGGATTGCGAGCCCTTCCGCCTTTCGTTCCTTACGCGATCCGAAGGCCCCAGAAAAAGGAGCATCTGTAAAACCAGAAGTATTCATAACAAGGAAGGCGGGTTGATTCAAGCTCCATCTGCTGGAATTTATCCTTTTCATAAGGATAAATTACTGATATTATATCCTCCATGGAAAGCCAATATCGCCGGATCATCCGGCAAAAGATCGTCGATTCGATTGCCGAGCCCCTGCCGAACCTCACCAGCCGGGATGTGTGGGTGCCGGAGGTGCCGAACAAGGCGGTGGCGGTTATCGGCATGAGACGGGCGGGAAAGACCAGCCTGCTTTGGCGGATTCTTACCGACCGCGCGGCAGGTGGGACGCCTCGGGAGGGATTGCTCTATTTCAGCTTTGAGGATGAACGCCTGGCCGGCCTGGGGGTGGGCGATCTCGACATGCTGGTTGAGGAATATTTCCGACTCTATCCCGCCTGGCGGAACCAGCGGCGGGTCACTTTTTTTCTTGATGAGATCCAGGTTGTCCCCGGCTGGGAGTTGTTCGCCCGACGGCTTCTCGACAGCGAAAATATCGACCTTTTTGTTTCGGGTTCCTCGGCCCGGATGCTGTCGCGGGAGGTGGCCAGCAGCATGCGCGGGCGGGCGATGGAGGCGGTCGTCTTGCCGTTCAGTTATCGCGAAAGTCTGCGGCATGCCGGTTTGGAGCCCGACGAGTCGGCGGATCGTCTGGGCAAAGCGGAGCTGTCCGCGTTGGACCATCACCTGCAGCGCTATCTGAAGCAGGGCGGTTTTCCCGAGGCCCAAAGTCTTGATCTTCGCACCCGCGCCACCCTGTTGAGCGGCTACGTTGACGTGGTGCTGCTCCGCGACGTGGTGGAACGGCACGGGGTGTCGCAGCCGCTGGCCCTGCGCTGGCTGGTCCGGCAACTGCTTGCGGGTGCCGCCGGAACCTTCAGCGTCAACAAGTTCCATGCCGATCTCAAATCGCAGGGCGTCGCCATTGGCAAGGATACCCTGCATACCTATCTGGGCTATCTGGAAGATGCTTTTCTGGTGTACAGCGTAGGCATTGCCACCGATTCCGAACGGCGGCGGCGGGTAAATCCCCGCAAGGTCTATCCCGTCGACCCCGGCCTGATCCCGGTTTTCGATCGATCCGGAAAAGCAAATGTTGGCCATGCGTTAGAGACGGTGGTGTTTCTTGAACTGGTCCGACAGGGGGCCGAGGCATGCTATGTCCGCACTGCCGGTGGCTTCGAGGTGGATTTTCATCTGCGCCATGTCGACGGTCGCGAGGAATTGATTCAGGTCTCTGCCGACATCGATCGCCGGGAAACGCTTGAAAGGGAAATCAGGGCCTTGCGGGAGGCGATTGTCGACTTCCCGGCGTCTCGGCCGCTCTTGATCACTCTCGCTGTGCCGGCGCACACCGAACTGCCGGATGAAATCGAGGTGGTCACCGCCCGCGATTGGTTGCTTGGCCGAGGGAGTGTCCTGCTCTGACGAGCATTCACGCTGCTCCCCCAGGTTGATTTTGGTACATCGACCTTTCATCTTCATTTCCCGCCAAGCTGATCCTTGGTACCCGCCAGCCGTTTGATTCTCTCGGCCGTTTCGGTCACGGCGGCAACAAACCTGTCCGGTTCGGCGGAGGAGAGCCAGTGCAGGCTGAACCGCTCCTTGTCGTAGCCGAGGTCTTCCATAAGTTCGATAATGAGTTCGGAGCGGGCGAGCGCCTTGTAGTTGCCGTCGAGGTAGTGGCATTCGCCGAGGTGGCAGCCGAGGACCATCACCGCGTCGGCCCCCATGTTCAGCGCCTCGACCACGAACTCGGGGTGGACCATGCCGGAGCACATCATCCGGATGATCCGCACACTTTCCGGGTACCGCATCCTGGCGGTACCGGCCAGGTCGGCGGCGGCGTAGGAGCACCAGTTGCAGCAGAAGGCGATTATTTTCGGTTCAAGAGGCATGGCGGTTCTTCCTTCTTTCCTTTCATTTTTACTTTCGTTTTCGCGGTTCCGATCACGCCGCCAGGGCGGCCTGCAGTTGGGCCAGGACCTGCTTCATGGTGAAGCCGGCCACATAAATTCCCCGTTTCGGACAGGTTCCCTGGCAGATGCCGCAGCCCTTGCACTGGGCGACATTGACCCTGACCAGCTTTTTCGCCGATTCCCCCTCTCCTGCAGGTCCCTCGAAGAGGGTGATGGCGTGGTACGGGCAGACATCGATGCACAGGGCGCAGCCGTCGCAGAAGCTGTCGTCGACGATGGCCTTGACCGCATCGAACCGCATTTCGCTCCTGGACAGCAGGGTGGCGGCCCGGGCCGAGGCGGCCAGGGCCTGGGCGACGCTCTCCTCGACCGGTTTGGGGTAATGGGCGAGCCCGGCGACAAACATCCCGTCAGTTGAAAAGTCCACCGGCCGCAGTTTGGCATGGGCCTCAAGGAAGAAGCCGTGGCCGTCGACCGGCACCCGGTAGAGCCTGGCCAGGTCCGCTGCGTCCTCCCGCGGCCGGATGGCGACGGCCAGGATCACCATGTCGGCCTCGATCACCAGCGGCTGGTGGAGGACGTGGTCCCAGACCTCCACCTCGATCTCCGTGTCCCGGCCGGTCACCTTCGGTTTGCCGTGCAGTTCGTAGTTGATGAAGATGATGCCCAGCTTGCGCGCCTCTTTGTACAGCGACTCGCGCTGGCCGTAGGTCCGCATGTCGCGGTAGAGGATATAGACGCTGCGCTCGGGGTTTTCTTTTTTCAGGGAGATCGCCGACTGCACCGCATGGGTGCAGCAGACCTTCGAACAGTACATCTGGTCATCCTCCCGCGAGCCCACACACTGGATGAAGACAAACCGCTTCGCCTGTCTGACGTGCTTTTCCTTCAGATCGAACAACTTGTCGAACTGCACCGAGGTGACCACCCCGGTGATCGACCCGTAGTTGTATTCGCTTGGGATTGAAGCCACCCCGCCGATGGCGACGATCCCGGCGCCGTGCTCGATTGTCTTGGTCACGCCGTTTTTGCCGGTGAGGGTCGAATGGAAATTGCCGACAAAGCCTTCGACCGCGGTGACCGTCGACTCCTTGTGGATGATGATCCGGTCGTTCCAGAGGACCTTGTCGATCAGCTTGGCCACCTGGGTGCGGACATGTTCGCCGGCCCAGGTATGCTTGAGATTGAGGGCGTTGCCGCCGAGGGTGTCGGTCCGCTCCACCAGGTGGACCTCGAAGCCCTGCTCGGCCAGGTTGAGGGCGGCGGTCATGCCGGCGACCCCGCCGCCGATGACCAAGCCCTTCTGGACGATCGGCATGGCGGTGGCCGGCAGGGTTTCGGCGAAGGGGACCTTGGCCGCCGCCATGCGCACCAGGTCCTTGGCCTTGGTGGTGGCGCCCGCCGGGTTGTCGCCGTGCACCCAGGAGTTGTGATTGCGGATATTGGCCATCTCCACCAGGCTCTCGTTGAGACCGGCAAACTTCAGCGTTTCGCGGAACAGCGACTCGTGGGTCCTGGGGGTGCAGGCGGCGACGACGATCCGGTTGAGCCGGTGCTCGCGGATCAGCCGGATGATCGCTTCCTGGCTGTCCTGGGAACAGGAAAACAGGTGGCGTTCGACATGGATCACATCGGGCAGGGTACCGGCATATTCGGCCAAAGCCTTGACGTCGACCACGCCTGCGATATTGGTGCCGCAATGGCAGATGAAGATACCGATCCGGACCTCTTCGCCGGCGATATCCCGCTCCTGCGGGAACCTCGGCAGGACGGCCAGCTGGTTGCGCGCCGGGGTAAGCAATACGGCCGCGGCGGCTGCCGCCGCCGACCCTTCGACCACCGCCTGGGGGATGTCCTTCGGTCCGGCGAAAGCCCCGCAGGTGAAGATTCCCTCCCGGGAGGTCCTGACCGGAGCGAAATCGGAGGTTGCGGCAAAGTTGTCGGCGGTGAGCCCAATGTCGGCGATACGGGAAAGATCAAGCACATGGCGCGGGGTCCGCAGGCCGACGGCCAGGACCACCAGATCGTAGTATTCCTCGATCTGCCGGCCATCCTCGTTGACATAGCGCAGCCGAAGGTCGCCGCTCTCGCCGTCGGTTTCGACTCCGCCCATCCGGCAGCGGACGAAGCGCACCCCTGCCTCGTTTTTCGCCTTTTCCAGGTAGCCGTCGAAGCCCTTGCCGTGGGTGCGGATGTCCATATAGAAGATGGATGCCTGGAGGTTTGCCGCATGTTCCGTGGCGAGCACCGCCTGTTTGATCGCCGACATGCAGCAGACCGACGAGCAGTAGCCGTTGCCGCACAGGTTTTCGTCGCGCGAGCCGACACACTGCAGAAAGGCGATCTTCCGCACCGGCTTGCCGTCCCGGGGCCGTCTGAGGCGGCCTTCGGTGGGGCCGGAGCTTGCAAGGAAGCGTTCGAGCTGCAGGGAGGTGACGACATTGGCGTTCAGCCCGTAGCCCCATATTCCGGACGGCCCGGGGTCGAAGGTTTCGAAACCGGTAGCCAGAATCACCGCGCCGACGTTGATCCGGTGGATCTTTCCGGCGTCGGCGAAATCGATCGCCCCGGCAGCGCAGACCTTCTCGCACAAACCGCAGGCCGCGGGCGACTGCAACCGGAGGCAGGCCGCCGGATCGATCTGGTATTTCAGCGGCACCGCCTGGGGGTATTTGAGATAGATCGCCCGGCGTTTGGCGATGCCCGCATCGTACTCGCTCACCACTTTTTTCGGGCAGACCTCGGTGCACAGCCCGCAGGCGATACATTTGGTCATATCGACATGGCGCGGCGCCTGCTTCAGCGAGACGGCGAAGTCCCCGGCGGCGCCCTCGATCCCGGTGACTTCGCAGAGGGTCAGCAGCTCGATGTTGAGATGCCGGCCGCATTCGACCAGTTTGGGGGCGATAATGCACATCGAGCAGTCGTTGGTCGGGAAGGTCTTGTCGAGTTGGGTCATGGTGCCGCCGATGGTTCCGGTTTTCTCGACCAGATACACATAGAACCCCGAATCGGCGAGGTCCAACGCCGCCTGGATCCCGGCGACCCCTCCGCCGACTATCATTACCGAGCCGATTTTCTTGCCATCCGCCATGTCAGGTTTTCCTCCGCTTGTTTATTCTCACCATTGCAACCCCTGCCTACTTTATTGCGGTCCGGATCAGGGATTCGGCGACCAGCTCCCAGATATATTTCACCTCAATGTTCAGGTCGTATTCCTTGTTCAGGGATTTGAGGATCTGGTCCCGGCAGCTGTGGCACGGGACGACGACCAGGCGCGCCCCCGATTCGGCAATCTGCCTGGCCTTGATCCGGCCGTAGAACACGCGCTCGTCGGCGAACGGCATCGACCATGCGCCGCCGCCGGCCCCGCAGCAGTAGGAGCTGTTGCGGTTGGGATGCAGTTCGCGGTAATCGTTGCAGCAGGCGCGGATGATTTCCCGGGGTTCCTCAAAATAGGCCTGACCGAAGGCCTTCAAGGATTTGCGGCCGTAGTTGCAGGAATCGTGGTAGGTGACGGGCATCCGGAATTTTGCCGGGTCGAGCCGGATCCTGCCCCCTTCGATATACTCCAGCAGGAGATCGAAGATGGTGGCGATGCGAAACTCCTTCAGCGCTTCCGGGTACCATTTCTTGAGGCCGAGCCGGGTGGCGTAATAGGCGTGGCCGCACTCGGGGAGGAGCAGCACCTTGCAGTTGAGGCGCCGCATGTTGTCGACGATCCTGCCGACCACCGTCTGCAGGGCCTCGTCGTCGCCGGAGAACAGCCCCCAGTTCACGCCTTCCCAGTTCTCCGACGGGATGGTCCAGGATTCACCGGCGGTGTAGAAGATTCGCCACCACCATTTGAGGTTGTCCGGTTCGCCGAAGGGGATTTTTGAATTGACCGTGACCAGGACCCGCGCGCCGTGGACGTCGATCGGGGTAGTGAATCCGGGACAGCCTTCCCGGCTGAGCTCCTCGCCCAGATCTTCGCAGAGAAAGACGAAATCGTCCTTGGGGATGCCGAGGTTGTTGCCGCGTTCGAGGCACATGGTGACCCCCCGGTGGATCGGGCCCGGCACTTCGGCACGCTTCCTGGCGCCGCGGATTTTGCGGATGAGGGCGACGATCTCGATGTTCGCCGGACAGGCTTCCTCGCATTTGCCGCACATCGTGCACTTCCAGGGCCACTCGGACTTCACCAGCTGCTCGTCCATGCCGAGAACGGCCATTCGCACGATCTTGCGCGGATCGAGGCCGCCTGTGCCGGAGATCGGGCAGAGCCCGGCGCAGGTGCCGCAGGTGAGACAGGCATCGGCCCAGGACGGATCGAGGGCCAGGCGGCTTTTGGCGCCGCTCAGCCGCAGCGGCGGAAGGTCGGATTTGGGCAGGGTCTTGAGGGTCTTGCTCCGGTTGTTCGGCTGGCCATGCACCTCCCGGCCGAATTTCTCGCAGAGTTGCCGGTAGTCGTCGAACTTCATCAGGTACTTTCGCCCGGGACCTTCGGTTGCGGGCAGGGAACCGGAGTTGATCCAGTTCCTTATGGTATTTCTATGTACCCCGAATTCTTCTGCAAGCTGGCTGACTTTGAATTCATGCATCATGGAATCGTCGTCTCCGTCGGTGGTCGGGTTTTTTCGTATCCTGCCGCCATACCCGGAGCGAATGGCCATCGGCGGCGACAGGTTTGGTCGCGTTTGGTCGCATTGTGCGAATAATGCATTGTCCTCCTGGTGCAATGAAAGTACCACCGGCATGGGCAAAGCGCAAGTTTGTTGTCGACCGTAGCAGGGCTGGGCCGAGCTGCTTGACCTTGGCCGGCAAAGGCCTGCCCATGTCCGGGGTGACCGGAGTCGAACCGGTTCGCTGCCTGTCCCGAAGAAGAGGGCAGGATGATGAGTTCTTGTCAGGAACAGGGTTTTTTCAATCTTTGGTAAATATTTCTTTTCATTGCAGGGTCCTGTCAGTATCATGGCATATGATCCGACGGAAACGCAGTGGCGTGCAGCAAAAAAGCGCTATGGCTGAGGAGTTGCTCTATTATTTACCGGGTGCATACTTTATGACAAGGCAGATCGTATGCCGATTTTTGCTTTGCCTGATCCTGCCGATCTCCGTTGCGTCGGCCTTCGGCGGCGAGTTGAACTGGCTCGGCCATTGGAAAGGCGAGGATAAGCGAGAGGTCCTGGTCCATGAGATAAAGAAGAACTATGAGTTTCTTCACCCCGGTACGACGATCAAGCTCACCTTCGATGTCGATGTCGAAGGTGAAGGCAGTTACTACAAGATGAAGGTTGCCCGCCGGATTGTCGAGATGATCGAAACCGGCAAGATCGAGTGGGATTTGTTTTCATGCGATGTCGCCATCTATAACCACGTCGCCGATCTGCTGGGGGATCCGCAGTGGGGCCGGAAATACCTGGTCGACTTCGGCGAAGTCCCCGGTTTTCTTGCGAGTCAGAAAGATGTCGTCGTCGGTTCGCCCTTTTATCGGGATAAGAAAGGGGGGATATATCCCGGGCCGTATATCGAAGGAATTCTCTTTAATCTCTGGTACACCCGGCAGGCAGCGGCAGCCATCGGCATCCAGGTCAAGGAACGGGGGATGAGCGTAGAGGAGTTCCTTTCCTACGCTGCCAGGGTTGCCGACTATAATAAGCGGCACGGGACTCGTTTTCCTTTTCTCTATCTCAATTCATTCAACCGGATCGAGGCGCTGTTCGAGTATCTGTTCAAAAGCAGTTTCATTGACCCGCAGCCGGTTATCGAAGAAACCTACGATGAAAAAAAAGCCGCCGCATTTCTTGCAACCCTGGAAATCTTTGAAAAGCTCGCCAGCTACCAACCGGTGGTGAATGAGGGCTGGCGCAGTCTGGACTGGCGGGAATGCGAAAAGGACTTCCTCGCGGGAAACGGCTTGTTCCTGCCGGGCGGTACCTATATGTACAGCCATTTCCGGGGCAATGCAGCGGCATCCGCCGATAACGGCATTCCGGTGGAGATGCCCCATGTCGTCCAGCCGAATGGCCAGGTGGGACTCTTTACCAATACCTTCGCGGTGCTGAAGGCCAGTCCGAACCGGCAGGCGGCGATAGAGCTGTCGATGATGTGGGCGGAGCCGAGGGTCGCCGAAAAATGGGTGGAATACACCAAGAATCCCACGGGAATCCGCGGCAATCTGGTGGAACATGCCTTCGACAGTGACAGTTCCGATGTCTACGAGAGGTTTCTCGTGGATATGGAGAGGCAGTACATTGTCCTGCCGATGCGCAATTTTCGCGCGCCTACCTATGCTTTTGGCAAAGACACTCCGGTTGGCGCCGAGGAGTTCCGGAACAGTCTGGTCCTGATCCTGGAGGGAAAACTGGGGGCGCGTGAATATTATCGGTCAATTCTCACGCGGATGGGGCGGCAATGAACCGCATCGCGCGGAGTATCCCGGTCAAGATCGGCCTTATCCTCCTCGTCATCGAGATGGCCAGGTTTTTTTTGCTGCCGATCCCGACAGGGAGGGCCGGCCGTATATCGAATTTCTGGAGTCGCCGGAGCTTGCCGCCTATGGCCAGGATTTGCAATTCACCCGGCAGATTGCCTTTACCGGCCCGGGGGGCAGCCATTTCCGGTCAAGCATGACCCCGCTTCTTGCCCGGGGTGAAATCCTGGGCGGCTTATATATCCGCATCTCGGCCGATGCGATAAGGGAGAAAAAGGCCAAGGTCGCCTGGTTTTTCTGTCTTGGCGCCGTGCTGGCCATCGTGTTGACCACCCTGATCGAGGTGGTCGTCGTCCACAAAATGTTTGTTCCCCGGATCGATCACGCCGCCACCGTTTTGCAGCAGTACGCCGGGGGGGATTTTTCCAGCCGTATCACCCATACCGGAGCCCCGGATCAACTGGGCCGGCTCATGCAACGGGTCAATCATCTGCTGGAGACAATAGAGGAATATACCGGAATGAAACAGGCCCAGCTGGCGGCCGAGGCGGCGGCGGAGACCAGGCTCTTGCTGGTCGAGGATCTCGAGAAAAAGAACAGACTGCTGCAGGATACCCTCGATGAACTGAAAAACACCCAGCTGCAGCTGGTCCAGTCGGAGAAGATGGCCGCCGTCGGCATGACGGCGGGCGGCGTCGCCCATGATCTCAATAATATTCTGGCCGGGGTGGTCAGCTATCCAGAGCTGTTGCTGGCGACCCTGCCTGCCGAAAACGAAGTCCGCAAGCCGCTGGAGTTGATTCTCGCGTCGGGGCGAAGGGCGGTCGCGGTGGTTGCCGACCTGCTGACCCTCGCCAAGGGCAGTGCCAGGGCAAAACAGCATGTCCGGCTTGACCGTTTGGTCGAGGAATATCTCCACTCCGTCGAGTTTAGGCAGATGATGCGGGACCTTCCGCAGGTACAGGTAGTGACGGAATATGAAGCGGAGCAATATTCAATCAACTGCTCGCCGGTGCATATCCAGAAAGCGATCATGAATCTGGTAATGAATGCGGTGGAGGCTGTCATGCCTTCGGGCGGGACGGTTGCTCTGCGGACCCGGCATGCCGGCGGAGGTGATGCAGGCGGCTGCAGCCGCGAGGAATTTGTGGTTCTCGAAGTGCATGACGATGGTCCGGGTATCCCGCCGGAGAGCAGGGAGCATATCTTTGAACCCTTCTATACCCGCAAGATAATGGGTAAAAAAGGAACAGGGCTGGGACTTACGGTGGTCTGGAACGTGGTCCGGGACCATGATGGCAGAATCGAGCTCGATTGTGACTCCTCCGGGACCACCTTCCGGATCATTTTACCGGCGACGGCAAGCCCTTCGGAAAGCTGGTCGACCGAGGCCGAGGCCGTCGACCAGCAGGGGCAAGGACTGATTCTGGTGGTCGATGACGAGCCGTTGCAGCGCGATATCGCGGAAAAGATGCTGGTCACCTTCGGCTATGAGGTGGCGGCTGTCCCCTCGGGGGAGGAGGCCGTGGTCTTCGTTCAGGAAAAAACGGTCGATCTGGTGATTCTCGACATGCTCATGCCCCCGGGGATGAATGGGCTGGAGACCTACCGGCAGATCATCGAGCATCATCCCGGCCAGAAGGCCATTGTCGTCAGCGGATTTTCCGAGAGCAGCGACGTGAAAAAGGCGATGGAGCTGGGGGTCGGCGCCTTTGTCAAGAAACCATATACCATGGCCTAGATCGCCGCCGCCGTTAAAAATGAGCTCAAAAGGCCGGCGAGCGGGCCCGGCGGGTAAGCCCTTCGCTTGCGCAGGAAAGGACCACTCCGATTCTTCGTGGTCATGTCCGATGTAATCGCAACGCTAATCACTTTCTTCATCTCAATCCATCCCATCCCACTTTATTCCACCAACTAATTCTTCATATTTCCTTCAAGTTACAAAAACTTTCTCCTTGACATTGCGGTCTGTCTTGATAAATATGGAAAAATATGGATTGAAGTGGGATAAGATGGTGCAGTATGGAGTGCCATGGCCGCCGGCAGGTTTCGGAGCAAATACGAACATACGATCGACGAGAAGGGTCGGCTGAGTTTCCCCAGTCGCTTCAGGGAAGTGCTGCGCCAGTATGAATCCGAGGTTCTCATTGCGATCCCCTGGGACAATCATTTGCGCGCCTATCCTTTGTCAGAGTGGGAAAACCTCGAGAACAAGCTCAAGACCGACGATGGTGAGCAGACTGAAGATTTCGACAAGATTATCAGGTACTTCGAGTCGGAAAGTTTTGAGTGTGTCATGGACAAACAGGGGCGGATTCTGCTCCCGCCCGTGCTTCGCGCCGACCTTGGTTTGAAACGGGATATTGTCCTGATAGGAATGATCGATCGGGTTGAGATCTGGGACAAAGATACATGGGATGTGGAGCGCAAGGCTGGCCGCGAACATTTCGGCGAGCATAAGGCAAGCATCAAGAAGAGGGGCATCATCTAGCCCCCCCTTTGCGGAGGCGGAAATGAATTTTCATAATTCTGCTCAACCCTATTTTCGGGCGAGGGCAGACGCACGTTTTCTCCAGCAGTTCGATCGGCAGAAGGTTTTCTCCCTGTCGGGCGACAGAAAATTATGGCTTGCGGTCGGGAAGATGCTGCTGGTGCTCTGTCCGATGTTCCTGGCGGTGAATCTGTGGCTTGGCTCCTGCTTGAATAACCTCGAGCAATCCGTGCAGGCGGTCGGAAATGTCCGTCATGAACTCATGGACAGGCAGATCAACTTGAGGGCCAAGAAAAGTCAATTATCTTCACCTGAACGGCTGCGGTTCATCGCTGCGGAAAAATTATCCCTCGATGTTCCGGAAAAGGAGCAGGTTACGGTGTTGTAGTACGAACTGCCGAAGTTACTCTAAATTTTACAAGCTGAACGAGTGTGCCTGGGCGACCTCGAGGGCCAGCTCCGTCCTTGAATTGGCATCTTTCGGCAGATTTTTCTTTTCGCACCATTCCGTGAAGGTGCCGGGATCGATGAATACCTTCATCACCTGATCTCCGGCCGCTTCGACCTCTGCTTTTTTCTCCTCGGCCCTGGCCAGCCATGCCTGATAGGTCGGCGGCAGCAGTTCGGCATCGTCGAAAATCGACAGCAGCTGCTCATAATGTTCTTCCTTGTACCAGACCATGGCCTGGAGCATCGGTTCTTCGGCCGGTACTTCTTTGACTGCTTTCCTTCCTTTGAGTTTCGCCACAGTCTTGCCTGACCCGGCGAGTGATTTCTTTTTTGTCATGGAAATTTCCCGCTATGTTGAGTGGAGGAGTAGGTCCCGCTGGAACTTCTTGCTGAGTATGATGGGGGAACAACATAAAGCATCGGCGAGGGGATGTAAAGCGGGAGGATTTGCTTCGGCGAAAACCGGTTGAGCGGTGATTATTTGTCCTTCGCCCTTGTTGAAAAGCTCAATGCGACAAATATAATATAAATGTGGTAAAATTACATTGCACACGATCCCATTACCTCATTCTTCTGTTTTGCGTTTAATCAGCGCACCACTCAAACGAGGCAGGATGTCAATGAAAAACACAATCATAGCCGGTGTAATAGGACTTGCGGTACTGTGGAACGGGGTAATCTGCTTTTCTGCTGCAGACGATAAGGGCAAATTGAAAGCCCAGGGCAGTTCGGAAAAAACGACGAGTCAGAAAATTGGCGGCGGCAGTCAGGAGACAATGCCAGCTGGCAATCAAAGCGACGCCGAAGTCTTTACGCCGGCCCATACCCCCGGTCAGGGCCTTAATACTGCCCACGGGAGTAAATTGAAGGAGTTTGCCGGCGGCATAAAGACCACGGCCAGTGTGGCGACCGTCGAGCAGAAGAAGGTGACATTCGGCCGTGGCGGCAAGGCTACGAATAAAAGCACGATAGAAAATTCAACCGGTCTGGCAGCCGGCAGCGGCAGCACTATCCATCTTGGCACAATCATGATTGAAGATGTGAAAATTGATGGGAAAGTCAGCAATGAAGCGAAGATAAAAAATTCGGAAAATATAGCCGTCGGCGAGGATTCCGTAGCCAACATGGGTTCGGTCACTGTTACCGGCGGGGCCATCGGCAAAGGCGGAGTCGTATCCAACAAGACGACCGTTGAAGGCTCGCGGAATATGGCGATGGGCAAGAGCAACACTGCCAATATGGGCGCGGTTAACGTGACGAATGCCAAGGTGGACGGCAAGGTTGAGAATAAATCGCAAATCGACACCGCCGCCAACGTTGCCATCGGTGAAGATAATACAGCCAACATGGGGACAACCAACCTGCGCAACAGCAACGTAGGTAAGGCGGGCAGTCTTCTCAATACCTCCGACACCAGGAAATCGGCAAATATTGTTATCGGTGTCGGCAATAAGACCCATGCCGGGGCTGTTCAGGTTGAATAACTGCCGATTCGATCAGCGGGGCGAACTAAGTCCATCTGCCCCTTGGGACTGTGCCGGACAACTTTGAATAATTTTTTTTCAACCTTGATTCATTCATAAGCTGTGTTCATCCGGACCGGATCAGTCACCGAATTCTACGACAAAGCTATGGCCGTGCCGAATGAAGCCCAGAGATTCGTAGAAGGCGTGCGCCGTTGTGCGAACAAGGTTTGATGACAGGACCATCTTGTAGCACCCGTATCCCCGACATTTCTCCATGGCGAAGCGCATCATCTCCCTGCCGATGCCCTGGCGGTGAAAGGCGGGAGAAACCGCGACGTCTTCCACGAGGCCCGACGGTTTGCCGAGATGACCGAGGTTATCCATGATGAGCAGGGCAAAGGTGCCCACTATCTGTTTGTCCTGTTCGGCCAAAAATAATTTGTAGCAGGGATACGTTTGCATGGTGTGAAAGATTCGTGCCGCCTGGTCGTGTGCGAGGCACATTCCGTCGTCGATTGCCGGTTGGACATAGAGGGCCAGAATGGCCGGAAGATCGTCGATTGTCGCTTCGCGGATGTTCATATTTCCCGGTGTGGTGATTGTCGCCGATCGATCGGACCGGGGGTACCTCTCCGGTCCGATCGTTTTCCGGCTGTTGTTGGTTCGGATCGTTCAATTTCTAGTGCACTTCGTGCACCCTACCCCAAAACAAGCTATGAGAATTGTTCATAACCATCAAGATAATTATAAGATATCACAAAACTCATATCGTTATGAAATTCGTTATGGAATGATTATCTTAACATCTCTCATTTGGAATATATTGACGCCGGATGGCCGGGTACGGTAGTCTAACAGGTTTTAAAAAAACAGGTCGACAAGGGCCTGTCGTTTGCATTGTCAGGCAGATTGGCGCAGCCCCGACCGTTTCGGCCGGGTTTTCGTGCCATTCTTTTCAGTTGCCGGAGAGTTTCGCAGCTTCGGCTCATATCAGAAGAATCAAAAGATGGTGAGTGCATTGTCCGATTTATTAGAGAGCTGGTCGGTTGAAAAGTCTTCGGAACTCTACAGGGTTGCCGAATGGAGCGGCGGATACTTCCGGGTGTCGGAAAAGGGCGATATGCTTGTCCAGGCTTCCCCGAACAGTCCCGACCGGGCGGTGTCCATTCCGGAGATTGTCGAAGGGCTGAAAGAGCGTGGTCTCGACATGCCGGTGCTGCTGCGCATCGAAAACATCCTCGACGCGCAGATCTCGCAGCTCAATGAAACGTTTATCGCCGCGATGAAGAATCTCGGCTACCACGGCAGCTTCCTGGGCGCCTATCCGATCAAGGTCAACCAGCAGAAGCAGGTCATCGATGCGATGGTCCACTACGGTGGCCCTTACCATCACGGGCTTGAGGCCGGCAGCAAGGCCGAGCTGATCGCCGCCATGGGGATGATGGTCGACAAGGAGGCCCCCCTCATCTGCAACGGCTATAAGGACGAGGAGTTTGTCGACCTGGCCCTCACCGCCGTAAAACTTGGCTTCCGCTGCATCCTGGTGGTGGAGATGCCGAGCGAGCTGCCGCTGATCATCGACCGCTCCCGGGTGCTTGGCGCCACGCCGGTCCTCGGGGTGCGGATCAAGCTGTCCACCCAGGCCGGCGGCCATTGGGCGGAGTCGGGCGGCGAACGGTCGATCTTCGGCCTGAATACCACCCAGCTCATCGATGCCGTCGACTACCTGGCGGCGGAAGGGATGCTCGACTGCCTGCAGATGGTCCATTATCATCTCGGCTCCCAGATCTCCAATATCCGGTCGATCCGGACGGCGGTCAACGAGGCCTGCCGGGTCTATGCCGGCCTCGTCAAGGAAGGGGCGGGGATGAAATACCTCGATCTGGGCGGCGGTCTGGCGGTCGACTACGACGGTTCCCAGTCGAACTATCTTAGCAGCCGTAACTATTCGCTGAACGAATACTGCACTGATATTATCGAAGCGGTCATGACCACCCTCGACGAGCAGGGGATCGACCATCCGATCATCATCACCGAGACCGGGCGGGCCCTCGTCGCCTACTATTCGGTGCTGCTGTTCAACGTCCTCGACAAGACGGTTTTCGAGCCGGAGCCCTTGCCAAGCGAGCTGCCGAAGGATTGCCATCCGCAGCTCGCCAATATGCTCGAATCGCTGAACGGCCTGTCGATCCGCAATATCCAGGAGACCCTCAACGACACCATCTACTACCGTGACGAGGTCCGCCAGCTCTTCAACCATGGCAAGATTACCCTGCGCGAACGGTCGCTCGCCGAAAATCTGTTCTGGACCACCCTGAACCGGATCCTCCAGACCGCCAAACAGTCGAAAAACGCCCCGGCCGAGCTGTCCGAGATCGAACGGCTGCTCTCCGATATTTATTACTGCAATTTCAGCCTCTTTCAGTCGCTGCCGGACAGCTGGGCCATCGACCAGCTTTTCCCGGTCATGCCTATCCACCGGCTGAACGAGAAACCGACCCGCAACGCCATCGTCGCCGATATCACCTGCGACTGCGACGGCAAGATCGACAGCTTCGTCGACCGTTTCGGCACCAAGCGCTTTCTGCCGCTGCACGAACTGAAGGAATCGGAAGAGTATTATCTCGGCGTCTTTCTGGTCGGTGCCTATCAGGAGACCCTCGGCGATCTGCACAATCTGCTGGGCGACACCAACGTGGTGACCGTCAGCCTGCATAAGGATGGCAAATTCGATTTCTCCGGCGAGCTGGAAGGCGACACGGTGGCCGACATTCTCTCCTACGTCGAATACGATCCGAAACGGCTGCTCATGAAGTTTCGCAAGACCGCGGAAACGGCGGTGAAAGATGGCTTGATTTCGCCTCTTGAGCGCAAGGCGGTGATGAGGGTGTATGAAGAAGGGATGCGCGGTTATACCTATTTTGAAAGATAATTTGAGGAGATTGGAATGGCAAAGGTATTGATTATCGGGGCCGGCGGGGTTGCCGGAGTGACCGCCCACAAATGTGCATTTCTTGCGGACAGCTTTTCGGAGATTGTCCTGGCCAGCCGGACCCTGAGCAAATGCGAGGCCATCGCCGCAAGCATCAAGGAACGTTGCGGCAGGAGTATCGAAGTCCGGCAGGTCGATGCCGATAACGTCGCGGCAACGGTGACTCTCATCGAGGCGGTGAAACCCGATTTGCTGGTCAATCTGGCCCTGCCGTATCAGGACCTGCCGCTGATGGATGCGTGTCTGGCGACCGGCACCGATTATCTCGATACCGCCAACTACGAGCCGCCCGACGTGGCCAAATTCGAATACAAATGGCAGTGGGCCTACCGCGAGCGGTTCGAGCAGGCGGGCATCATGGCCC
>CAYTVF010000047.1:22196-22288 GCA_964441345.1 uncultured Desulfopila sp. | reverse complement strand
CTCTATTGACAAAGTTCCCCCTCCCCTTGCGGGAGGGGGTTAGGGGGTGGGGGAGGCCGCAACATGCGATTTCGTAGCAAACTCACCCTCCC
>CAYTVF010000047.1:0-22168 GCA_964441345.1 uncultured Desulfopila sp. | reverse complement strand
CCCCTGGGTCCCCTCCCGTCAAGGGAGGGGAGGCTAATACCAAACAGGCAAAGTGGATACTATTGAAATAAACTGAACAGTTACCAAATAAAAAGAGTCAGGAGAGGAAAAAAATGGAGTTGAATAATTTACTTGTCGACAAATCCGAAGCAATCGCCACAGTAACCATCAACCGGCCGAAATCACTCAATGCACTCAACAAGGAGACCCTTCTTGAGATGCGCGCATGTTTCAAGGAGTTGGCGGAGGATCGCAGCATACGGGCGGTAATCATTACCGGAGCCGGGGAAAAGGCCTTTGTCGCCGGTGCGGATATCTCCTTCATGCAGGGCCTCGATCCCGAGGCCGGCAAGGCTTTCGGCAAGCTCGGCCACGAAGTGATGCACGCCATCGAGTATCTTCCTCAACCGGTAATTGCCGCGATCAACGGCTTTGCCCTCGGCGGCGGCTGCGAACTGTCCCTGTCCTGCGATATGCGTATTGCCGCCACCAACGCCAAATTCGGCCAGCCGGAGGTCAATCTCGGGATTATACCGGGATTTGGCGGGACCCAGCGGCTGGCGCGGCTGATCGGCAAGGGGCTGGCGGGCGAGCTCATCTTCTCCGGCAATATTATCGATGCCGAAGAGGCCAGTCGGATTGGTCTCGTCAACCGAGTCGTGGCGCCGGAAAACCTGATGGCGGAATGCCGCGCCCTGGCGCTGAAAATCGCCACCCGCGGGCCTGGCGCCGTGCGCCTGTGCAAGGAGGCGATCAACAACGGCATGGAGCTGGATCTGAACCGCGCCTGTGTGTACGAAGCCGATCTTTTTGCCCATTGTTTTGCAAGCCTCGACCAAAAAGAGGGGATGAGTGCATTTCTGGAAAAGCGGGCGCCGAATTTCCAGGACAAATAACAGGACTGCCGAGGATAAAAAAAAGAAAAAATGAATCTTGATCTGACCGAAGAACAGAAACTGATCCGGGAAACTGCCAAGGAATTTGCCACGGCCGTGCTGGAACCGGCGGCAGCCGAGCTCGACCGGGGAGGGGACGACGCCATTTTTTATGAAAATCTGGCAAAGCTTGCCGAACTGGGGTTCATGGGCCTCAACGTCAAAGACGAGTATGGCGGCTCGGAGGCGGGAGTCGTCGCGTTCAGCGTGGCGATGACGGAGATCGCCCGGGCCTGTGCCTCTACGGCGGTCACGGTTTCCGTCAACAATATGGTGTGCGAAGTCATCCAGGCCCTGGCGACCGGGGAGCAGAAGAAACACTATATCGAAAAGATCTGCAGCGGTAAGTATCTGGCGGGAGCCTTTGCCCTCACCGAACCGGGGGCGGGATCGGATCCGGCGGGGATGACCACCACCGCGGTTCGCGATGGCGACAGCTGGGTGCTGAACGGGACCAAGCTCTTCATCACCAGCGGCTCCTTCGCCGGGGTTTTCGTGGTGTGGGCGGTGACCGACCCGGCCGCGCCGAAAGGCAAGGGCATCAGCCTGTTTCTGGTTGAGGCGGGGACCAAGGGCCTCGTCGTCGGCAAAAGAGAAGAGAAGATGGGGCAGCACGCCTCTCCCACCAACGAGATCCTTTTCCAGGATTGCCGGATCCCTGCCTCGGCTCTGATGGGCGAGGTGAACGGAGGCTTCCGGGCGGCGGTGACGGAGCTTGCCGGTGGGCGGATCGGTATCGGCTCGCTGGCGCTTGGCATCGGTCTTGCGGCAATGGACCGAGCCGCCCGCTACGCCCTCGAACGGTCGCAGTTCGGCAAGAAAATCAGCGAGTTTCAAGCCATTCAGTGGAAAATCGCCGATATGTACACCGCCCTTGAGGCCGCCCGGCTGCTGCTGATGAATGCGGCATTTAAAAAAGAGCAGGGACGGCCATTCGCCAAGGAGGCTTCCATGGCCAAGGTATTTGCCACGGAGGCGGCCAATAAAGCCTGCTATGAGGCCATGCAGATCTTCGGCGGCTACGGCTACACCCGTGATTTCCCCATCGAGCGCTTTGCCCGCGATGCCCGGATTACCACGATCTATGAAGGCACCAGTGAGATTCAGCGGATGATCATTGCCCGGGAGATCCTGCACGGGCTATCTTGAGCTATTTGAGTTATGACAGTTTCATTCAGACCGGGATGACAATAATGGAAGATCTGATCAAGAAAAGAAGAAGCATCAGGCGATTTAAGGATAAAGGGGTCGAACCCGAGCAGCTGACCGAGTTGTTTGAGGCGGTAAGATACGCCCCTTCCTGGGGCAACCTGCAGTGCTGGGAACTGGTCGTTGTCCGGGCAGCTGAAGATAAGCTGAAGCTTGCGGGGCTGCTTTCCCCGAAAAATCCGGCGACAAAATGCATGGAAACCGCTCCGCTGGTTATCGGCGTATGCGGCGATCCGCTGAAATCGGGGTATTACAAAGAACACCAGGTGACCAGGTACCAGCACTGGTTTCTCTATGACCTCGGGATCATCAGCCAGACCCTCTGTCTCAAAGCCTGTGCGCTGGGGCTTGGCACGGTCATCGTCGGTTCTTTCGAACATGCGGCGGCTGAAGATCTGTTGCATGTTGCCAAAGGATACGAGTTGGTAGCCCTCATACCCCTCGGCTATCCCGATCATGACCCTCCGGCGCCGAAACGTCGGGAAGTGGCCGAGTTTGTCCATTTTGACCGCTTCCGGTTCTGAGAATGCCTTGCGGGGAGGATGATATTTGCAGTAAATTCTTCCTCCCCCGACCATTGCAGCTCATCTACTTTTTGACTTTTCCCGTTCCCGCCATTAAGATAGCAGACTCGTTTGGTAATTTTTGCTCTATCGCTATAAGTATGGGAAAAATCTGACGTCAGGTGATTATGCTGCAGATCGGACTCGAGGTCCATGTCAACGATACGTCGAACTCCTTCGCCGGAAAAAGGATCGGTTATCTCTCCAATCAGGCGTCCACCGCACGATCGCTTGTCCATGGCAGAATTCTCCTGCAACGGAAATTCGGCGACCGCCTGACCTGTCTGTTTTCGCCGCAGCACGGTTTCTTTTCGGAAAAACAGGATAATATGATCGAGTCCGATCACTCGGTCGATCGGGTGACCGGACTGCCCATCTTCAGCCTTTACGGGGAACAGCGGCGGCCGACCGCGGAAATGTTCGACCGGCTTGATGTGCTGCTCATCGACCTGGTCGATGTCGGAACCCGGGTCTACACCTTTCTCTATACCATGGCCTATTGTCTGGAGATGGCTGCCGTACTCGGCAAGCAGGTGGTTGTCCTCGATCGCCCCAATCCTGTCGGCGGCGAGAAGATCGAGGGCAATATTCTCCGGGACGATTGCCGCTCGTTTGTCGGCCTCTATCCGATCCCGATGCGGCACGGCCTCACCTTTGGTGAACTCGCGCTGCTGATCAACACCGAATTCGGCATCGGCGCCCGGCTGGAAGTCGTGCCGCTGCAGGGCTGGCGGCGGGCTATGTGCTTTCGGGAGACCGGGTTTCCCTGGGTTGCCCCTTCGCCCAATATGCCGACACCGGAAACGGCGTTGGTCTATCCGGGACAGGTCATCTGGGAGGGCACCAATGTCTCGGAAGGCCGGGGCACCACCCTGCCTTTCGAGTTTGTCGGCGCCCCTTACTGGCGTCACGAGCAGATGTTGGAAAAGATCGGCGAGACCGACCTGCCGGGTTGCTTTCTCCGGCCGGTTGTTTTTGCGCCGACCTCCGGCAAATGGGCGGGAGAGTCATGTCACGGTTTTCAGATCCATGTGACCGACCGGGCAGCCTACCTGCCGTACCGGACCAGTCTGGCCCTGCTGCAGGCGGCGATGCTCCTCTATCCCGGCGAGTTTCGCTATAAGGAGCCGCCCTACGAGTACGAATTTGTTCGACTGCCCATGGATCTGATTCTCGGCAGCACGGAAGTACGCAGACAGCTTGAAAGCGGCCGGCCGGTCCAGCACATCGAAGAAGAATGGCAGACGGAATTGCAGGGTTTCGACCGTCTGCGACAAAAATATTTCCTCTATTAAAATGGTTAAATAGAAAACGTATGACTGAAAAAAAAATATCTGTCGGGGCGCTGGCAGAGATGGTCACGGGCCGGGTGATCGGCGACCATTCGGTGGTCATCAGCGGTTTTGCCCCTCTGGACAATGCCGGGGCGACCGAAATCTCGTTTCTGGCCAAGGCCGCCAAAGCCGATCTGCTGACGGCAACAAAGGCCGGAGCAGTCATTGTTCCCCCAGGCGTTGCGGGGAAGACCGATGTCCCGCTCATCCAGGTGAAAGACCCCTATCTGGCCGTGGCCATAATCCACAGCTACTTCGTCGCCCAGCCGTTTGTCGCGAAGGGCATCCACCCCCGGGCATTTGTCGGTGAGGAATGTGTTCTTGGTCAGGCGATTTTCATCGCCCCGCTGGCATTTGTCGGCGACCGGGTAAAAATCGGTGAGCGGGTCACAATCGAAGCCGGCGCGGTCATCGGCGACGATGTGAAGATCGGCGACGATTCGACGATCAAGGCCAATGTTACTCTGTACGCAGGATGCATCATCGGCAGGCGGGTGACCATTCATTCGGGAACCGTGATCGGCAGCGACGGCTATGGCTATTCGGCCAACGAACGGGGTGAGCACATCAAACGCCCCCAGGTCGGCATTGTCCGGATCGACGACGATGTGGAAATCGGGGCGAACTGCTGTATCGACCGGGCAGCCTACGGTGTCACCTGGATCAAGGCCGGAGCGAAGATCGATAATCTGGTGCAGGTGGCCCACAATGTCATCGTCGGTGAAAACAGCCTGCTGGTGGCCCAGGTCGGCATCAGCGGATCGACCACCCTTGGCCGCAATGTGGTGATGGGCGGCCAGTCGGCCACCACCGGGCATATCACTTTAGGCGACCAGGTCATGGTGGCGGCCAGGGGGGGGGTTCATAGCAATCTGGAGAAAGGCGCGGTTGTCGGCGGCACACCGGCCATCCCCGTTCGACAGTGGGCCAAATGCTGTGCGGTGTTCGGCAAATTGCCCGAACTGCAGAGTGTGGTGCGAAAAAATACCAAGGCCCTGGCCGAACTGACCGGTCAGGCCGACAATGATAAAGCATGAAGGAGAGATGGCGATGAGCGAGTTTGTTGTCCCTGAGAACATAGATATTGTTGAGATTCTGAAACTGTTGCCGCACCGTTATCCCTTTGTGATGGTCGACCGGATTCTCTCGCTTACCCTTGGCGAGGAGATTGTGGGCCTCAAAAACGTAACGATCAACGAACCGTTTTTCCAGGGGCATTTCCCGGCAAGACCGGTGATGCCGGGGGTGCTGATTCTTGAAGGCATGGCCCAGGTCGGAGGCATCATGGCGTTTTATGCCAATCCCGAGACAATCGGCAAAAAGTTGCTGTTCTTTGCCGGCATCGACAAGGCGAGATTTAGAAAACCGGTCGTCCCGGGGGACCAGTTGATCTTCACCCTGAAACTCTTGAAACAGAAACGGGGATTGATGGTAATGTCGGCAGTCGCGGTAGTTGATGGCCAGGTTGTGGCCGAAGCCGAACTCATGGCTTCCTTTTCCTAGGCGATGCTGTATATTCAATAGCCGGCAGGGGGGGTGTCGGCCGGCAGGCTTTCGCCGGGAAGCAGGAATGACGAAATCTCTTGCAAAAAAAGGGAAGAGAAGGTAAGGAGAGCAGCTTTTATCGCCTTGGCAGTTGAAGTATCTCTCAACCCCCGGAATGATTTTCCCATTCAAAAAACAAAAACACAAAACAAAAACACAATGTCCATACATCCAACCGCAGTAGTAGATTCCAGCGCCGAACTCCACTCCTCAGTGGAAGTCGGTCCCTATGCCGTGATTGAAGCCGGAGTCCGGATCGGCGCCGATTCAAAAATTGCGGCCCATGCCGTTGTTTCCGGCCCGACGACCATCGGCGAGCGAAACTATATCGGCTCCTTTGCGGTGATTGGCGGTGCACCTCAGGATCTCAGTTACAAAGGCGAGCCGACGGAGCTGATTATCGGCTCCGACAATCAAATACGAGAATTTGCCTCAATTCACCGGGGAACGCCCGGCGGTCATATGAAGACGGTCATCGGCAATAATAATCTCCTTATGGCCTATACCCATGTCGCCCATGACTGCGTCATCGGCAACCATGTTATCATGGCCAATGTCGCCACGCTGGCCGGGCACGTGGAGGTCGGCGACCGCGCTTCGATCGGCGGCCTGGTGGCTATCCATCAGTTCTGCCGCATCGGTACTTTCAGCTATATCGGCGGGGTCTCGGGAATCAGCCTGGATGTGCCGCCCTATGTTATTATCGCCGGAACCAGAAACCGTACCCGGATATCCGGCGTCAATAAGGTCGGGTTGAAGCGCAACGGTTTCAGCCGGGAGACCATTAAAAATCTCGATACGGCCTACCGGATAATCTTCAGAACTCCGAACCTGCTGATGAAGGATGCCATAGAGGTGGCCAGGACCGAGTTCCCGGACTGCGCGGAAGTTCAGACCCTGGTTCGATTTTTCGAGGATTCCAAGCGCGGTGTAGTCAAGCAGACGGTGGAAGACTAGCCTCTCACTGAGGCTCAGGAGTCTGAGAATCATGCTCGGACTGAAGTTACAGGAAACAAACCGTCAGGTGTTGATGGCTGGAGATGAACGGAATATAGGGATTATAGCGGGGGGCGGTCAGTTTCCCCTGCTGTTTATCGAGGCGGCTCATAAAGAGGGGCGGCGGGTGATAGTCGTTGCCCACAAAGGGGAGACCGATGCCCGGGTTGCCGAGGCTGCGGATGCGGTCCTATGGGTGAAGCTGGGGCAACTCGGCAAGGTCATCTCCTTTTTGAAAAAAGAGGGGGTCGGCGAGACGGTTTTTCTCGGGACGATCACCAAGACCCAGATTTTCCGCGATGTTCTGCCGGATCTCAAAGCGCTTTCCCTGTGGAATAAGATCGATATGAAGCAGGATGACGCGATTCTGCGCGCCATTGCCGCGGCCTTGGAGCAGGAAGGAATCAAGGTCCTCGAGTCGACTATTTTTCTCCGCCACCTCCTCTTTCCGGTCGGCGTCCTGACCAAGGCCCGGCCAAACGAAAAGCAGCGCCGGGACATAGCCTTCGGCTGGCAGAACGCCAGGGCCATCGGCCGGCTCGATATCGGCCAGTGTGTGGTGGTGCGCAACTGCACGGTCCTCGCGGTCGAGGCAATCGAGGGCACGGATGCGGCGATCCTGCGCGGCGGCACGCTGGCCAAGGAAAAGGCCGTGGTTGTAAAGGTAAAGAAACCCGGGCAGGATTTTCGCTTCGACCTCCCTGCAACCGGATTGACCACGATCAAGACCCTGCAACGGGTGAAAGGGGCGGTTCTGGCGGTGGAAGCCGGGCAGTCCCTGTTGTTTGATCGGGATGAGATGATTAATGAGGCGAATAAATCGGGGATAATTGTGGTTGGCGTCACCGAAAATGAAGATGGTTCCCTTGTGATGGGGTAGAAAAGGGTGTACGTTCTTGAGGTACGTCTGAGGTACGTTTTTTTTATAGCTGTGATTTCAGTATAATCTCAACTTTTGAAGAAGAGGTACTATGCAAGCGATGATTCTGGCAGCCGGTTTTGGTACCAGGCTGCTGCCACATACCCTGATTCGTCCCAAACCTCTTTTTCCCATCCTCAACCAACCGCTCCTTCTCCTTACCATAAAACGGCTGCAGAATCTGGGGTTCGATCGTATCGTGGTCAATTGCCACCATCTGCGGGAACAGTTTGCCGGCGTCCTGAACGGAATTCCAGGCGTCATCCTTCAGGAGGAAGAGGTCATTCTCGGTACCGGAGGCGGGCTCCGCACGGCCCTTCGCCACTTTTGCGACGAGCCGCTGCTGGTGACCAACGGAGATATTTATCATACCATAAATATGCTCGATTTTTATCGCCATCACGTGGACAAAGGCAATGCGGTTACTCTGGCCATGCACAATTATCCCCGTTTCAACCATGTGATGGTGAAAGACGGCAAGGTGGCAAGTTTTGACAACAGGGTCGAATTTTCCCAGCTGGCTTTTACCGGCCTGCATGTCATCGAGCCCTCCCTCCTGCAGGAGATCAAATGCAGCGAGTACTCGTGTATTCTCGATCATTACCGGAAACTGCTCGATCGGGGGATCGAGATCGACTGCTACCGCGTGGATGGCAGTTACTGGACCGATATGGGGACACCGGAGGCGTATCTTGCCCTGCACCATGATCTGCTGACCGACAAGATCCCCTGCTGGCAGGAGGCGGGGCCGGTACGAAAACCCTACTGCATCGCCAAGCGGGCCAAGCTGCCGGCCCAGATCAAGCTGTGCGACTGGGCCTGCATCGGCGATGCCCATATCGAAAACGGCACGCATCTTGAGCGGGTGGTGGTCTGGGACGATGTCTCGATCGCCGGATCGAGTCGACTGGTCGATATGATCGTCTCCTCCGACCAGAAGAGGGTTCGATCAAGCAATTGACCTTGAATAAAAGAAAAAATATAAATGGATTGTCTGATCGCCAGATAATCGAACGCGCCGGGACGCTTCTCGGCGGCAGCGGCATGCTTTCCGCCGTTGAGGTCCAGTCGCTCCACGATCGAGGCTGCCTGCAGAAGATCGAAAGCGATGGTTCGACCAGGCGTTTCTGGCGGGTGAAGCGGCGGGGGACTTCTCTTTGCATCATCGCGGCCCCGGCGGGAACGAGCGATGGAGAGCTGGCCGAGTCGAGAGCCGCATGGTTCATCGGCAACCACCTGCGGGAAAAAGGGGTGCCGGTGCCGGCGCTGTATGGCTGGGACGGCGACAGCGGCATCCTCCTCTACGAGGATCTGGGCGATTTGCGGCTGCATGATGCAGTCGGCGGGGCAGGCAAAGCCCAGTTGGCAAGCTTGCGGCCGGCAGCCGAATATTACCGGGAAGCACTGACCCATCTGGCCGCCATGCAGGTCAAAGGCGCGGAGGGATTTGCCGAAGCCTGGTGCTGGGACAGTCCGCGGTACGATGTAGCGCTCATGCGCGACCGGGAGTCCGGATATTTTCTCCGGGCATTCTGGCAGGAGATGATGGGCGGGGAAGTTCCGCGCGGAGTGGAAGAGGAATTTCGGGAGATCGCCGTGCAGGCGGGCAAAGCCCCGGCCGATTTTTTCCTGCACCGGGATTTTCAGTCGCGCAACATCATGCTGAAAGATGACCGGGTGCGGTTTATCGACTTCCAGGGCGGACGCCTGGGACCGCTCGGCTATGATGTGGCGTCGCTGCTCATCGATCCCTATGGCAACCTGCCGCTCTCCGACCAGGAAGAGTTGCTGGGTTTTTACCTCAAGGCCGCGGCCGCCGAAAGGCCCGGCGTCGAGGAGGATTTTTACAGATACTACAGGCTGCTGGCGCTGCAAAGAAATCTGCAGATAGTCGGCGCTTTTTCGTTTTTATACCGGGCGAGAGGGAAGGTCTTCTTCGCCGATTTTATCAAACCGGCTCTTGTCGCCCTGCGCGACCGGCTGGCCGAGAGTTTTTTTGCGGGTTATCCACTCATTCGTAATCTTGTCGACCGAGGCCTGGCCGGGTTGAAGATACCCTGATATTCATGATCATATAATACAATCAAGCCTGTCTCGATTTACGATCCGGCTGTCCCTTTTGAATAGGTTTCCTGAAATGCCAGCGAATATACACTCTCCCATCATTGCCCTTATCGGCCGTCCCAACGTCGGGAAATCGACCCTGTTCAACAGGATTACCAAGTCGCGGAAGGCCTTGGTCGACCCGACACCCGGAGTGACCCGCGACCGGCATTACGAGCGGGTGGTCTGGGACAACAAGGGCTTCATTCTGGTCGATACCGGCGGCATCGACGACAACCCCGAAGATGCCCTCGTTCATCACATCAGGGAGCAGGCCATGTTCGCCATCGAAGAGGCGGACATCGTGCTCTTTCTCATGGATGCCAAGGAGGGTGTCACCCCTGCCGACTGGGAGGTGATAGACATCCTCCGCCGGGCGAAAAAGCCGATATTCTATCTGGTCAACAAGATCGACAGCGCTTCCAAGGAAGTGGAGCTTCTCGCACCATTTTATGAACTGGGCGTCGAGCAGTTATGGCCGCTGTCGGCCGAGCACAGCTACGGGTTTCCCTCGCTCATGGAGGGCTTGTGCGCGACGATTGCCAGTGACGACACCGTTGGCCTGGAACTGCCGGAGGGCACGGTGAAAGTGGCCTTTTTCGGCCGGCCGAATGTCGGCAAATCATCGATCATCAATACCATTCTCGGCGAGGACCGGATGGTCGTGTCGGAGATTTCCGGAACCACCAGGGATTCCGTGGATACGCTCGTTACCCATGGCAATTACAGCTATTGCTTCATCGATACGGCCGGTATCCGCCGCAAGGGCAAGACCACCGAGAAGCTGGAAAAATTCAGTATCCTCAAGTCGCTGGCGGCCATGAGCAGATGCGATGTGGCGGCGGTGCTGATCGATGCCGATGAGGGCATCACCGAACAGGATACCAAGGTCATCGGCTATGTCCTCGAAGAGGGCAAGGGGCTGATCATTCTGGTGAACAAATGGGATCTGATCGGCGGCGACAAGAAAAAGCAGGATGCGGTCATGGCCGAGGTTGCCAGAGCCCTGCCGTTCGTCGGCTATGCCCCGGTGTTGAACGTGTCGGCATTGACCGGCTACGGGATCAAACGGCTCTTTCCGGTCATCGGTTCGGTGTACCGGCAATATTCGGCAAGCTTTCCGACTTCGGCCCTGAACAATCTGCTCCGCGATGCGGTCGATGCCCATTCCCCGCCCATCTATAAAAATAAGCGGCTGAAATTCTACTACACCGCCCAGGTCGGGACCTGTCCGCCAAAATTTGTGGTGATGACCAACAGCGAGAAAGGGGTGCACTTCTCCTATGAACGGTATCTGATCAACAGGTTTCGCGAGGGACTTGGTCTTGACAAGGTGCCGATCAAATTGATATTCAAAGATAAATCGGAACAGCGCAAGAAAAATCAAGGATAAGGGGGCGATTCGGCACCCCCTTCTGATACAGTCTCGGCTACAGCCGGCTTACAGGGCGCGGGCTTTGGCCACCGCCCGTTTGAAACCCTCGGCCGAACCGGCGATGACTTCATCGGGCACGCAAAAGGCAATGCGGATGTGGCCCGGCGAGCCGAAGCCGATTCCCGGGACGGCCAGAATCTTCTCCTCCAGCAGCAGGGAAACAAAGCGGACATCGTCGGCGATGGGCGTCCGCGGAAAGACGTAGAACGCACCCTTGGGCGGGGTGAAGGTGAACCCTGCGTCGCTCAGAATTTTGCAGATCAGCTCCTTGCGTCTAGCATAGATCGAGATGTCGACGCTGGCATCCTGGAGTTCGGCCACCACTCGCTGCATGAGCGCCGGGGCGTTGACGAAGCCGAGAATCCTGTTGGCCAGGGTCAGGGCATCGAGAAGGTTGTTTTTGTCGTCGATATTCGGATGCACGGCCAGGTAGCCGATACGTTCGCCCGGCAGGGAAAGGTCTTTGGAATAGCTGGAGACGACAATGCTGTTGGTGTAGGCGGTGAAGATGCTGGGCACCTCGTGCCCGTCGAAGACAATCTTGCGATACGGCTCGTCGGCGATCAGATAAATCGCGGAATCGAACCGGTCGGAGGCGACCGTCAGCAGCTCGCCCAGCGCCCACAGCGAGTCTTCCGAATAGATCTGGCCGCAGGGATTGTTCGGCGAGTTGATGATGATCGCCTTGGTCTTCTCCGACAGGGCGGCTTCGATGGCGGCTATATCGAGGTTGAACTGATCGTCGGTGGCGACAACCCTGCTCACCCCCCCGTGGTTGTCGATATAAAAGCCATACTCGACGAAATAGGGGGCGAGGATGATCACCTCGTCGCCGGGGTTGAGCAGCGCCTTCATCACAATATTCAAGCCGCCTGCGGCGCCGCAGGTCATGAGCATGTCGCCGTGGCTGATCTGCATCGCCTGCTCGACCGACATCCGCGCGGCAATCGCCTCCCTTACCCAGGGATATCCGCCGTTCGGCATGTAGGCGTGGACGCCGGGACTGGTGTCCCGGACGATCTCCTGAATCACTTCATTATATTCCGCGGGCGGCGGGGCGTCCGGATTGCCGAGACTGAAATCGAAAACGTTCCCGGCGCCGTGGGCCGCTTTCATCCTGGCACCTTCCTCGAACATCTTCCGGATCCAGGAAGATTTTGTGGCGAAAAGCTTCATTTTTTCAGAAACAGCCATGGTTTTTCTCCTTGTAGTAGCCGGAACGAGGGCAGATCGGCTGGATGGCCGACGTTGCCGGATCGTTGTTATAGAGCGGCTGATTGTTTTTTGAAGTAGTCGTAAGCGGCATTAATTTCCTTCATCTTTTCTTCCGCCACAGCTCTGAACTCATCGCCCAGATGGCCGACCTTGTCGGGATGGTATTGCATGCTCATCGTGCGATACGCCTTTTTAATATCTTCCATGCTTGCACCCTTGTCGAGTCCGAGCGTGGCATAATACTGTCCGGCCAGGTTATGGCCGGCGGCGGCGGGTCCCTGCTGGCTGCGGTAACGGTATTTGGCCTCGATGGTTCGTTGGTCGTAGTCGGAAATATCGAGGAATTGGGCGATATAGCGCGGTGTCCTCAGCTCGTTTTCCGATACGGTTCCCTTGGTGAAGAGGATCTGGTAAACCAGTTCGAGGAGGATAAGCCGCGGTTCATAGGCAAAGGTGGACTTGAACTCGGCGAGCAGACCATCGAGGGACTGGGTGGCCCCGATCGCCTCGTTGATCAGTTCTTTTACCCAGTGCATCTGGGTCGGATTGTAGCGCAGATTATATTGGAAGAAGCGATGAATAGTCTGGATTTCGTCCCGGGTAATCTGGCCGTCTATCTTGGCCGTATGGATCAGGATCTGGACGAGAAGCCAGACGAACCTGTTGTGACTTTCGGATTGCGACTGCTCGTACGTGGCGACCTTTTTTTGCACCCAGAAGGAGAAGCCCCAGAACAGGGCAATAAAAAGCAACACTCCGGCCAGTCCGGTGTAGACAAGCGTCCCGAGAAAGGAGATGAGGGCGGGGGCTCCGCCTGAAACAAAGACCAGGAGGAGCACGATGAGCAGACAACCGCCGCAGCCGGGCTGTTGATGGCGCTGGTATTGCATGACTTAACCACCAGATTGATTATTTTTTATTATCCGGGTCCGTTTTGCGGCTTTGGAAAAGAGCCTCGACAAACTCTTCGGCATTAAAATCGCGGAGATCGTCAAGCTGTTCGCCGATGCCGATAAAGCGAATGGGGATGTTCATGACCTTGCAGATGTTCGCCACGATGCCGCCCTTGGAAGTGCCGTCGAGTTTTGTCAGGGTAAGGCCGGTGACTCCCACCGCCTCATTGAAAAGCCTGGCCTGGGAGATGCCGTTCTGACCGGTCGTGGCATCGATGACCAGCATCACCTCGTGGGGTGCGCCGGGCAGTTTCTTATCCATCACCCGTTTTATTTTTTTCAGTTCTTCCATGAGGTTGCTATTGGTATGCAGACGGCCGGCGGTGTCAACCAGGACCACATCGATCTTTTTGTCGAGGGCGATGCCCAGGGCGTCAAAGACCACGGAGGAGGGGTCGGCCCCTTCCTTGTGGGCAACCACCTGGACCTTATTCCTTTCCCCCCAGATTTTCAATTGAGAGACCGCCGCTGCCCGGAAGGTGTCCGCCGCAACCAGCATGACCGAATTGCCCGCCTGTTGAAATTTATGGGCGATTTTGCCGATGGTGGTGGTTTTGCCGACGCCGTTCACCCCGATAACCATGATGACGAATGGTCCCGTGTCGGGCATGACCATAACACCGTCGGATTCGCCGTCGGTAATGAATGCCTTGATTTTTTTCTTCAGCGCTTTTTTCAGCGAGTTGGGATCGGATAGCTCATTGCGCTTGACCTTGCGTCTGGCGTACTCAATGAGTTCCATGGTCGTTTCAACGCCCAGGTCGGCGGTGATGAGGATTTCTTCCAGGTCGTCGAGCAACTCGGCGTCGATCTCCCTCTTGCCGAGAAAGAGCGCATCGATCTGGTAGGTAAAGGATTCGCGGGTCTTGCTGAGTCTCTCGGTGAGCCGGGCAAAAAGCGATTTTTTACTCTTTTCCCTGGTCTCCTTCAGCTCCGAGGTATCCTGCGGGGCAGGGGCGGGGGGAATCGGCGCCACCATCCCGGTGGGGGGAGCTTCAGCCTCGGGAGCAGGGGTGACCTCTGCCGCTGCCGGAGCTTCTTTTTCCGGTTGCTCATGTTCGGAAAAAGGGGTATCTGTGCGCAGTTCGTCGATGATCGCATCTTTTACCGGAGCTGTATCATCTTGCTTTTTGAATTTTTTCTTAAACCATCCTAGCATCGTCTGTTCCTGGAATGAGTGAAAGCCGGCAGTGATTAACGGATTAATGAATAGCAGAACCTTGTATCTTACGTAGAGATGCCAAAGAAAGCAACAAAAAGTCCATTGCCAAGCGGGTTGGGGTGGTGGCGGAACCGAATTTTCCGGACTTGGCCGGAGTCGGTTGATTCAGGAAAAGATTTGCAATTCCGGTTAAGGGCATTACTGTAGTGGGTGTTGTTTTTTCGGACATTTTCCGGTGACCGGCACGCGGCCGGTCAGTCCGACGATATTTTTTCATTTCGAATTTCGCTTAGGTTAAGGAGGAGTTGAACATGGCTGGATCTTGTGGTGGATCCTGTGGGACCAAAGAGTCACAGCAGGCAGCTGCGGCGCAAAAGGAACTTGCGATAACCAGGTCGCTCGGAAAGATCAAAAACAAAATTCTGGTAATGAGCGGCAAGGGCGGCGTCGGCAAATCGACCGTTTCGGTAAACCTCGCCCTGGGGCTGGCTAATAAGGGGTATCAGGTCGGCCTCATGGATGTCGATATCCATGGTCCCGACGTTGTCCGTATGCTCAATATGAAAGGTACCCTTGAGCCGCCGGCAAGCCCGGATGCTCTCGTGCCGCCGCTCAAATATAACGACAACCTCAAGGTGGTTTCCCTTGAGTATATGATGCGCGACAGGGATGAAGCGATTATCTGGCGCGGTCCTTTGAAAATTCAGGCGATCAGGCAATTCGTCTCCGATATGGACTGGGGCGAGCTGGATTATCTCATCATCGACGCCCCGCCGGGCACCGGTGACGAGCCCTTGTCCGTTGCCCAGACCATCCCCCATGTCAAGGCGATCGTCGTGACGACGCCGCAGCAGGTGGCCCTCGCCGATGTGCGGAAATCGATCAATTTCTGCAAGACGGTCAAGGTGGAAATCGTTGGCGTGGTCGAGAATATGTCCGGACTGGTCTGTCCGCACTGTAAAGAGACGGTCAATATCTTCAAGACCGGAGGCGGCGAAGCCCTGGCCCGTGAGCTGGAGCTGCCGTTCCTCGGCAAAATCCCGATGGATCCGATGGTGGTGCTGGCGGGCGACGACGGGACCCCCTATCTCTCTTCCAGCGCCGACAGCCCGGCCATCACGGCTTTCGAAAAGGTAGTACAGGCGATTGAAATCAGGATGCCGGCGGTCGCAACACCCGCCGTCTCCTTGAAAACGGTGGCAAGCGCAGGGGCTTGTGCCTGCGGCGGAAGCTGTCCGTCGCAAGCGCAGAAATAGCGGTCGGTCGGTTAAACCCGACGCAAACCCGACGCTCTTACAGGAAAGAATGGTTGGCGGCCTTTTCGGCCGCCAACCCTTGATAAAACGATTCATTTTCTCAAGCGAAGATATGCTGATAAAACAGATTATTGTCGGTTCCATGGCGGTCTGCTGTTACATAGTGGCCTGCGAAAAAACGAAGAAGGCGGCTGTAGTCGATCCCGGTGGAGATGAGGGGAAGATCCTGGCTGAACTGGGGAAAATGAAGGTCGAGCTGGAATATATCATCGCCACCCACGGCCATCCCGATCATGTCTGCGGCAATCGCAAAATCCAGGATGAAACCGGGGCAAAAATCATCATGCACGCCGCCGACGAGTTGTTTTTCAATAAACCGGAAGTGAAAAACTACTTTTCCATGCTGGGTCTTGCGGCGTCGCCGCCTGCCGATCTGCAGGTCGTCGACGGGGACGAAATCGTGATCGGCGAGGTCACCCTCAAGGTTATCCACACGCCGGGGCACACCCCGGGCGGGATGTGCCTGTACAATGCGCCCGATCTGCTGACCGGGGACACCCTTTTTGTCGGTGGTCTGGGAAGAAGCGATTTCCCCGGCGGATCGCATCAGGAACTGCTGACATCGATTCGAACCAGGCTGCTTGTATTACCTCCGGAGACGGTGGTCTGGCCGGGCCACGGTTATGGCGGCAGCCGTTCGACCATCGGCGATGAAATGCGGACAAATCCCTTTTTATAAAGGTTTTGCTGAAAAAGAATCGTGCACCCTGTCTTGACGGAGGTTGTGCCGGTACGCTGAAATTATTCCTTATTCTCTTTTCCGTTAGTTGAAGATATGCGCGAAATCGTTCTTGGTACCGCAGGTCATGTCGATCATGGCAAAACAAGTTTTATCAGGGCGCTGACCGGCTTTGAAACCGATCGTCTCAAAGAGGAAATTACGCGGGGCATAACCATCGAACTGGGGTTTGCCTACCTCGATCTCCCCTGCGGTCATCGTCTCGGCATTGTCGATGTGCCGGGCCATGAAAAGTTTGTCAAGACGATGGTTTCCGGTGTGTCCGGCATCGATATCCTTGCCTTTATCGTGGCCGCCGACGAGGGAATCATGCCCCAGACCGTTGAGCATTTCGAGATTTGCCGGCTGATGGGGGTGAAGCAGGGCGTGGTGATCATCACCAAGAAAGACCTGGTCGAGCCGGAATGGCTGGAGATGGTGACCGAGGAGATTGCCGAATTTTGTACCGGGAGTTTTCTCGAGGGCGCCCCGATAATACACGTTTCTTCCACCACCGGCGAAGGCGTGGACAAGGTCCGCGACACCCTCGACCAGATTGTGCGAAAACATGACTTTCATGAGGTGTTCGGCCCCTTCCGATTGTCCGTCGACCGGGTCTTCGCCATGAAGGGCTTCGGGGCGGTGGTGACCGGCACCTCAATTTCCGGACGAACCACGGTCGGCGAGGACCTGCGTATTTATCCGACCGAACAGGTCGCCAAGATTCGGGGCATTCAGGTGCATTCCCAGGCGGTAACCGAGGTGGAGGCCGGGCACAGGACGGCTATCAATCTCCAGGGGGTAGATACCGCCGGTATCGAAAGAGGGATGGTGCTCGCTCCGCCCGGATCGCTGCAGGCCAATTACATGCTGGACTGCCAGTTCATCTATCTGGCCTCAAACGCCAAGCCTCTGAAACACCGGGCCAGGGTGCGGATTCACCTGGGCACCGCGGAAATAATCGGCCGGGTATCCCTCCTGGACCGAGATGAAATGGAACCGGGGGAGGAGGCCGTCATCCAGCTGCTGCTGGAAAGTACCGCCTCGGTCTGGCCCGGCGACCGCTATGTGATCCGCAGTTATTCGCCGGTGGCCACCATCGGCGGCGGCATGGTGCTGGGCAATGTTTCGCCGCGCAAACGCAAACGTCTGCAGGACAAGGACCGCGATTACAACCGCCTGATGCTGCCTGTCCTGAAGAATGGCACCGTCGAGGAAAAGGCGCTGTTTCTTCTCCGGGAAAGCGGCGAACTGGGTCTCACCGCCGACGATCTGGCCATTCGGCTCGGCCTCTTCGGCAAACATCTGAAAAAAGCCTTGAACGACCCGATTTCCACAAAGAAGATGGTCGTAGTCGATTCGGCCTCGCAACGCTATGTCTCGGTGGAAATAGCGGAGAAGATGAAAGAGATGCTGACTACCCATCTCGTTGACTATCATAAAAAAAATCCCCTGCAGTCGGGCATTGCCAAGGAGGAGCTGCGCACCGGTCTTGGCCGGAAAGTAGATCCGAAGGTCTTTCAATACTGTCTAAACGAGCTTATCCGGAAGGCGGTGGTCGTGCAGGAGGAGTCATTGGTGCGGATGGCCGGGCATCAGGTCGCCCTGAAGGCCAACGAAGAACAGCTGCGCACGGACCTCGATGCATGGTACCGGTCGAGAGGTCTTTCCACCCCGACAATCAAAGAAACCATGGAACAGTTCGGCGAGTATCCGCCGCAACTGGTCAAGGAAGTTATCGATCTTCAGCTGCGCGACGGCAAGCTGTTCAAGATCAGCGAGTCGCTCTTTTACACCAGGGAAGTGATCGAGCCGCTCATCGCCTCCGTCCTGCAATATATGGAAAAAAACGGCGAGATCGATGCCCCGGCCTTCAAGGATTTGACCGGGTTGACCCGGAAGTTCTCCATCCCCATCCTTGAGTATCTCGATCGGGTGAAAATCACCATGCGGATCGGCGATAAGCGAATACTTCGGAAAAAAAGCTGACAATCGCTTACGGGACTCTTACAGATTTTTTTTCAGTCCCGAGCCAACCAATGGCCAAAATAGCGGCGGTTGTATCGGTCACCCGGAATTCATGGTCGATCTGCAGTCCCGGCAGGGCGATTGTTTTGTATCCATCCCCGTCCCCGTTTCCGGTCAGCAGCACCGGCCAGGCAATTCGCTCTCCTGCGGGAATTTTTCGATCGTTGAAATAGCGGCTGATTTTTTTTCTGCCGGGGCTGTTGAAGGGGTGAAATGTTTCTCCCGGTAGCGTCGAGCGCAGCACCAGCGGAAAGGATATCCTGGCCCGGTCGACAAAGAGCCGCGAGCCACCCTTTGCCGCGGTTGCGATCATGCCCATGTCCGCTTCTTCGATGACGAATTCTCTGTTATACCCCTTTACCGGATAGCGTCCCGGCTCGGCAATAATCAGGTCGATGCCGGGCAGCCCGGGTCGTGACCCACGAATCCGGCCGTTTTCGAGGGGCCGGCAGAACAGGAGGCGGGATGCATGCAACTCCGCGCGCACCCCGTCGTCAAGATGTATTTCCCGTCCGATTTTGCCGTTTTCCATCAACAGGGTGAGCGTGTCGATCTGGCCATAGGTTGGGCGGATCCCCATATGCCAGAAACACTTTTCCAGTATCCTCCGGCGAATGGCCAGATGCAGGCCGCCAAATAAATCTGCTTTAACGACAGCCTGCAACCTGTTTCCGGCGTCCCGCAACCGCCCGGAGAGCTCGACGCAGCGCGCAAAGGCCTCTTCGGTTCTGCTTTCGAGATAGCTTTCTTCCTCGGCCAGGAGGTTCATGCTCCGCAGGACTGTGCGGCGAATGGCCGGGTTGAACTCATTTTCCAGCAGGGGCAGCAGATCAAGACGCACCCGGTTGCGCAGAAAATGGCGTTCGAGATTTGAGGAGTCGAGGCACCATCCGACATTCTGGCTCGTGAGATAATCGGCCAGAGCATGTTTTGTCTCATGCAGTAGGGGCCGAATGAGTCGATCTCGCCGGACCGCCATTCCCGATAATCCCCGTCTGCTGCTGCCGCGGATCAGGCGGAGAAAGAATTCTTCGACCTGATCGTCGGCGGTGTGGCCGGTGGCAATTACCCGGGCGTCATATTCCCGGCGAAGCTTTTCCAAAGCGTCATAGCGAAGAATTCTAGCCGCTTCCTCCGGGGAATGCTTTTCGCTGGCGATAAGCCGGTGGACATCGACCGATGCCGTCAGGTATGGAACACCCAGTTCCTGACAGCATTTTCGAATGATTTCCTGTTCATACGGGGTTTCCTGTGGACGCAGGCCATGGTCGATGTAGACGGCCAAAAGCTGCACTGGTATTTCGATCGCCCGCAGCAGATAGAGGAGGGCGAGGGAGTCCGATCCGCCTGAGACTGCAACAATTATCCGGTCATCCGTCTGTATCAGGCGGTTGTCGTGGATTACGGCCTCAACCCTCGCGACAATTGGCTGGCTTTGTGTCTTTTTTGGGGATTTTATGGCTTGTGGCACGGTTTTTGTTTTAATCTTCCCATCGGGTTGTTATATGTATCGATAGTACCATGTCGAATTCCTTCCGGCACGCTTGAATTCGCAGGAGTTGACAGGTCGTAAAATATATACCAAGTTTGCGAATAACTTTTAGAAACAAACCAGTAGAATGAAATCCAATGACCAAAAACATGGTGCAACAGCTGAGTATTGAGAAGATCAGGGTGCATCTGGCAGAACAGTTCAGCCTGCCGGGAGACCAGATCGAGTTGATGCTGCCGAGTTTTCTGGCGGCCCTGGAGTCGCATATGCAGAAACTGGAGAATGCTCTGGCGGAAAATAATCCCTTACTGCTCGGGAGGGCAGGACATACCATCAAGGGCGCGTTTCTCAATCTGGGATTGGGCGATTGCGCGAGGGTTGCCTTGCGTATCGAAGAAAAAGGGAAGCAGGGCGACACCTCGACCGATTACCGAAGCCTGATCGAGGAGTTGCGCCTGCGTACTGCTCCGCTCCTCGGCTAACTTTCGCCTGCTGTTTCGGGGGAAACCATTTTTGGGGTTGCGTTGATTTGTTCGATGAGGCGCGTATGAATATTGTCAAAGCCGCCATTGGAAAGTATCGCCACCACATCGCCCTCGCGCAGAATTGACTGCAGTCTTGCCAAAATGGCATCGGTGGTTGGGTATGATTCGGCCTGCAACCTCCGTTCCTTCTCGAGATCCTCGGCAAGTCTGGCCGAGGAGAAGAGTTCCTCGGCCGACAGCCCTTCGATCGGGACGGGTTCCCGCAACAACACCAGTGCCGCAGCATCGAAAGCGGTAACGTAATCTTTTTGAAAAATCGCCCGTCTGGACGAATTGGTCCTGGGTTCGAATACCGCAATAAGACGTTGATCGCCGTAGGCCTCCTTCAGCCCGGCCAGGGTTTCCCTGACCGCGGTGGGGTGGTGGGCAAAATCGTCGATGACGGTGACGCCGCTTACAATCCCTCTCACCTCCTGTCTTCTCTTCACCCCGGCGAAGCTGCTGAGTCCCTTGTCGATTTCCATTGGGACTGCGCCAAGGTGATGCATCACCGCGCAGACCGCCAGACTGTTCAGACAGTTGTAGCGCCCGGCGAGACGAACCGCCATCGGCGCCCAGGGTTTGCCTTCTTTCAGGACGGTAAATCGGGTCAGGCCGTTGTCGATCATGAGGTTTTCTATCGACCAGGTATGACCGGGGTCGAGGCCGTATCCCTGGACGGCGCATGGGGCTTCGCCGGCGATTTCGGCGACGTTGCGATCGTCGAGGTTGGCGACCAGCAGGCCGTCCTGCGGGAGCAGGGCGACAAATTTCCGGAAAGACCGTTTTATCGCATCGAGATCCGCAAAGATATCGGCATGGTCGAATTCAATGGAGGTGATGACCGCAACCTTGGGCCGATAATGGAGAAATTTCGACTCCTTGTCGAAGAAGGCGGTATCGTATTCATCGCCCTCGGCGACAAAGTATTGGCCGGCGCCAAGGCGGAAATTGGTGCCGAATTCTCGGACGATGCCGCCGATCATGAAGGTTGGGTCGAGTCCGGCCTTATACAGGGCGGTCGCCAGCAGTGAACAGGTCGTGGTCTTGCCATGGGTGCCGGCTACGACCAGTGAGGTTCGAGATTTTATGAAGAAGTGAGACAGCGCCTGGGGAAAGGAGAGATAGGGAATCTTCAGGCTCGCCAGGGCTGCCGCTTCCGGATTCTTCCTGGTGATGACGTTGCCGACAATGACCAGATCCGGTGCCGGCTGAAGGTTTTCCGCCCGATAGCCGTTCTGCACGGGAATGTGCAATTCACCGAGAAACACCGACATGGGCGGGTAGACGTGGCTGTCGCTGCCGGTAACGGTATATCCGGAGTGCTGCAGCATCCCGGCCAGGGCTGCCATGCCCGTGCCGCAAATGCCCATCAGATGAATATGTTCTATCTTTTGGGGGGCGAAGTTGAGCTTCGCCTCAAGAGTGATCATAGCTTAGTTTTTCCGTACTGTTTTATCGATGGTCGAGTAAATACCGGCAAAAGCGGTTGCGAAACTGGCCGGGGTAATTCTGCCGACCTCGATGAATTTCACCGTAATTTCCTTGGCGATTTTCAGTATCGCTTCGTCCGATACGCTGCCGGGCACGGTGCCGGTCGCCTGCGCTGTTTTATCCTGAGTTGCCATTCTGCGTCCTTGTCAATTTTATGCGTGTCAATTGTGCGTGTCAATTGTGCATTTCTGCGCCTCCGCCGGGTGAAGAAGGCCAATTCGTCATGG
>CAYTVF010000046.1:0-22553 GCA_964441345.1 uncultured Desulfopila sp. | reverse complement strand
CTTAAAAGGCGGGTGAGACTGCAAACCGCGGAATTGCTCGCCGGCGATATGGAACTGCGCAAAGCATTTGCGGAGCTGGAACAACGGGTTGCGGAGCGTACTGCCGATCTGGCCCGGACCAACGAGAAGCTCAAGTCCGAAATCGCCGAGCGCGGCAGAATCGAGGTGGCCCTCCGGGAGAGCAACGAAAAACATCGTGCCATCCTTGATGCCTTTGATGGGCAGGTCTATATCTGTTCGCCGGACTATGCTATCGAGTTCATGAACAAAAAGCTCATCGAGCGCACCGGGCGCGATGCAACCGGCGAGCCGTGCTATGCGGTATTGCACGGCCGGGATTCAATCTGCCCCTGGTGTGTCAATGACCGGATCCAGAAGGGCGAAACCGTTCGCTGGGAAGTGCAGAGCCCTAAAGATAACCGTTGGTATTATGTGGTCAATACGCCGATACACCATGCCGACGGAACCATCTCCAAACAGGCTATGATCCTCGATATTACCGAGCGTGTGCAGGCGGAAGAGGTAAAGCGGAAACTGGAGGCTCAGAACCGGCAACTGCAGAAGGCTGAAAGCCTGGGCCGGATGGCCGGGGCCATCGCCCATCATTTCAACAATAAGCTCCATGTGGTGATGGGGCACATGGAATTGGCCATAAAAAGCCTGTCCCGCGACGATAAAGCCATTGAAAATCTGACTGCCGCCTTGCAGGCCGCCGACAAGGCGGCGGAGGTGAGCAGATTAATGCTCACCTCCCTTGGCCAGGTAACCGACAAACTTGAGCCGCTGGATCTTGCCGAGACCTGCAGAAAAAGCCTGCCGCTGATCCAGGCCACCATGCCAAAACATGTAATTCTGAAAACCGGCTTACCTTTCCCCGGTCCGGCGATCAAATCGAACAGCGGTCAGATCCAGCTGATCCTCACTCACATGATTAGCAATGCCTGGGAGGCCATCGGTGCCAACCGGGGAACCATTGAGCTTATCGTCAAAATGGTTGCCCCGGCGGAAATTTCCCCGTTCCACCGGTTCCCCATCAACTGGCAACCGGAACAAAGTCACTATGCCTGTCTGGAAGTTCGGGATAGCGGCTGCGGGATAGCGGCCGGGGATATCGAGGAGGCTTTCGACCCGTTTTTTTCCACGAAGTTCACCGGTCGAGGCCTGGGTTTGCCCGTGGTTCTGGGTCTTGTTCAGGCCCATAACGGTGCCGTTACCGTGGAGAGCGAGCCGGGGCAGGGTAGTGTCTTCAGAGTCTTTTATCCGATCACGGCAGAAGCAGTCGTCGGCCGGCCGGACGAAGCGGCCGATACACCGGATATAGACTGGACCGGCACGGTGCTGCTGGTCGACGACGACTCGATAGTCGTGATGATAACCAGTGCGATGTTGTCAATGCTGGGCTTTAAAGTACTCAGTGCCATGGATGGCATCGAAGCGGTGCAGGTGTTTCGGCAGCATAGGGATGAAATCCGTTTCGTTCTGAGCGATTTCGCCATGCCGCGCATGAACGGTCAGGAGGTGTTGACAGCTCTGCGGCAGATCGATCCCTCCATGCCGGTGATCCTGGCCAGCGGGTACAGCGAGGAGCAGGTGATGGACGGCAGTCAGCACGAGTGCCCGCAGGCCTTTCTGGCAAAACCCTATGGCCTTCAGGAGCTGAAGGAAGCGATTCGCAACTCTCTGGTAAACAGAGGGACAACTCACTGAAGATTTCCGAATGAATAGGTTTGATAATGCTCCTTTTTTTACCATGCCGGCAGCATAAGAAAAACCTTGACATAACCAAGCAAATCAGCAACCACTTACAAAAAGAAAACGGAGCAGCCAGACGATCTTGCAACACCAGATATGGGAATGTCGTGGGGATTCTGGTAACTGACCGGTTAGGCTTGGATGCCCCCCAAGCTTGGCATGCTTTTTTAACAAAAAGGGGGCGCTATCAATAAGGAGTTGATAATGAAAAAGTTTGTTCTATCCGGTTTGCTCGGCGGCGTGCTGCTCACCTTCGGCACCGCATTTGCCGCGGGTACGGCGCATTGGTCCTATTCAGGTGAAGGAGGGCCGGAAAACTGGGCCAAGCTTACCCCCGAGTTCGGCGCCTGCGATGGCAGGAATCAAACTCCGATCAATTTGACCGGCTTCATCGAAGCCGCCCTCATCCCAATCAAAATCTCCTACCAGCCGGGCGGCAACGAAATCCTGAACAACGGTCACACGGTGCAGGTGAATTATGGTGCGGGGTCCAGCATTACGGTCGATGGTATCCAGTTCGACCTGAAGCAATTCCACTTCCATGCCCCCAGTGAGAACCATATCAATGGCAAGTCATACGCCATGGAAGCGCATTTGGTCCACGTGGATAGAGAAGGAAATATTGCGGTGGTAGCGCTCATGTTCGAGGAAGGCTCCGAAAATAAAGTGCTGTCGAAAATATGGAAATCGATGCCGCAAAACGGCGGAGAGAAAAATGCACTGCCGGCACCCTTCGATATCGCGCAGCTGCTGCCGTCCAACCATGATCACTACCGTTTCAACGGCTCTTTGACCACACCTCCATGTACCGAGGGGGTGCGATGGCTGGTTATCAAAAAACCGGTATCCGTTTCAAAAGAGCAGGTGGCGGCGTTCTCGCATATCATGCACCATCCAAACAACCGTCCGCTGCAACCCCTTGGCGCACGCCTGGTGTTGCAGTAAGATATTGAATAGTTACCTGTTGTTTTCACCACAAAAATACTGTTGATGGAGGTCGTCGAAATCGCTATCGAAATCGCTATCGCTATCGGCATCGAATTCTGCATCTCGGAAAGTCAGGGGGGGCATTTAGGAGAAGAAAGTAATAATTCAATATTGTTATGAACAATTCTCAGAGCTTGTTTTGTGGTAGGGTGCACTTCGTGCACCGCAATGTCATGAACTGAAGCCGAAATGGTCGCTTGCAATTTCGATTTCGATAGCGATAGCGATAGCGATTTTGAGGGGTCATTCCTCAAGACAAAATCTTTTCAACAAGAGTAAAGGAAAACGATATGAAATACCTGCTTGGACTCGAAGAAGGAAGGGACGAACCAATCAAGGACCTGGACAACGCGAAGAGAATCGTCCTCGTCGATCGGGACACCGTGGGAGCGGAGGATATAACCTTCGCCTATTGCAAGTTCGAGGCGAAGACCTCGACCCATAAGAAGCACGTCCACCGGGATGCGGAGGAAGTTATCCATATCCTTTCGGGAAAAGGAATCAGCGGCATAGGGGAAAGCGAGGTGGAGATGGTGAAGGGCGATACGATGTTCGTGCCGAGAGGCGCCGTTCACTGGTTTTACAATCCGTTCGAGGAACCGGTCGAGATGATCTTCGTCTACACCAGGCCTTCGTTGCAATCCGCCGGCTACCGGGTCGTGGAGTGACGGGGGATTGCAAACCGGTATCAATCGGCCTTAAGCCGATAACATCGAAGCATCACAGAATAAATCGATCGAAATGATACCACTCAAACGGATGCTGCCGCAGAGCTTCCGCCAGAAGATCGGCGTACTGCTGGGCGGCGCGGGAGATGGCCGCGGTTCGGTCGCCTCGGGATGCCGGCTGGATGGGAATGGGGTCGGACAGGGTAAAGAGGTAGCTGTTTTTGCCGGTGCGGAAGGCGAAAAATACAAAAAGCGGTGCGCCGGATACCAGGCTGAACACAAAAGGCGCTTCGGGCAGATAGGCGTCACGGCCCAGGAAGGTGACCCGCACCTTGCGCTGGTCGCTGCGCCAGACGATATCTCCGGCCATGGACACCAAGCCCCCCGACCGCAGAAAGCGGATGCCTTCGACCGCGGAAAACGGCGAGCTGTCCTCCTGGTCGACACCGATGATGGTTACTCCGGAGCGGCGCAGATCGTCCTTCTGCATCCGTTCCACTCCTTCTTTTTCCTTCACTCCCATATAGAGAAGAAGCTGCAGATTTTCCCTGTGCTTTTTCAGGAGCGTCGCCGCCATTTCCCAGTTGCCCAGGTGGGACATCAGAAGAATGCCGCCTTGCCGGTCGATGACTGCATCCAGCTTGTCCCAGCCCAGGGCGGTGAATGTCGCCGGTTTGGCCTGCTCCTCAAGAAAACGGTCGAAATGGATGGTGGTAAAATTCTGGTATTGGTTGAAGGTGCACCAAAGATGATAGAGTCCGCCTCGCTGGGGAAAGAGGGCGGCATAGAAACGACGGCTTTCCGCAACGCGCCATGAGAGGATAAAATAACCGGTGGCGATAATCCGGGAGACGACAACAAACAACCATGGTCCACACAGGCCCGCGACCCGGATCAGCAGTTTGTACCAAAAGCCGTTCATGGGCGAAACAGCGAGAACAGCCGGGCCCAGATGAGCCTGTTGAAGGTTACTGAATTACGCAGGAAATCACGCCATGGGCGAAAATGGCTGACCCGTTCTCCTCTCGCCTGATAGATTACCCGGACCGGCGCTTCCCTGGTCTCGATACCCCGCCGGCGGGCTTTTACCAGTATCTCCACCTCGAACTGGTATCTCCTGGCCTTCGTGCCAAGCTGCAGGGCTTCCGGAAGGGGGTAGAGCCTGAAACCCGACTGGGAATCTTCCACCAATGGTCCGCCGGCAACCCAGACCCAGAAGTTGGAAAAATTTCGGCCGAATCTGCTGGTCCAGGGGACATGTATGGTATCGTTCATGCCCTGGCGGGTACCGATGACAATGCATCGCTCACCGTCCTTGACGGCGTGCAGCAAAGCCCGGGCATCTTCCGGATTATGCTGACCATCGCCGTCCAGAGTGATTGCCCAATCGCAATTGTCGGCCGCTGCCGCGGCAAAACCGGTGAGGATGGCGGCACCTTTGCCCTGGTTGACCCCGTGGCGCAGGACGGTAATCCCGTTCATGGTATCGATGATTGCGGCGGTAGCATCCGTTGAACCATCGTCAACCACAAAAACCGCCAGGCGGAGCTCAAGGGTCTGCCGGATAACCTCGCCGATCCGCGGGCCGTGATTGTACACGGGAATTATGATGGCCGGCTTCATCTTCATGAGCAAAGTCGGGGAGATGCAAAGGCCAGCGACCAGGTTCCGGGTCCCATGTGGACCCCCGAGGTGAGCGACAAGGGGGTGAGAAGAATTTCCGCTTCGGGCAGGATGACTCGCACCTGCCGTTGTACAGTATTGGTCACCCACTCTTCATTATCGGAATATTGCAGCATGATCGTGGATGCGGCAGATCCATCGTACCATTCCTTCAGCCTTGCCATGGCAAAGGCGAGCTGACCCTTTGTGCTGCGGACAACGCCGACTTTTTTTACCCCATCGCCGGTTGGGCTGATAATTGGCTTCATGCCGAGCAGATCGCCGAACAGGCCGCTTGCTTTCGATACCCGGCCGCCTGCGACCAAGTATTTCAACTCATTGATGAAAACATACTCAACACATTCCTCCATCAACCTGCGGGCAAAACCGATGAGCTCCGCCGGATGATCGACGGTATGCGACTGCCGGGCGGTGAGGAGGGCGATGAGGGCAAGCCGTCCGGAGGCTGCCCCGGTATCGATCACGGTAAAGAGCCCGTCCCGGTCATTCTCCTTTTGCCATGCCGCGGCGGTATCGTAATTGCCGGTAAAGGCTGCGCCGACGGAAAGATACAGGGAAGGGCCGAACTGCCGGCATATGCTCTGATAATGCTGATGCCGCTCAAAGGTCGAGGCCTGGGCAGTTGTGATTTTCTTGCCCGTGCGCATCAGAGGGTAGATTTCTTGGGAGGTGTACAGACTTTCCGGTCTGGAGTCGTCGCCGACTATGATATAGCTGTCAAGCAGGGTGATGCCATAACGCCGGACCATCTCCCTGGTAAGCGAGCCGGCGGCATCGGTGACGATGTGGAGAATGGATTTTTTTGTTTTCGCCGATTCGGCGGAGGATTTTTGTATTCCACTCTGCCTGATTTCCTCGTCGGACCATTGGACAATATCGCCAAACGAGCCAAGTTGGCCGCGCAGCCGGCCGGGGTCCGGAGTATGGATGTGGATCTTGAGAAAGGATTCATCCTGGACCACCACCACGCTTTCGCCCAGTTCGGCAAGGTTGTCCCTGACTGTTGCCTGTTGCGTGTCCATTTCTCCGGCCGTTGCCTGTTTGCCGGTAACTTTAATGACTGCATCGACACAATAGGAGTTGGTGGCTTCCGGTTGAAAGGCATCGCTGATGGCCAGCTTGCCGGCAAAAAGGTCGAAGATGGAGCTGGATGTATCTTTTTGCCGGGTGAGGCACCGGAAAAATCCGTCGAAAAAGACATACATAGCCAAAGCGCCGGAATCGACGACGCCGGCCTTTATGAGATCGGGCAGGAGTTGCGAGGTATCGCGAACCGCCTTGTGCAACTCGTGGCAGAGCGGGGAATAGAGAGTCGTCAATTCTCCATGTGATGCAAGCACCGCGGCAAGGCTGTCAAAAACGGAAAGCATGGTGCCTGCACAGGGGCTGGCAATTGCCTGCCAGGCTTTTTTCCCGCCGAGTGCCGCTTTTTCAGCAAGATCTTCGATACCTTCCGCCCGACAGAATTCCCGGAAAAATGCCGCGGCAATATTGCCTGAGTTGCCGGTGGCACAGCGCGCCAGCAGATTACGGGTGGTCTCGCTGTCTTCCAGGGGATCACGCAGCGGGGTCAGGCTGATACGCAGGTTGGTTCCGGTATCTCCGTCGGCCACCGGAAAAACATTGATCCGGTCGAGAAGCTCGGCCGAGGCCGACAGACACGCATACCCGGCGGCAAAGCTCTGGCGAAGCTCGCTCCTTTGCGCGCTCATTTTTCCAGGAGCCGGACAATGGCGGTCCAGTCGTATTTGCCGTTTTTGGTGATTGGCATCCGCTCGACTATTTTGATGCGGCGGGGCAGGGCGTATGATTCGAGGGAGTCGGCCAGCTTTTTCTGGATCGATTTGATATCGACCGTGTCTCCCTCAAGCAAGGCGCCGATCCGGTGCTCACGCCCCCCTGAATCGGGCAGGGCCATGACCACACAGTCCCTCACCCCCGGCTCGTTTTTGATCAGGAGGCTGATTTCTTCAAGATCGACCCGTTTGCCGCCCACCTTGGTCACGGTATCGGCCCGGCCCTGCAGTGAAAATTTTTTTATTTCCCCCTCCCCCCTCGCTTGCACCCGGTCGCCCGCGGTAAAGAAGCCTTCTTTATCGACGGGTAAATCGGGTGAAATATAGGGCGAGTGCACCATCAGGCGATCTTCGGCGATCTTCCAGGCGATGGTCGGGAAGGGGGTGAAATTCTCTTCGCCGAGCGCCCGGTTGCGGGTGGCGATGCCGCCGGTTTCGGTGGAACCGTACACCTCGACCACGCCGACCGAATTGTGCCGGCAAAACGCTTCGTTATCTTCCCGGTCAAGCATGCCGGCGGATGAAAAGGCCAGACGCACCCCTATTTTTTTATCCCGCAATACCCGGTAATGGACCGGCACACTGGCCAGCAGAGTCGCCTCGTACTCTTTGGCGATCCGCACAATTTCGCTGGGGAAGGAGGGTGTTTCGCCGATCACGGTCGCCGAGGAGACCAGGGGCAGAATAACGGAGAAGAGCAGGCCGTAGATATGGTAGGGCGGGATGGTGGCCAGGATGCAGTCGTGTTCCGTCACCGCGTAGCGTCGCGCCAGGAAGAAACCTTCGCTGAACATATTTTCGGCTGTTTTCGACCAGACCTGCGGCGTCCCGGTGGAACCGCCGGTGAAGATCTTCAGCAATTCGGATTGGGGGGAGGCCTGGGGACTGACCGGGATTGCCACTCCTGCCGGTTGCGGACAGATCGCCTCGACCCCTTTCGGGAATTCTCTCGGCGTGTCGGCGATAGCGGTGGTAAAGCCGGTGGCCTGCTGCAGCTGCAGCAGCGCCTTGGCCGAAAAAGCATAGGGGAGCAGCAGGGTTGGGCCGCCGGCCAGCGAGGCTAACAGCGCCGCCGCAATAATCGCCTTGTTTTCCGCGGCAAGGCAGACCGCTTCTTCCGGATCCTTCCGCCCGGCCAGGGCGAGGCGCAGCCCCGCGGCCATTGCGTATACATCGCGGGAAGTGGCGCCGGCCCGGACAAACTTTTTGTTTTTGTCCGGATGTTTCGGCCCCTGCAGCAACTCCTCGATGGCCTTATTTATGTCTATCGAAAAATCAGCGGTCATTTTCCCTTATTACCGTCTTGCCGAACGATTGTCCGGAAAGGTTTCTGTCCCGCGGCCGGAAGGTGTTGCCGGCCATTTCCCTTTTTACCACCTGCTTGAACAGCTTGGCCATTTTTATGTGCTGCGGTTCATCATGGTAAAAGGTATTCCAGGCGTAATCAAGCAGTTCCTGGAGTCTTTCGCGACTCATATTCTTCGGCTGAAACACCACCCGATCGGCGGAAAATTCATTCCAGTCATGGGAGAGGATCCGGTTTTGCCTGCTCAGATCGGTATAGGCTTTGGTATGGGGAAATGGCGTCAGAACGGTAAATTCGGCCAGGTCGAGCTCTATCTCAAGCAGAAAATCGATCAACCGCTTGATGAAATCCTCGGTATGATTGTCGAGTCCCAGCAGAATTGTTCCTTCCACCCCGATCCCATGATCATGGTAACGCTTGATCCGTTCCTTGATGTAATCGGAGGTGTCGAAGACCGCCTGATAGACATACCAGGCCCCGGCCCGGGCGGCAAGCTTCAGCACCTCCGGCTTGTCTTCGATGGGATGCGAACACCAGTTCTTTTTCAGCGGGATCATCTCCCGAAAGAGATCCATTTCCCATTTGGTATCCTGGGCCAGGGAATTATCGACGAGAAAGAGGCGATTGTTGTCGATCCCGGCCAGCTCGGCGATCACCTTATCGATGGGCCGTGGCCGAAAAACCCTGCCGCCGAGGTAGGACACGGCACAGGGGTAGCAGTTGAACCGGCAGCCGCGCGAGGCATGGACCAGGTCGACCATCTGCACGCCCTTATGATTGTAGAGTCCGCGATTGAGGATATCCCTGCGCGCCGGACCCACCAGACCGATATCGGGCCGGTCGTTGATGTAATCATAGCAGGGCTGCAGCGTGTTTTTTCTGAAATCGGAGAAAACCCGCTCCATCCGGCCTTCGGCCTCGCCGAGGAAAACCGTGTCGGCGTGGGCCATGGTCTCCTCGGCATGGAGCATGGCGGCAATGCCGCCGAACATGACTTTGATACCTTTTTTGCGATAGATATCGGCGATCTCCCAGCCTCTTTTGACCTGAATGGTGAGCATCATCGAGATGCCGACAAAATCGACATCGTCATCGAAATCGATGGCTTCCAGGTTCTCATCGACAAAATCGACGTCGACATAGTCGGGCAGAGTTGCCGCAAAGACGACCGGGCCATGGGGGGGCAGATGAAACTCGGTCTGCCGGTCCAGCTTGGTCCACTTGGGATAGATGAGTTTGAATTTCATGTGCACTAGAACATCCCGCCATTCACCGAAATTACCTGGCCGGTCACATAGGAGGACGCATCCGAGCAGAGAAATCCGACGACCCTCGCGACCTCATCCGGCCGGCCGATGCGGGCCATGGGAATCATCGCCTTGATCTGATCCTTCGGGGCCGCCTGGATCATGTCGGTGTCGATCAGGCCGGGCGCCACGACATTCATGCGGATGCCGAGACGCGCGACTTCGGCGGCGACCGATCTGCTGGCGGCGTTCAAGCCGGCCTTGGCGGCGGAATAGTTCGCCTGGCCGCGGTTGGCCATCAGCGAACTGGCGGACGAAATGGAAACGATGGCTCCCCTGCGCCGGCGCACCATTTTCTCGATCACCGGCCGGGTCATGTTGTAAAAGCCGCAGAGGGTGGTGTCGATTACCGACTGCCAGTTGTTCGGAGACATCATCATGAACAAGCCGTCGGCGATGATCCCGGCATTATTGATCAACACATCGATCCGGCCGAATCGGCCGGCAACATCTTCAACCACCTTCTCGGCCGCCTGCCGGTCCCGGACATCGAACTGACAAATCTCGCCCCGGCCGCCGTTTTGTTCAACCGTCGCCAGGGTCTGTTTCGCCCCGTCCTTATCCTTCATGTAGTTGATGACGGTATAATATCCCTGCTGCGCCAGTTCGACACAGATCGCTCTGCCGATACCCTTGCTGCCGCCGGTTACGATGGCAACCGGCTGTTCATTTCCATCTGTCATTTTCTTGCTCACGCCTGAAAAAGCTGGAGAGTGATTCTGCCGATGAGTCTGTTGTCCATGCGTTGCTCGCAGGACACTTCCCGGAGATTCTCAAAATTATTGATATTTTCCGCATTGGAGAGGATGCTGCCGCCAAACGGCAGATAATCGATAAAAAATTCGGCCTTTTTGATTCCCACCAGCCAGCCCGTCGGATCCGAATCGAGTCCCTTGGTTTGTATTCTGTCCCAGCCGTTGCATACCCCCGCGGTCTGCGCCGCCAGTTCCACCAAAATCAAGGAAGGTACTCCTCTTTCATCGGCCATGGGCCAAAAAGGAGCCACCCGGCAGACCGTCAGGGCATGCCGGCGATCGACCTCCAGTACCTCGCTTATGAACATCATGTCGGTACGATGCGGGAGCAGGTCTTCCAGGGTGAGATCGGTGAGAGTTGTCGTATTCATAGCTAATTATCGACACTGATACCTTATTATTTCCGAAATCGCCACCAAATTTGATGACAAATTCCTGTTGGTTTTATAAGATGAAAGAATGTAAATTATCGTGCTGTTTGAAAATAGCTAAGTGAATACGCCAGAGACTCTGGATGAAGAGTGTGCACCGACACCTCGTAAAATCTCAGCTGGCGGTCGATCACCACATTGAGTGTCCATCGAGCATCGACCGTTTTGCCAGACCCTTCGTTGTTCTCTTGATTTAATCCTCGGAATATCGATTATATGCTCCTTAACTCAATTGAATGTAAGATAAAATTATGCAACAACTCATCGCAGAGCTCAAAGTTAAACTTATAGATATTCTTAATCTTCAGGATGTAAGCCCTGAAAAATTCGACGAAAATGCTCAGTTGGTCGGAGGCGAGCTCGGTATCGATTCGATCGATGTCCTGGAAATGGTGGTCATGGTTGAAAAGGATTACGGTATTATCATCAACAACCAGGAGGTCGGCGAAAAGGTGTTTTCCTCACTTGCCAATCTTGCCGCCTATATTAAAGAAAACTCAGCCAAGGCCACTGCTTGACTAGTTCGACAGTTCATTCGACAGTGTATATCGGCGGCGCAGGGATAATCAGTCCGCTCGGTTCCGGCCTGGCGGCAACTGAAAAAACCCTACGCGAAAACCGTTCGGCGATAAGACCCCTGGAGTTGTTCCCCCTGCTGCAGGGGGTGCCTTTGCCGGTCGGTCAGGTTGCCGGCCTGGAAGGACCGTCGTCGCTGCCGCGAACGCACCGCCTGGCCCATATCGCCGCCGGGCAGGCCATGGCCGGGCACAGCGACCCTCCCGATGCAATAATTATCGGCACCACGACCGGCGGCATAGCAACCACCGAAACCCTGTTGCGGGACAATGAACGAAACAAGGAGTTGTACCGGCACCACGGTTTAACCACTGTGGCCGACTCTCTTGCCGAAGAATTTAACTGCACGGGTCCGGTCCTTACTGTTTCCACCGCCTGTTCTTCCGGCGCTGTTGCCATTGCCATGGGCTTGGCCATGCTCCGCGGCGGCCAGGCCAGGACGGTTCTGGTCGGCGGAGTCGATTCACTCAGCCGTCTGACCTATTTTGGTTTCCACTCGCTGCAGCTGGTCGACCGAACCGGCTGTAAGCCTCTCGACCGGAATCGCCAGGGGATGGCCGTGGCCGAAGGCGCGGGGATGCTGCTGCTGACCACGGTACAACCGGAAAATCCCATGGCCGAACTCCTGGGCGCCGGGCTCTCCTGCGACGCCTACCATCCCGCCGCGCCGCACCCGGAAGGTGAGGGGGCTCTCATGGCAATGCAAGGGGCGCTGGGGAATGGCGGACTTCAGCCGGAAGATATCGGCTATATCAATCTGCACGGCACCGGCACGCCGGATAACGACCTGGCCGAATCCAAGGCCCTGCGCCGACTTTTTCCAAGTCTTCCGCCGTTGTCATCGATCAAAGGGGCATCCGGCCACAGCCTGGCGGCCTCCGGGGCTATCGAGGCGGTGATTGCGGCTATCGCCATTTCGCACCATCTGCTGCCGGCCAATACCGGCTTGCAGCAGGTCGATCCCGCCCTTGGGCTCACTCCGCTGCTGAAGCCGTTGGAACGTCCGGCAAATCAGGCAAATTCGGTACATGCCGTGCTGTCCAACTCCTTTGGTTTTGGCGGCAACAACGGTTCCCTGGCGATCGGCAGCCCCGGTACATTTGCCCGGGTGTCTTCGCCGCGGGCTTGTGGCGGCTTGGCCATTCATGGCTATTCGTGTTTGACCGGCGCGGGCGACCGGATCGCGACCATGAACCGTTTGCAGAACGGCGAGTCTGCCGCCGGGATGGCCGGACTTGAGACAATTTCGGCAAACCTGCCGCCCCAGCTCATCCGCCGGCTGAAGCGTCTGCCGCGGATTACCCTGGCGCTTGCGGTAATGGCTCAGAAGGATGCGAAGGATGCGGGGTTTGCCGACCGGAAACCGGGTGCTGTGTTCATGGGTACCGGCTGGGGCGCCCTTTCCGAAACGCACGATTTCCTGACCCGCCTTGCCGATTCCAACGAGCAGTTTCCCAGTCCGACCGACTTTGTCGGCTCCGTTCATAATGGGCCGGCCAGTCAGGTGGCAATCATGTTCGGGGCAACGGGACCTAATATTACCGCCAGCGGCGGCGATTATTCGTTTGAACAGGCGCTGCTCGCCGCGGATCTGATGTTCCATGATGCGGACCGGCCGGCCTTCATCCTCGGTGCGGACGAGGGGCATGAGGAGTTCTCGCCGCTCTTTGATCCTTCGATTGCCCCCGGTTCGGCGCTTGCCGACGGCGGCGGCGCTTTTTGTGTCGACCGCAACAGCAACGGGGCGAAGTGCGGTATTGCCGTTCCTTTTTATCGGAGTTGCCGGGCCGGCGATGTAATAGCCGCGCTGATCGCAGCTCTTGGCGGCAGCGCGGACTGGCGGAGCAGGTATGCGCTTGTTCTGGCCGGAATCCCTGCGGCCATGCACCGGCAGGGAGAAAAGCAGTTGGACCAGTTTATGGCCCTGGCCAAAATAACGGCACCGGTTGTTCGCTATCGAAAATTGACCGGTGAGTTCGCCTCCGCATCGGCAGTGGCGACGGCATTTGCCGCTTCTTTTGTGGAAGCGGGAGTGGTTCCCGGAACTCTCGCCGGTGGCAGCGATATTGTCATTGACGGGTCGAGGAATAAAATTCTGGTGCTGGGGTTGGGCCGGTATGTTACCGCCATGGAGCTTTTCCGGCCATGAGCCGACGCTTGCGCCGAATAGAGGGATGGATATGAACGAAATATCCGAAATATTCATTTCCCCTTTGCCCCTGCCGGCTGCGGCGCTCCTGCCCCATCGGCCGCCGATGCTCTTTGTCGAAACCCTGGTCGCGCGTCACGGCAACCGATCGACCGCCCGCGCGGTGTTGCCCGATTCCGGAATCTGTGTGTCGGAAAACCGGCTTTTGCCGGAGTATTTCATCGAGCTGGTCGCCCAGGCCACGGCCCTGGCGAACGGGTATGACGGTCTCTGTCTCGGCAGGCCGGTGCATGACGGCATGCTGGTGGGCATCGATGGCTTCTCTTTCCATGGCCGGGCTACAGAGGGAAGTATAGCGGGACGAGTTGTGCGGATCGAAACGGAAAAAACATTTGAATTCGGAGCAATCAAGGTGATCCATGGCGAGGTGTATAACGATCGGGAACTGCTTGCGGCAGGCGATATCAAAGTGTGGGAGGATCTCAGCCGGGATGCGATGCGTTAACCTCCTTGTTCATTTTTTTCGTCGTGCTGCGCCGGTCGTGCTCTGGTCTGTCCTGCTGGCGGTGCATTCGACGCAACCGGCGTCCGCGGCGGAAGCCGATGAATTAAGCAGTTTCCTGGCCGAAATTCAAGCCGCGTCCGATCAGGTCCGCTCCTTCTCCAGCGAATTCGTCCAGGAGCGAAGGTTGGCTCTCTTTGCCGAACCGGTATTATTCCATGGCTCCTTGACCGTTGTCCGGCCCGACCGATTGCGCTGGGAGTTTACCTCGCCCGTCCCCTCCGTTCTCATCTTCAGCGGCGAACGGGGCATGCGCTGCAACGACAACGCTCCGCCGGTCAATTTCGATCTCGGTTCCGATCCGATCATGCACACGGTGGCCGAGCAGCTGTGGCTCTGGCTGGGGGGCGACTATTCGCGCTTGAACGACCTTTATCGCATGGAAAAATCAGGACCTTCCTCGTTGCGGATAACCCCGAAGGACGGTGCGGTATCGGAGTTTGTCAGCGCTGTGACCATCACCTTCAACAAGACCAGCCGGCAACCCGAGAAGGTCGAAATCGCCGACCCCGGCGGCGACGCCACCATCATCACTTTCCGATCCTATGTTTTAAACAGCAATACCCCGGAAATCCTGTTTACCCTCTGTGGCACCGATGAGTAGATCTGCGGCAATGTGGCGTTGGTTTATTGTTCTCACCGTTTTTGGCGTGGGACTGTTTTTTTGCAAAGATCTCAAATTGGCCGACGATGCGCTCGACCTGCTGCCGGGCGAGGCGGTGAGAGGCGATATCAGCATGCTGCAGCGGATGGGGCTGGTCGATCGGCTGTTTATCACCGTCTCCATCGAAGAAGAGGGTGGCATACCCGCTCCGGTCAGCAAGAAGACCCTGCAGGAGAGTACCAAGAAGCTTGGCGATCTGCTGACGGAGAGCGGTCGCTTTTCCTATGTGTTGTCCCGTTTGCCGGAGGGGTATGAATTCGCCCTCTTTGCCGGCCTGCAGCCGTCCCTGCCGTTGCTGCTCGATGAAGGGGATCTCGCAAGCCTTGCCGCCATGACTACGCCTGCGGGAATAAAGGACGGCCTGCAGAAGTCATTCGTCCTGCTCAACAGCCCTGCCGGAATTGCCCTGAAAAAACAGGTGCAGGTCGATCCGCTGGGGTTGAGCTCCCTGGCCCTGGAGAAACTGAAGCTCATGCGATCCGAGTTTGCGGTGCATATCGATGAGGGATTTTTCATGAGCAAGGACGGCAAAAGCTGTCTTTTGGTGGCCGAGAGTCGCAAGTCGCTTACCAACTCGGAACAGGCCGTTGAGATAGAGAGAATCCTGAAAAATGCGTATGGACAGGCGCTCGCTGTCGGAGTCGAGGCCAGCGTTATCGGCAGCTTGCCGCATACCCTTGCCAACAGCCGATCGGTCGAGACCGATCTGCGGGTGCTGTTGCCGCTGGCGTCGCTTCTCCTGTTGTTGTTGTTCGGGGTTGCCTTGCGGAACATTCGTTTTCTGGTGGTGGTGAGCGTGCCTTACCTGGCGGCGCCTCCGGCCATCGCCTTAACCAGTCTTTTTTATGACAAACTCAGTGGCCTCGCCCTCGGCTTCGGCATTGTCCTGCTGGGTATTACGGTCGATGTTGCCACCCATCTGTATCTGGCCCTGACCAAGGGGGAAGGCAGCCCGCGCGAGGCGATGAAGCAGGTGGCGGAGCCGGTGCTGTACGCAGTCCTGACGACCGCGGCCGTTTTTGTCGTGCTGCTGTTCTCGCAGGTTCCCTGCCACCGGCAGATGGCCTTGCTGGCGCTCTTCGGGGTACTGTTCGCCACAGCCTGCGCCTATCTGGTCATCCCGGCGATTGCCGCATCGCACCGGAAAAAACCCGTTAAAGCCGGCAAAAGCAATTGGCGCAATTGGCTGGCGCTTTTTACGCCGAAACGTCCCGAACCCATCCTCCTGGTTTGGTTGATTCTTGTGGTCGCAGGGATGATAGCCTGGCCCCGCCTGCATTATAACGGCGATCTGCGGGGGCTCGACGTTCCCGATCAACAGGTTAAGGCCGATGAGCGCCATTTCAATGCAATCTGGGGAGGAGGAGACGAGCAGGCCTTCATCCTCGCAACCGGTGGAAGTCTTGATGAGGTGCTCGATAGAAATTACCTCGTATACCGTTTTCTGCAGGAAAGCGGGGTGAAAAAATTTCAATCCTTTGCGCAGCTTTTGCCGGGTCCCGCCGCTCAGGCTCGCAATCTGCAGGGGTGGCAGCAATTCTGGGCGGCAAATCGGGCGGAGTTCGAAGGTCGGTTTGGTCCCGCGGCCGTGGCCCGGGGTTTTACGCAACAGGCCTTTGCCCCGTTTTTCTCGTGGCTGAGCGCCGAGCCGCAACCGATGTCACCGGAAAAATTCCTGGGTGGTCCGCTGCAACCGCTGTTTTCTTCGATGCTGAAGATCCCGCGGCAGAAGGTTCCGGAGGAGAATTCCTATATGGCCATGACCACTGTCGCCATCGACGATCGGATTTTGCCCGAACTCCTGCAATTCGGCCAGGCCCATGAAGGGGTGAGGGTCCTCGCCAATACCAAGTGGCGGGCGGAGGTGGAGCGGCTGCTCCGACACGATGTCCTGACTCTGTCGCTGGTGGCCGGCTTGATCATCGCCCTCATGGTAATCTATCAGTTCCGCAATGGCAGGGCCGTGATTGCGGTGCTGGCACCGGTCATCTCGTCGCTTGCCGCCATGTCGATCTTCTGCTTTCTGACCGGCGGACAGTTGAACATGATGCATCTTATCATGGGGCTCATGGTTATCGGCGTCAGTGTCGATTATGGCATCTTCATTGTCTGTGCTAAACTTGCCGGCCAGGAAAAAATATCCGAACGGTCGGTGAGCCTGACCGCGGCCAGCTCCCTGATCGGGTTCGGCGTTTTAGCCTTTGCCGGACATCCCGCCCTCTATGCCCTTGGGGTGACTGTGCTGATCGGGATCGGCGTGGCCTGGCCGACTGCGATCCTGGTCAGTCCTGCGCTGCTGGTTTTCGGCAAAAAGGGGTGACGGGTGAAGACCGCTTGCTGGTCCTTGTTGTGCTGGATTTGTTTTCTCTTGACCTCCTGCGGTCTGCCCCGCACCGCGGCAACGCCCGAGATGACGGGTCCGGACCAACAGGGCGGACGGCTGCTGAATATCCGGGTGGAAAGATGGGACACCCTGCGTTTTTCCGGTCTCCTCGGCTTGCGGGAGAATGCGGCGGGGCTCTATTATGTTCTTCTCGACGCGACCGGGGTAAAGCTTCTTGAGGTGGAGGTGGCAAGGGACGGGCGCCACAACCTGCTGCGGGTCAGCGGTCCTTTGCAGAAAACCGATTTCGCTCCATTCCTGTCTGAGGCCCTGGCCCGGATCTATCTCCAGGAACCGGATGAAATGCCCTGCGGCGGTTCCTGGTTCTATCGGCTCTGTCGCGAAGAAAGCGAAGACAACGGCTGGCGTAAGTACGGTCAGGCGGGGCCGTTCAAAGTGTGGCAGGTAACGGCCGCCGGGATTGCAGGGGAAGGCGATGAAGCCGTGGTCTACCGTCAGCCATGGCTGGGGGTGAGCATCAGCCTCAAGCGGGCGGATTTCGGGACATGAGCAATCATATCATGGACTCACTGTACGGGGCGCTGCCGTTATGCTGCCTCGCCTGGCGGATTGATGGACAGACCGAACACCGGCTGCAGGCCTCGGCGGATTTTCAGTTTGGCGAAGCTTACCCCGGATTCCAGGGTCATTTCCCGGAGCAGCCGATATTGCCGGCCATCGTTCAACTGGCTGCGGTGCGATATCTTTGCGAGTGTGCCCTGGGGTGTGATCTTTTACCGAAAAAATATAATAAAATAAAGTTTAAAGGCATCATCCGACCGAATGAGAGGGTGGTTGTGACTGTGGATCTGGCTGATGGGGCAGCCGGTTGGCACGGCTCGTTCAGCCTGCGCCGGCCGGCAGGGGAAATGGTCGCCAGCGGAAGTGTCGATTTTTTTAACAAGAGGGACATGGATTTTGCCAACACATAACGTCGTCGCCGGGAAGATGCAACCAGCCGGAAATAAAAAAATTCTGCTTGTCCATCCCCTCGGCTACAGTGCCAAATCGGCGGGGCAGGATATCTCGCGGGTGGCCAATATCATGCCGCCGCTCGGGCTGGCCTCGATCTCGGCCTACCTCACCAGCCATGGCCTCGACAACGATATCATCGACTGCTATGCCCATCCCGATTCCGATGACCGGATTGTCGCCTATCTGCAGGATGAAAAGCCGCCATTTATCGGTTTTTCCTGCACCACCTCAAGTTTTTTCGACGGCGAACGGCTGGCCGGGCTGGCCAAAAGCACCCTGCCGGGGATTCAGGTCGTTTTTGGCGGGGTGCATGTTTCCGCCATGCAGGAAAAGGTGCTCGACACCTACCCCGGCATCGACTTTGTGGTGGTCGGCGAGGGCGAGGAAACACTCAGGGAACTGCTGGCAACGCCCGCGGACCGGCGGGCGGAGGTGGAGGGGGTGGTGCTGCGTGATCAGGATGGCAAGGCCATATTCACCGGCCGGCGCAAAAACCTGCTCGATCTCGACTCGCTGCCTTTTCCCGACTACGCCAAGCTGGCCGGCTACCCGGAGGCCTATACCCTGCCTATCTTCAACTATCCGAAGGCGCCCAACGGCAGCTGTCTGTCCAGCCGCGGCTGCCCCTACGCCTGCAGCTATTGCGACAGATCGGTGTTCAAGCGGACTTTCCGGTACAATTCCGCCGACTACCTCTATCGTCATCTCCGTTATCTGCACGAGACTTACAATATCCGCCATCTCAACTTCTATGACGACCAGTTCACCTTCAACCGGCAGCGGGTGGTCGATTTCTGCCGCAAAGTCATCGCCGAACCGCTGGGGATGACCTTCAACTGCGCCGCGAGAGCAGAACACCTCGATTTCGAGCTGCTGCAGCTGATGAAGTCGGCCGGCTGCTGGATGATCAGTCTGGGCATCGAGACCGGGGACGAGGAGCTGCTGGCCGCCCATCGCCAGAACCCCGACCTGGCGATGATGCGGAACAAGATCGACCTGATCAAGAAAGCGGGAATCAGGGTGAAGGGCCTCTTGATGATGGGCTTGCCGGGCGAGACCGAGGCCAGCATCAGGAAGAGCCAGAAATATGTCTATTCCCTGCCCCTCGACGATTTCAACCTGGCCAAGTTTACGCCGTTTCCCGGCTCACCGGTCTACCAGCTGATTAAAGAGGGCGGCGAAAGTATGGGGACCTTCCATGAAGACTGGGAGAAAATGGACTGCATGCAGTTCCAGTTCGTGCCAAGAGGCATTGAGCTTGCGAGGATGGAGGAGCTGTTTATCGATTTTTACCGGGCCCATTTCCAGCGGCCGCGGGTCATCTGGAGTTACGTCGCGATGCTCTGGAAATCGCCGGACAGCTGGTTGCGGTTTTTGCGCAACCTGCCGTCCTTTGCCAGATTTGTCTTGACTAATAAACGGATCGGCAATCAGCGGATCTAAAAAGGTGCCGCGGCGGGCGGGCAGCCATCGATCATTTTTGCCGCTCGGCGCCGACCCGTTGCCCTCTGATCGACTTGACCACGTACCGCCCCTGGCCGAGCAGCTGAGGATTCCAGGGACACTTGAGCAGCAGATCCCGGCCCAGGGCAATTTTCATGATATCACGGGTCGATACATCGATGCCCACGCCGTCTCGTGAAATGTCGACGAGATCGACCTCGATTTGCCGGCCGTCGCCGGTCAGGAGCAGAATCCTGCCGCTCTGCTGCTCCCTTTCGAGCTGCCGTCGATTCAGCATGCAGCGGGTTATTTCCCCGCATTGAGCACAGTGCATGGATCGCGTCCGTACCCCGGGGGCAACGGTGATCATCCTTTTACCCTGGCACGCATGACACTTGAACAGCACCCTGCCGTTTACCACCCGAAATGTTCTTAACTTGGCCATGATGCTGCCTCCCGGATCAACGCAGATTGAGTGCGGCGGTGATTTTTTCCATCGCTCTGAGGTTCAGGTCGCGGGCACAGTAGGTCGCTCCTTTGCTTGACTCGGCGCCATCCTGCCATTCGGTCATTAATGCCCCGCGTTCGTCAAAGAGTTTGTAGCCCAGGGCGAGGGAGGCGACGCCTTTGCCCGCTGCGCCGCGCGGCTGTTTATCCGCAACGCCGGGATTGAAGGATTCGACGCTGATGATAACGAGGGGGCCCATGCTGCTCGAATATTTCCTCAGATCCCTGAGCACGGAAATCTTGAGGCCCTCGTCGCGCAGGCGGCGGATAATATCCTGATCAAGCCAGCTCACTACACCGTCGAGGATTTCCCCTTCGTCCGGTTCCATCTCCATCTGTTGTTCGTCGTCGATGGTCATTACGGCCATACCGCCCGGTCGCGGGTAGACGGACGCCGTGTTTTTTCCTCCGCACCCGCCCGTTATTCCAAATAATAGAAGAATTAAAAATGTGATGGCTGGTCGTTTCATGCGGATCTCCTCTCTGCATTACTGGATGTATACTGGATGTAATACCGATCATTATGTTATAAGTAACTCATTTGGGTGAATTTTTCAATAAACCGGCTCAGGGCTGCAAGGCGGGGTAATCGGATTGACAGGAAGCGGTGAAAATTGCGATACATTAGCAAACGGCGATTGTTTGGTCTAGTTATTTTTCTCATCCTGGCGATGGCCGGGGGGCATTATGCGAGAACCCATTTCGCCGCGGAAGAAAAACTGCTGCGCACCCGGCTGCGGGAGGCCCTGCAGCAGCAGTTCCACGATGCCTTTGTCGTCCTGCGGGCGGAATACGGCCTGCGCCCGTTTCGGCCGGCGGGGCAGGAGGGAGCGGCCCCGGGCCGCAACGTCATCCTCGTCCATGGTCTCGACGATCCGGGAATTATCTGGCAGGATCTTGCCCCACGCCTGGCGGAGGAGGGGTACCGGGTGTGGATAATGAGTTATCCCAACGACCAGCCGGTACACGATTCTGCCGTCTTTTTTTATCGGCAGCTCCAGGAGTTTGGCCGTCGGCAGGGAACCGGGCCGGTGGCGATCATCTGCCACAGCATGGGTGGCCTGGTAACCAGGGAAATGCTGACCAGTCCGGAGATCGGCTATGATCCGGCACAAAAGGCGGGCCAGGTGCCGCCGCTCTCTCATTTTGTCATGGTCGGCACGCCCAATCACGGTTCGGTCTTTGCCCGTCTGCGTTTTATGGCGGAAATTCGCGATCAGGTAGTCAGCGGTGGGGCAAGAGGATATCATTGGCTGCGGCCCATTTTCGACGGGGTCGGGGAGGCCGCTATCGACATCTACCCCGGCTCCGGCTTTCTCGGCGAATTGAACCGCCGTCCTCTTCCCGACGTGGCTCGGATGCTGGTCATCGCCGGGGTCATGAGCCCCGTCGAAAAAAATGAAGTTGCCGGTTTTTTGCAGGAGCTTCGGGCGTCGGTGGCCGACCTCATGCAATTGCCGCAAGGCCTAGAATCGATCATAACCAGCATGATCGACGAGGTCGGCGACGGCCTGGTGTCGGTTGAATCGGCGACCCTGCCGGGAGTCCCGCTGGTTCAGGTGCCGGGCACCCATCTGACGATCATTCGCAATTTCGGCAGGAGCCGCTCCCGGGTTCCGCCGGCTGTTCCCGTTATTCTTGACGAATTGAGCCGTGGGTAGCCATGAATATGGGTTGCTGCGCAATGGTATGAACCTTGATCGAAGAGGGTCTCAATTATCGCATTCCTCCTCTGGTTTTCCTTGAGGTAGAAGTCATGCTGCCGGAGAAATTCATGAGCGCATGACGGTTCCCGGTATCGAAATCAGGATCGCTCAGGTATTTGTAAGTTCATTGCGGTTGACAGCACTTCCCATACCTTGGTCGTCAACCCCTCGGCCGAAAATGGTTTCTGGATAAAGTCGATACCTTCGTCGAGTACGCCCTGGCTGGCGACGACTCCGGCCGTGTAACCTGACATGAACAAACATTTCATCTCTGGAAAGGAGCGGAGCAGCTCCTGGACCAGATCTTTGCCGTTCATACCCGGCATAATCACATCGGTGATCACCAGCCGGATCGGTTTGGTCTCCTGCCTGACCAGCTCGATCGCCGCTGCCGGGCTATCGGCGGTGAGCACCTTATAGCCGCAATTTTCAAGAACTCTGCTGGTCAACCGCAAAATGGCCGCCTCGTCCTCGACAATCAGCACGGTCTCGCCTCGCCCGGCCAGGAGACGCCTATTGCTGTTAATTTTTGTTTTGGCGGCAGGTTCTTCATGCCGGGGCAGATGGATTTTGAAGGTCGTGCCCCGGCCCTGTTCGCTGTACACGCCGATGCAGCCGTTATTTTGCCGAACGATGCCATAGACCGTAGCCAGGCCGAGACCGGTGCCCTTGTCCGGATCTTTGGTGGTAAAAAAAGGTTCGAATATTTTGCCGATGGTATCCTGGTCGATGCCGCAGCCGTCATCGCTGACCGTGAGCAACACGTATTCACCCGGCGTTGCCCCGGAGTGAAGGGCGCAGAAGGTTTCGTCGAGCTGCTCCTGCGCCGTTTCAATGATGAGCGTACCCACTCCGCTGATGGCATCGCGGGCATTAACGCAAAGATTGGCCAGTATCTGATCG
>CAYTVF010000045.1:0-22971 GCA_964441345.1 uncultured Desulfopila sp. | reverse complement strand
AGTAATAACAAATGTGTTACTTAGTTTATTTATAAATAAATTTCTATAAAAGCTGAATACGCCTGGCGCCGCCTCACCGAAGCCAACCCGTTTCCCGCGATCATGGGCCGCGTCTGCCCGGCGCCCTGCGAGTCGGGGGGCAACCGCAACCAGGTCGAAGACCATGTCGGCATCAATTCGGTCGAGCACTACCTGGGCGACTGGGCGATCCAGAACAAGCTGCAGTTCAAGGCGCCGGAAAACAAGACCGGCAAGAAAGTCGCCATCATCGGCGGCGGCCCCGCCGGCATGAACGTTGCCTGGCAACTGGCCCTGGCGGGAATTGAAGCCCATATTTTCGAGCAGGATGATAAAATCGGCGGCAAACTCGCCCAGGTCATCCCCTGGGAACGTCTTTCGCAGGCCATCTGGGATCAGGAGATCAAGCGGTTTCTCTCGACTCCCAATATCACGGTCAGTGTCAAGGTGCCGATGACCCGGGAAAAATTCGCCCTCCTCCAGCAGGAATACGATTATATCGTGGTCGCGGTCGGCACCCACGTGCCGCGCCGACTGCAATTTCCCGGCAACGAAAAGGTCCTGGCCGCCCTCGATTTCCTGAAAAAAGCGAAAAGCGATGCGCCGCTGCCGGTCGGCAAGGAAGTGGTGGTCATCGGCGCCGGCAATGTCGGTTGCGACGTGGCCTGCGAGGCATACCGCCTCGGCGCCGAAAAGGTAACCCTGGTGGACATCCAGAAGCCCTTGGCCTTCGGCAAGGAGAAAGTGGCAGCCGAGGCTCTGGGGGCACAGTTCCGCTGGCCGGTACTGACTAAAGAGGTAACCGACGCCGGCCTCGTTACCGCAAGCGGAGAGCTGATTCCCGCGCAAACGGTGATCATCTCCATCGGCGACGTCCCCGCGCTCTCCTTTCTGCCCGAGTCGGTTGAAACCGTCACCGTCGGCGGAGCCGCCTGGATTGCCACCGACAAGGCCCATGTCACCTCCGACAGCCGGATCCTGGCCGTTGGCGATGTCGAGCGGCCCGGTCTGGCAACCCATGCCCTGGGGGCCGGCAAGACCGCGGCGGAATTGATCATTGCCAGGTGTAAGGGGTTGGAGTGGAAACCGTTCGACAAGCAGGTCATTCCCCAGAAGGCCCTGACCATTACCCATTACATTCCCATGGACGCCGGCCGTTCGGAGCAGGATCAGGCCGATCGCTGCCTTTCCTGCGCTTCATGCCGCGACTGCCATCTCTGTGAAACGATCTGTCCCACGGGGGCAATCAGCCGCAAAGATATTCTGACCTCCGGCAGTGACGACCGCCTCGCCCTGACGACCGGCTATGAATATGTTTCGGATGACGATAAATGTATCGCCTGCGGATTCTGCGCCGACACCTGCCCGTGCGGTATCTGGACGATGAACGCCTTCTGACGGGGAATAAACAGGATCAGCACCCAAAAAACGCTTCTGCCCGACGACGGCAAAAGCGTTTTTTCCTTCAGCCTTCAGTCTCACATCCTGAACAGCTGCGAAATATCAACGTCGAATCAGACGAATGGTCACATCATACCTGGCAGTGTCGATATCGGCAGGGAGGAGGCTGGCATCGGGTATCATGATCGTCAATACCCTCCCTCTTATTGGATCGTTGGCCTGCTTTGTCCGTCTTTCCCGGCCCGATGGCCCGGCAATCCCCTTTCTCGGAGGCCGGACATGCAGCAGCTGAGCCTCGATAACATTGCTGGTTTTGGGCGGAACCTTCTGGCTTTGCTGCGGCAAAGGCGGGATAGAACCAATGATTATTTCCATTCGATTTACTCCGTTTGTAGGTTATTGCAGTATTACTTTATCTTGCACAAACCGGCAAGCAAAGCTACAAAAGAAAATAATCATTTTTTCTCGCAGACCAAGCATCCACAAACACCATCAACCGCTAAGGCTCCCCATCCATGGCCGACCGTCTCAAAAAAATCCTTGAACCGATCAAGGAACTGCAAAACATTCGCGGCATCGATCTGCCGATCGGCCTGGAATTTCTGCAACTTGTCGTAACCGGGCCACCTGGAGCAGGTAAGTCGCATTATATCGAACAGATACGTGGGTGGCCCAACGAAGGTTATCTCGACTTAACCCAGAAGGGCTGGTGGAAGAATCAGTCTCTTATTTTTCGCCCCCGGGAAGTGCACCTCGGTCTGCCGTTTCGCGGGATAAAAGAGGCGGTCACCGTTTTCGACAAAGAGTGGCTGAACAATCCGGTTCCTCCGGAACTGGAACTCTCCAGAATCAGAATCCCGCCCGCCAGAAAATATTTTTTTCAATCGGACTGGCGGGAAAGGTACATCTTCGAATTTCTCATTCCCAGCCCTACGGCCGTCTATGAACAGCGCCTCGCCCGGCAAAGTCAGGGCTATTTTCCGGTGGACGAAAACCTCACTCTCGAAATGGTGAGGCTTCAGGTTGCGGTATACCGGGATGTCGCGCTCTATCTGCACCGGGCCGGTCTCAATGTCTACATCCGGAAAAGTCTGGACAAGCCGCCCATGGTCATAGCCGAGAAAGGCGTTGCCACGGTTCCCCCCTGGACTCTGGACAGAAAACCCCGGCGGCCAAGCCTGAGGACCGCTGCCGGCTGGAAATGGCTGTTTCGCAGACATTATCCCATCACTTGGATCACACTGAGCGACGAACCGCAAAACCTTGACAGCGCCGGACGCATCGCCCACGACGGCAGAAGTTTCGATCTGCTGCTGGCGGACAGCCGGCTGCGCTTCCAGCCCGAGATTCCCATCGGCGTAAAAAAGAATGCTGCCCAGAAAAACTGGATTATCCACACCGAACAGGGCTGTTCGACCAGGAACATGCAGGGCTTCATCCGCATCCGGGTCGGCGAAACCATCGTTATCGGTCAAGCCCACAAAGAGTTCAGCGAACTCTTTCAGTTTGGTGAAAATGTTGCCAAAAGACATGTAAGTGTCACCAACCGCCGAGGCGATCTGATCATCACTCCCCTCGTTTCCGATCGCCCCACCCGGGTCATCCGCCATGACGACCTTGATTACCGTGAACAGCTTGAACGGGGCAGATATAAAACATTGCTCGAAATCAAGCGCATCTATGGCCAGGCAATCGCTCCTCTGGCCGCCGGCAACGCTCTGCAAACCATTCATGATGTCAACAGGATATTAATGGCGGAACCCTTCCGTCCCCTCGATAAGACCGGCAAGCCGGGCGGACTTGTGGAAATTCCCGCCGAGACCACCCCCGTTATCGTCGGCGACCTGCATGCTCAGGTGAACAATCTCCTCAAGATTCTCAGCGAAAACTGCCTGCTCGACTGCCTGCGCATGAAAACGGCAACGCTGATAATCCTGGGCGATGCAGTCCACTCGGAGATGGCCCATGAAATGACCCGGTTCGAAACGTCGATGCTCATCATGGACCTCATTTTCCGGCTGAAACTTACCTTCCCCGCCAATGTTTTCTATATCCGGGGCAACCACGACAGTTTTGCGCCGGAGATCAATAAGAACGGCATTATGCAGGGAGAGATGTTCAGGGAAGCCCTCCTCAAGGTGCGGGGCTTTGACTATGTCCAGGAAATGCAGAACTTCTATGATCGCCTGCCCTATCTCATCCTCTCCGACAGCTTTATGGCCTGCCATGCCGGACCGCCCCGAGCTGCGATCAGCAGAGAAGATCTCATCAATATCGGCGAAAACAACAATCTTGCCGGCGAACTGACCAACATCCGTCTGCATCGTCCCCATCTCCTTACCGGCTATACCAAAGGCGATGTTAAAAAACTGCGCAAATCGCTCAATCTTCCTCCGAAGACTCGGTTTATTGTCGGCCATACGCCGATGGACCCCTTCGGCAGCTTCTGGCTGCATGCCGCAAATATCAAGAACCACCATATCATCTACAGCGCTCATAGCGAAGGCCCCAGCCTTTTTATCCGGACGGGAGAAAATTTTACGCCGATCACTTTCCCGGCGGAACCTCTCATCGATATAATCAATGACCTCAATTGAGGAACGAACACAAAAATAAAAAATTTCGTAGCAGCAACACATTCTTTTTCTTCACACGGCAAAGAACATGAGGTACACAACCCTTGGTTCGACTGCCATGTGAAGGAACAATCTGCACAGGAGGTCGCATACTATGCCAATCATGTCCAATCGTTCCCTCTCCGGACTCCTTCGCGGGTCACCGTTCAAACCCATCCAGGAACATATGAGAGTGGTTTTTTCCTGTGTCTGTTTAGTCCCCCCCCTTTTCGACGCTGTCTACCGGCTAGACAACAATCAAGTACTTGACTTGGCAAATCAAATCAGAGAACTAGAGACGAAGGCAGACCAGCTGAAAACAATTTTCAGACTGACCATGCCCAAGTCGCTTTTCCTTCCGGTCGACCGGAAGGATCTTCTCAGTCTCATCGGCGAGCAGGATAAAATCGCCGACACAGCCGAAGATATTGGCAAAACATTCCTCTTCAGGGATATGGCGGTACCGGAAGGGATCAAGGCGCTGCTTGACGAACTGCTTGAAGGGACGATGGAAATATGCGCCGCTGCCAAGCAGATGATTGAGGAACTCGATGAGTTGCTGGAAGTCGGCTTCGCCGGGCGCGAACTTGACAAGGTGGCGCAGATGATCGCCGGAGTTCGTCGCAGTGAACATAATATCGACGAAATCATTCACCGGATTCGCCGGAAACTCTTCACCATTGAAAAGGACCTCGATCCGGTCTCCGTCATGTTCTGGTACCGGATTATCGACCTTATTGCCCGCATCTCCGATCAGTCCGAGAACCTCGCCGATCGCGTGCTCCTCTTCCTTTCAAAATAAATCTAGAGGCTGCCAATGGAAATTATTGCATCATATGGAACGGTCTTGCTCATGCTGGCCGTTATTTTCGGCCTCTACATGACCTGGGGCGTCGGCGCCAACGATCTGGCCAATGCCATGGGCACCTCGGTCGGTGCCGGGGCCGTGACCGTCAAACAGGCAATCTGCATAGCCATCGTCTTCGAGTTTCTCGGCGCCGTTCTGGCCGGCGGCCATGTCACGGATACCATCAGGAAAGGGATCATCGACCCGAGCGGCATAGTCGACACGCCGGAGATCCTGGTCTATGGCATGCTGGCCTCTCTTCTTGCTTCGGGGATATGGTTGATGTTCGCCTCGGCCAAAGGATGGCCGGTTTCAACCACCCACTCCATTATCGGCGCAATCATCGGCTTTGCCGTCGTGGCGATTGGGCCCGATTCCGTCAAGTGGCAAAGCGTCGGCGGGGTGGTAATGAGCTGGCTGGTCTCGCCGGTCGTCGGCGGCACTATCTCGTTTCTGCTGGTAATGAGCACCCGAAAACTCATTTTCGACACCGATTCTCCGCTGGAAAATGCCAAGCGATATGCCCCTGGTTACATTTTTCTGGTCGGTTTCATTATTTCCCTGGTGACACTGTTCAAGGGTCTCGAACATCTCCATCTCAACCTCAGCACATTCCAGAGTTTTGCTGCGGCAACCGGTTTTGGCCTTTTCACCGCCGCCATCGGCTGGTCCTTCATTCGCAAGATCAAGGACGATCCCGCTGCCAACAGATCCTTCAGCTACGCCAGCGTCGAAAAGGTTTTCACGCCGATGATGCTCTTTACTGCCTGCTCGATGGCCTTTGCCCACGGCTCGAACGATGTCGCCAACGGCATCGGCCCCCTGGCAGCCGTATACAGCATTATCAGTTCAGGCGGCGAGGTTTCGCAGAAAGCCAATCTTCCCCTATGGATTCTCCTGCTGGGGGGTGGCGGTATCGTTCTTGGTCTGGTGACCTTCGGTTACCAGGTGATGAAGACGATCGGCAAACGGATCACCGAACTGACGCCGTCCCGCGGCTTCTGCGCCGAACTGGCTGCGGCGATAACCGTCGTTATTGCCTCCCGCACCGGACTGCCGGTATCGACCACCCATATCCTGGTCGGCGCCGTACTGGGAGTAGGCCTCGCCCGGGGAATTGGCGCCCTCGACCTGCGGGTGGTGCTGAACATCGTCATCTCCTGGCTGGTAACCCTTCCCGCCGGAGCTGTTATGGCAATGTTTTTCTACTACACCCTGAAAGGTATCTTCGGTTGATCGTCAAGGGGGATTTTTTTCGTGCTTCCCCCTTGAATCACCATGGCAGGCTGACATATAATATAAGACAAACGTACCCTGCTTTGCGCTTCGTGGTTATTCTGTTTTCAGAAGCCTGCCAGTCAAAGCACAAGTTTCTTACCTGCGGTTGCGATATAACCAAAGATCATTGTAAGGGAGGAAGCTCATGCCCAAAAAAAAATACCCACAACCGGAAAAGCCCGATGAACAAAAGTCCGATGAAGATCAGGATCGGCGCACCACGGAACGCCGTAAATCCAAGTGCGACGGCTACACCTACATTCCCATGGTTGGCTGGTATTGCCGCCGGGAGGAGAGCAGGCGGGGCGACGACGATCTGAAATAGTCGAGAAACGTGCTTACATTGTCTTCATCGCAAGCATAAAATCGCGCCAGATGGGTGCGGCGGTGGCACCTCCACTCTCGCTTCGCCCCATCGATTGGTTGCGATCATTGCCAACCCAGACCCCCGTTGTGTGTTTTTCATCATACCCTACGAACCAGGCATCCCGATTCTCATCGGAGGTGCCTGTTTTGCCTCCTGCGACACCGGGCACATCGGCAACCACCCGGCCGGTTCCATGACTTGTTACCCCCCGCAGCATTGTCCGCATCTGGCTTAACGCCGCTTCGCCCAGCACGGTCCGGCGCTTGCGGTCTTTTTCCGGGGAGAGCACGGCTCCGTCGGCAGAAACAATTTTGTCGATAAAAGACGGTTCGACAAAGGTCCCGTTTCCGGCAAAAGGAAGGTATGCCGCGGTCATCTCCAGAATCGATACATCCGCGGCCCCAAGAGCCAGCGACAGATCCGGCGGCAGGTGCGAACCGATCCCGGCGCTTCTGGCAATTTTGTGAACTTCCTTATAGCCGGTTTTCTGCATGATCCGCACGGTTGCGCTATTGAGCGAGAAGGCCAGCGCGTCGGCGAGGGTGGTCCAGCCGTGATATTTGGCCGAATAGTTATGCGGGCTCCACCGTTTGCCGTTCCTGCCGACTATGGCAAGCGGGCTGTCTTCGATGGCCGAGTCAAGGGTCCACCCCTGGTTTAAGGCAGCCGCGAAGACAAAAGGCTTGAAGGTCGATCCCGCCGGACGTCTGGCCTGGGTGGCACGGTCGAAGGGAGATTCACTGAAAGAGGTCCCGCCAACGAGGGCCCGGACTCTGCCGGTAGCCGTTTCGATACACACCAAGCCCCCTTGGGGGACAATTTCCAGTTCTTTTCCGTCCAGGGTTTGCCGGGCAATGGAGCCGATCACCCCTTTGCGGATTGCGGCGGCGCCCTGCTCCTGCAGTTTTGAGTCGAGATGGGTGTATATTTTTGCTCCGGCTGTCTGCAGCGGAACCCCGAGAATGGCACGAGCCCGCTTTTTCACCACCTCCAGATAGTAGCCGTTTTCGTCGGTGGCCTGCTGACTTCGCTCGTTCATGACAATGGTCTCTTCATAGGCTGCTTTGGCGGCGTCGGCGGAAACATAGCCGTCATCCGCCATTCGGTTGAGTACGTATTTCTGTCGTTCGACCGCCCTGTCCAGATGATCGAACAGGGAATAACGGCTGGGCGCCTGGGGCAGACCGGCGAGGAGAGCCGATTCGGCCAGGCTGAGCCGGGCCGCGCTTTTGCCGAAATAGATCTGGGCCGCCGCCTCGACCCCATGCGCCCCTTCGCCGAGATAGATCTGGTTCAGATAAATGTACAGAATCTCATCTTTGCTGAGGAGTTTATCGATCCGCCAGGCCAGAATCGCCTCTTTGAACTTCCGCACGAAGGTTTTTTCCGGGGTCAGCAGGAGCGACTTGGTGATCTGCTGGGTGATCGTCGACCCGCCCTGGCTCCTTGCCCCGTCGCGAAAATTGTTGAATGCCGCGCGCAGCACGGAAAAGAAATCGAGCCCCGGGTGCTCATAAAAACGGCCATCTTCAGCCGCGACAAAGGCTTTGGCGAGAAAGGGCGACATGGCCGTCAGGGGAATAACCGTTCGATCTTCGGTGAACATGCGGTCGACAATCTGGCCGTGACGATCATAAATGACCGTTGCCTGGGGGGGGTTATACCCGGCCACCGAACTCAGTTTGGGAATCTTCAGACTGATCAGGATGTAAAGCAGAGTCCCGAGAAAAACGGTCTGCAGCAGACAGATCAGCAGCAGGAAAACCCAGATATGTTTTTCCGTATATACTGTACATACCGTACGGCGAGCGGCGGGATTTCCGGCCGGACTGTCCGGAGCGGGCTGCTGTTTAGGAGATGACACTGTCGGGACACTCATGGTAATATTGGGTTTCTTGCCTGGGCAGACAGAACTGGCGTCTGCAGCCACTCTAACACCTGCCCGCATACTATCAACAGGAAAGTCGGTACCATGTCGAAAATCCGGATCCTCCCCGAACAGCTCGCCAACCAGATTGCCGCGGGTGAAGTAGTCGAACGGCCGGCGTCGGTCGTCAAGGAATTGCTCGAAAACAGTCTCGATGCGGGCGCGAGCCGTATTGAAATAGAAATCGAGGGGGGTGGTACCCGGCTGATCCGGATAATCGACAACGGAATCGGCATGGATGAGGACGATCTGCTGCTCAGCCTCGAACGGCACGGCACCTCGAAGATTCAAACGGAACACGACCTTGCGGCTATATCCACCCTGGGCTTCCGCGGCGAGGCCATTCCCTCCATCGGTTCGGTTTCCCAGCTGACCATGACTTCCCGTCCCGGCCATGCGGAACTGGGTACACGAATCGTGCTCAATTACGGCAAACTGACCAAGGTCCACGAAACCGGCTGCGGTTACGGGACAACCTGTGAGGTGCGCAACCTGTTCGGCAATACTCCCGCCAGACGGAAATTCCTGCGGACGGTCCGCACCGAACTCGGCCATATCGACGAGGTGGTCAAGAACTATGCGCTCGGCTCCCCGGACGTCACCTTTATCGAGAGGGTTGACGGGCGGGAGGTTTTCACGGTCGACAGCACCCTGTCCCTGCCGCAACGGCTCGGCTGCATCATGCACTATGACGGGCCTTTCATCCCGCTGGACAAGAGCGCCGCTCTCGGCGAAGGGCGCAAAATTTCAGGCTTTCTGGTGGTTCCGGAGAAGGCCGCGACGGGTCCCGCCCGGCTTCGCCTTTTCGTCAATGGCCGGGCGGTCAGGGACCGCATGATCATCCATGCTGTAACCGAGGGCATGCGGGGTTTCTTAATGAAGGGTATCAATCCGTCCGGCCTCATCCATCTGATTCTCCCGCCGGATGAGGTCGATGTCAATGTCCATCCGGCCAAACATGAAGTTCGTTTCCGCAACGCCCGCGACATCCATACCCTGCTCAGCCAGACGGTCGCGCTGGCCATGCAGCGCCATCAACAGACGGTAAAAACGGCCATTTTCGGCAAAGACCGGACCGCCGGGATCACGGCAATCCCGCTTGATACGGCGCATTCGGAGAACGTTCGGTTCGACGAGCCGGAGATGTTCGCAATCGACCCCGAAAAAATTGCAGCCTCCCCCTTTGAGACGCATGAACCCCTCTCCCCGCCATCGCTTCAGCCTGCGGTAGCCGTCCCCGCGGCCCCTAGCCCCCCCACTCCACCCGCAACCCGCTCGCATTGCCCGCAGTCTCTTCTGACGACGGCCGAACCTCTTCGATACCGCAACGACAACCGGGTATCGCCCCCCGCCCCGCTGCGGCCGGCCGAAAGGAACGATCCGCGGCCGGCTGGACACCGGCTGCTGGTGATCGGTCAATATGACGATCTGTATATTTTTTGCCGAAACAGCGAGGGCTTGCTGGTGATCGACCAGCATGCCGCCCACGAGCGGCTGCTCTACGAAAAACTTCGCAAGCAGTACCTGGCCGGCACCATTGTCAGGCAAAACCTGCTGTTCCCGGAAACCGTCGAACTCTCCCTGTTCCAAACCCAGCTGGTTGAAAGAAACAGCCGGGAAATCGATACAATGGGCTTTTCCATCCGCGAATTCGGCGGCAACACCTATATCATATCCGCCATCCCGGCTCTTGCCGGGACTGCCAGTCCCCGCGAGCTCTTCCTCGATATCCTTGAACAATTCGGCAGCGAATCCGGCAGCGGCGACAAGGGCGGCTTGCTCGACACCGTGCTGGCCTCGATGGCCTGCAAGGCCGCGGTAAAAGCCGGGACATCGCTCACCGGGCCGGAAATCGATAAGCTCCTCAACGAAATGGCCGGCGCAGATCTCTTTTCCCACTGCCCGCACGGCCGGCCGGTGCTCAAGCAGTTTACCAGGGAAGAGATTAAAAAATGGTTTTACCGGACCTGACGACGCGATCCCCGACGCGCTGCGACTGCGCAACATTTAGAACCATCTTATGAACAACGAAGTGAATATTATTGGGAAAATGGTCAGAGAAGGCGATGTGGAAAAAATCCTGGTCGCCCGAATTCAGTTCGAAAGGGAGTAAAATCAGCTTCGAGTCCCATAGCCGCCAGTCATAAAAAATCCCCTCCGGGATGGGGGGGGAATCCACGCGTCACATCTTCGCCCCTCGCCGGCAATGTAATACTCCCCGGCCATTCAGTCCGTTTCAGGTCTGTTCTCCAAACGGGAAACATGGTAGAATCCGCAACACGCGTTCTTTTCCGTTGTGAGCGTTATGCTGTTTCCTGAACAGAAGAAATTTCCCTATAGATTTCCCTATAGATTTCCCTATAGATTTCCCTACAGACCCTGTGACCCCGAAAAATGGCTTGGCAAATCGTTGCAGTCCCCCCCTCGACTCTCACCCATACGTGGCGGTCACACACCTTCATCATTGTTTTTTTTATATTTTTCTGCAGCGGTTGTGCCAGGCCACCGGTCACCAAGGTCATCGAGACCACCGCCTACTGCAATTGTTCGTCCTGCTGCAGCTGGGAACGGGGCAGCTGGCGATGGTTGAAACTTGATTTCTGGAACCGCTATGTCAGTTCCGGTCCCAGGGCCGGCACCGCCTACAGCGGGCTGACCGCCAGCGGTACCGTCCCCTATTCTCCGGCGGAAGGCCTCTTTTCCATGGACAGCGTCTACTCGCCGTGGATGATTCCGGTCAGGATCATCCTTTTTCCCTGGTATCTGCTCCCCCGGGACGGTACGATTGCAGCCGACACCAAATACTATCCCTTTGGCACGCGCATGCACGTCCCCGGCTACGGCTGGGGGGTGGTCGAAGACCGGGGCGGCAAGATCAAAGGCCCGACCCGGATCGATCTCTATTTCGACTCCCATGGAGAAGCGCTTCTCTGGGGACGAAAAAAACTGCCGGTAACCATTGAATATCGCCGCTAACCCGGGTTGAAACAAAAAAAATCATGACTGCCGTATCCCTGACTGTCCTCCGGGTCTTTATCCCCTTTGCCGCCGGTTATTTTCTTTCCTACCTCTACCGGGTGGTCAATGCGGTAATCGCCCCCAACCTGATTACCGATGTCGGTGTCGGTCCGTCCGCCCTCGGCATGCTCACGGCCATCTACTTTATCTCCTTCGCCTCCTTTCAGCTCCCGCTCGGCGTGCTGCTCGACCGGTTCGGGCCGCGGAAAGTCGAAGGGATATTACTGCTCTTCGCGGCATTGGGCGCCTACCTCTTTGCCGAGGCGGAGAACCTCGGCGGCCTGATTATCGGCCGGGCCTTCATCGGTTTTGGCGTCTCCGCCTGTTTGATGGCCGCATTCAAGGCCTATACCCTGTGGATTCCCAGGGAAAAATGGCCGCTGATCAATGGCCTGCAAATGGCCGCCGGTGGTCTTGGCGCTCTTGTCGCCACATCGCCGGTCGAGGCGGCCCTGCAGCTTACCGACTGGCGCGGAGTTTTCACGGGGCTGTCCCTGGTCACGCTGCTCGTTGCCGGGGCGGTCTTCTTCGTGGTCCCGGAAAAAAAGGGTGAAGGCGGCAGCGAGAGCCTGCACAACCAGATGCGCGGCATCCGCGAGGTGTTCACCAGCAAGACCTTCTGGCGTTCCGCTCCGCTCACCACCATGTCCCAGGCAGCCTTCATGGCTATCCAGGGACTGTGGGCGGGTCCATGGCTGACTCATATCGGTAAACTTTCCCGGCCGGAGGTGGCCGAGGTTCTTTTTGCCGTCGCCCTGGCCATGGTCGGCGGCTTCATTCTTCTCGGCAGTCTGGCCGAACGGTTGAGCAGGAAAGGCGTGCCGGTTGCCGCCACGGCGCATGACCCTGTTCATGGCGGTCCAGCTCCTGCTGCTCTTCCCGCCGGGCGGCTGGACGATCCCGCTGTGGTGGAGCTTCGGCTTTCTCGGCACCTCGGGAGTTATCGCCTATTCCGCCTTGGCGCAGGCCTTCCCGATTCATTTATCGGGCAGGGTAACCACCGCCCTTAACCTGCTGGTATTCGTTGCCGCCTTTGCCGCCCAATGGGCCATCGGGGCAATCATCGACAGCTGGCCCGGCGGTAGCGGCCTGCCTCTCAATGCAGCCGGTTTCAACGCCGCCTTCAGCCTCCTGCTTCTGCTTGAATTCGCGGGACTTATTCATTATCTCGTATCGCCGCTCTACGGGAAAAACTTTTTTACCAGGTTGCTGAACAGCCTGAAATTTTAATTTTACCGAAAGGATACAGATATGACAGATTCCCGGATAGTTACCATCATCGGCGGAGGCCTGGCAGGCTGCGAGGCGGCCTGGCAGATCGCCGAAAGAGGCTGCAAGGTGCGCCTTGTCGACATGAAACCGCACAAATTCAGTCCCGCCCACCATTCGGACCATCTTGCCGAACTGGTCTGCAGCAACTCGCTCAGGTCCAACGACCCGACTTCGGCGGTTGGCCTGCTCAAGGAGGAAATGCGCCGCTGCAATTCCCTGATCATCCGGGAGGCCCACGAAACCGAAGTACCGGCCGGCCGGGCATTGGCCGTCGACCGTGCAATGTTTGCCGCCCGGATTACTGCAATTCTGGCGGCCCACCCCCTGGTGGAGATCGTGCGGGAAGAGATCCTGGCGATTCCTCCGCCGGCGGACCATCCAACCATTCTCGCCACTGGACCGCTCACCTCGGAACCCCTTGCCGCATCTCTTGCCGAACTGACCGGCAAAGAACGGCTGGCTTTTTACGACGCCATTGCGCCAATAGTCTACGCCGATTCCCTGAATATGGATGTCATCTACAGTAAATCCCGTTACGACGACGGCCCCGGCGACTACCTGAACTGCCCGATGGACAGGGAAAGCTACCTGCGGTTTATCACCGAACTGGCGAACGGCGAGTATATGCCGCTCAAGGATTTCGAGGACGTCAAGTATTTCGAAGGATGTTTGCCGATCGAGGTGATCCGCTCGCGGGGCGACGACACCCTGCGCTTCGGACCAATGAAACCGGTCGGCCTGGCCGATCCGAAAACCGGCAGAGACCCCTATGCCGTTGTCCAGCTGCGCCGGGAAACCCGCGAAGGAACCACCTACAACATGGTCGGTTTCCAGACCAAGCTGACCTATCCGGAACAGCAACGGATCTTCCGCCTTATCCCCGGCATGGAAAAAGCCGAGTTCGCGAGGCTCGGATCGATCCATCGCAATACCTTCGTCCTTTCTCCGGAAATCCTCCGGCCGACCCTGCAGTTCATCACCAGGCCCGACCTGCTGCTGGCCGGCCAGCTGTCCGGCGTCGAAGGCTATGTCGAATCGGCAGCCATGGGGCTGCTGGCCGGAATCAATGCGGCCCGCATCGCCAGCGGCGACACTCCGGTCATCCCCCCGGCGGAAACCGCCCTCGGCTCGCTGGTCAACCATCTTACCAGGAGCGATCCGAAAAGGTTTCAACCGTCAAATGTCAATTTTGGACTGTTCCCAAACTGGGAGAAAAAGGTCAAAAAGAAGATACGGGGGCTGGAACGGTCGCAAATCGCCCTGAAGGCTCTGGAGGACTGGCAGAAAAGCGAGCGGATCTAGGAGGCTGTCCGAGAATTACTCCCCGCCCTCGGCGGCGGGGAACTCGGTAAAGCCCCAGTAGGGATAGTCGAGGCGATAGTCGGCAACCCGCCCGGGGCTGTGTTCCCGGCTTGCCACCAGCCATAGGGTGCACTTCGCTGCCGCGTTGCCGATCTGCCCGCCGCGGTCCGGGGAGGCCGGGTAGAGCACCATGGCGTTGTCGGCGCTGTACTCGATGTCGCCGGAACCCTTGAATATGCCAAGATGCGGTTCTTCGCGGTACGAACCTGTCGTCCCGCGAGTCAGTTCGGAGATTACCAGAAACGATACCTGCAGATCGTCGCGGATCGATTCCATCTGCCGCATCCAGGCATCGATGCCGGTGCGACGCTCGGTGAACTCGTTGAACGGCAGCTTGTGCAGGCTGTCGATTACCACTACGGTATATTCGCTGCGGGTTTCGTGGCGGATAAAATCGATATGTTTCCGCATGAGTTCGGGCGTCACCTTGCGATCATTGATCACCCGCCAGAAGAAAAGCATCTTCTCCAAACCCTTTCTGGCCTCCTCTACCCGCTGCCTCTCCTCCGCCGGCAGAACCTGCGCCCTGAACCGGTCGGTTGCCAGGCGGGCGATTCTGCTCAAGGTCCGCTGGTAGATTTTCTGCCGGCCATTTTCAAAGTCGTAGTAGAGCACCGGGATCTTTTTCAAGGCCATCGCCGAGGCAACCTGGATCATGAAGGTCGATTTCCCGACCTTGGGAGCGCCGCCGACCACATTGATGCCATGGATCCCGCCAATCGCCGCATCGAGCAGATGAAAACCCGAGGAGAGGCTGCCGTACTCCTCCCCCTGCTCTTTGGTAAGGGTCTGCAGAAACAGCTGGTATTCCCGCTGGGGCGTCGAAAACGGGGAAAAGGCGCGGGATCGCTTGACCATCTCGCTGACTTTGCCGGCAAACGATTTCCCCGAATCCTTCGCCGATTTCCGCAGGCTATACCCGCGCGGCGCATTTGGTAGCCAGGCGAGGATCCGGGCCTTGTAGCCGACTCTTGAGGCGAGGTTTCTCGCGGCGTTCTCCGATTCCAGGGTGTTGCCGATACAGATGAAAAGGGTGGTTATCTTGTCGAATAACCGGGCGGGAAGCTTTTCCAGGACGGTATAATGCGCCACGGCCACGCCGGGAAAACCGAGCTGTTTGAGGGTCAGGAGATTTTCTTCCCCTTCACAGATAAACAAGGCCCCGTTTTCACAGTGCTGAATATCCTGAACATTGTAAAGATTGAATGGTTCCTTGCTGAAATCCGGGTTGCCGTGCCAAAAAAAATCCTCGGCCCTTTCCGGATGAATGCAGCGGGCCGAATAGCAATTGCCGTCTTCCTGGTAGTAGGGGAAGACGAGATAGCGGCCGTTGAAGCCAATCCCCATCTCCGTGAGAACGGCTCTGCCGATGCCGCTTTCCTTGAACAGATTGTAGATCGATTCGGTGATCCTGTCCCGATAGGCAACCACCTCGTCGTTGATATTTTCCACCGGATATTCGGGCTGCAGGGCGCCAATGTCCTGATCGGGAACATAGCCGGGCACCTCACTCAAAGGAATCGCGGCAAGGCGGGCAAACCAGAGAGGATATCCGCCCGGAACGCAGCGGTTCTGGCAGCGGAAATACCCGTGAAAAAAGCTGTTGCTGTTCAAGACAACGACAAGGCGGCCGCCCTCGCAGCCATGGTCCTTGCAAAAGAGGCAATCGGCAGTCATCGTTTCCTGCCATTGTCCGCCGAGGTGCTTCAGGAAAAACCGGGAGACTAGATCGTTGCCTTCGGCCATAGCACCCCCGGAAAGAAGAAAGCGGACCCGCGGTTCGTCCTCGAATCGACCATTACCGGCTCACCTGCGATCCCTTTTGTATTGCCTGTGTTGCCGCAACGATTTCAAACAGCTGCTGCTGGTTCAGTAATTTGTCAAATTTGAGATGAACGGAATAGTCGTTCTCCACCGCATAGGTACTTCTCACCGCCAGGATATCGCCGATCACGGCGACCGACTCGCCGGTTTTCTCGCCAACCGGCAGATTAACCTGCATCTTCCGGCCCAAGAGGAGGCGGGCATTTTCCCTGCGGGAAATTCTGGCCATATAGGAAATGCCGCCGACCGAGATATCGAAGAGCTCGACCATGGCGCTTACGCCAATACTCTGCGCATGATTATCGAGCAGAATCGACTGCACCCTGCCACTGATCCTGTGCCGCTCATGGTCTCGGCGATCCCTGGAGCTTCGCTCGAGAAATTCCTCGACTCTTTCGAATTTCCTGCAAAAATCGTTGAGTTTCCCTTCAAGTCCCGGATACTCTTCATTCCACTGCTGCAACCTGTCCAGTTTCAAAAGCGAAAGAGCGGATATCCCGACACTGGCAACGGAGACAGTCCAGACCGAGGCGTCAAAAAAAGCTCCGGCACCGAAGATTTCGCCGCTGCCCATAGTTTTGATCAGCACCTCGCCGCCCTTGTCTTCAAAGTACAGTTTGACCTTGCCATTGTTGATGAAAAAAAGTGTCGTCTGCAACGTACCCTGGCTGACGATCACCTCGTCATTCCGATACGTTCTATGCTTTAACGCATGGTAGAGGACGCTGAACTCCTCGGTAGTCAGGACATCGTACAACCTGCTCCAGATCTCAAGATGAGATTTATCGATGGCCGCCGCTTTTTCCCGGTCTATTATCTCCGCCGCCTGAATAATGTGGCCAAATGCGGTCTGATCGATTTCGAGAAGCCACTCGCGGAGATTTTCCGCCTGCGCAAAATTGTGTAACCGGGCTGTTTTTTCAATGAGTTGCAGCAACTGGTCTTTGGCTCCCGCCAGATCCCCTTGCGCCACAAGCGAGCGCACGACCTGTTCCTGCTGAAGCCCGGTAATAATTCGCTGGGTTTTAGCGGCCTTACCCATTTTTGCCGCCTGCTTCATGGCAATTTTCCGCAACTGATTGGCCTGAACGTGTTTTTTCCGATTATCCTGCAGATCGCTCTCCAGGTTTTTGAGCGCTTTTTCGGCACTGCTCCAAACCTGTTCCGAAATTTTTTTCCGCGTTGCCCGCACTCCCTGCAGCTGCAGAAATGTTTCCACTCCCTGCTGGGCTTCCTGGCATGCGCAACGGCCCAGGGTATCGAGCAGCTGCAGCAAAAAATCCGTTCGGTTTTTTTCGCTGACGTCTTCATGGTCGGCCAGCAGTTGCGAGAGGTGAACAGCCACCTCCTGATCGCACATATTGGCCAAGGCAGCGATTATCTCGATCTTTATCAATTCGGTGGAATCGCCAAGAGCCGTGAGCAGCAAACCCTTTCGTTTCTTCCCGGCGATCCGGTACAAGCAGAGAAAAGCCTCCCTCTGAACACGAAAATCCTCATGCTTCAAATATGGCAGGACACTCCCGGCATCGTCTTCGCCGCCGGTCTCGCCGAGGAGTTTTATCAGATTCCGCTTGCCATACCAGGGCATATGCTCGGCAAGACGTTCGAGGATTATCGAAGCCAGGAAGCCTCTGCTGGAGGTGAGCAGGTCGATAATTCTAATGCGATCGGCCATCTTGTCGGTATTGATCAACGCCTCGACAAGAAAACGGACGGCCACCGGTCCCTGGAGTGCCAGGCGATGGCCCACCACTTCATCCTTGGAATCCGCCAGACAGTCAGCCAGCAACCTGGGCAGTTGGGTCCGCTGTATCCCCCTATCCTGGACCTTACCGACAAGAGCCTTTAAAAACGGCGATTTGCCCACCTGCCCGGTACGAATCCGGAAAAAGACGCTTAAAATAGTGTCCCCTCGCCCGAACTCGCCGCACTGCCAGCTTTTTTGCATGACAAGATGGAGGAGGGCGACAATTTTTTCCAGGAGGGCTTCACGCACGACAGGTCTGCAGACGGTCTGGATGAGCGAATCGAGAAGCAGATCGACAAGGTTCCAGCGGCTGTCAACGGCCAGTCTCTCGCCAATAGCGGCCATGCTCCGCAACAAAGATTCGCGCCCGGCTTCATTGCCCGACTGCATAAAATCCACCATGCCGCGGATCAATACCTCGGCATCCGCGAAAGCGTCCCGATCCAGCATCTGCATAACCGCATCGGGCAAATCCTGCACCAGTTCTTCGCTTCTGAGCAGGCTGGTATTTCCCTGCAAAAGCCCCTGAATTCCGGCCTCTAGGCGCCGCTTTTTGCGCGCTTTTTCACCTTCGTGAATAATGGCTTTGGCCTTTTGCGTGCTGAGGAACTGCTTCCCTTTCCGGGTATTCATCAACTGAAGCAATACCTTGCCGAAAAATTCCACCCGCGGCGATTTCTCCCCCCCGAGCAGTTTTGCTTTAGCCAGCTGTTCCCGTAAAATGACAAAAATTCCGCCGAGCACATCCAGGGCCAGAAAACCGATCAGGGCATCATAGAGAACGCCACCGAAATCCTCCGGAAATTCCTGCGACAATAATACACAGAGCGCAGGTTCCTTGAGGTTTTCCGTAAGGATCCGGGCGGTGCCGTGCGCCACCTGCATTCTTTCGCTCAGGCCGATGCCCGCCGCCGCCCTCCGCACCATTACGGGAAATAAGGGTGAGGCGACAATCGCCTTTTTTTTCTGAATATCCTGGAGAATGTAGGCGACACCGGCTACAAGAAGGTCTATGGCGGTTTCTTTCACCGCCAGTTTGTCTGCAAGTTCGCTGTTGATCGATTCCCTCTTTTCCAGGCCGCACAGGCTGACAACCAGCTCCGGCTGCAGTTTCACCATAGTTCGGGAGTGACCTTCGGCGTTATCGGGGCTTTCGACCTCTTCCGCCTGCCGGTCCTCGACCGACTCGGGAAAATAGCTTGAGAGTCCCAGGCTGGTAATAAATATCAGCCCCCCGCCCTCCTTTTTGATTTTGTCCGGCGATGCACTGAATACCGAAAGGAGCTGACCGAAGGCAAATCGGTCCATTTCCGGTCCAATCAGCAATTTGGGGATTCCCAACATTCGCAGCTGGCGGAAAACGATCAGATTCGCAAAGGAGTCGAGAACCTCCTGATCGAGGGGCGTGCCGCAGATGCACGGCACATCGCCTTTGAAGGTGAAATAAAGCGAACCATGTTCGCGCAGGAAAAGCTTGACCCCTTTGTAGCCCCATTCAACGGCATTGGCAACCTGGGGTGTCTCCGGCGGATACAGCCGACTCGTCACGATCGCGTTATTGAATGCCTTCAACGCATCAACACTTTTGCTTTGCAGAACAATCTGGCTCATTGTTTGATACCGTTCATCAATACCTGATCTTATCTGGTGCGACGTTCCTTCTTCGGCAACATAACCACTGCTATGCCCCCGCAAACGTGTCTCGCGGGAAACCGGAATGCGGCGCAAGCTTGTGACATATGAGGCTTGTCATGACAATAGCAGTATATCACATCTCACACCATTCTACCTCGCAACTTTTTTTTAGTTACACGCACCCAGTGAAAAAGTCAACGACCGCGACGTCTTTCTCAACCTTCCGGCCAAGCGGGCTCGATAACGTCATAGGCCAGCAGCACATTCAGCACTTCGCATAAAGGGAGCCCGACGACATTCGAGTAGGATCCGTCTATGCTTTCCACCAGACAACCACCTTTGCCCTGGATGCCGTACGCACCGGCCTTATCCAGGCTTTCACCGGTTGCGGCATATGCCTCCGCGGTTTGCTCCGAGAATCGGGCAAAACGCACAACCGTGGTCACCGATCGGACAACCTGTATCCCCCGGCCAGAATGGCTGACACAAAAACCTGTCATGACGCGGTGTTCCCGCCCGGACAAGGCTAAAAGCAATGTTACCGCATCTTTTATGTCCGCCGGCTTGCCAAGAATTTTGTTATCCAGGCAGACAACGGTATCGCCGCTGATCACCCAGGCATCCGGATACTGTTCGCTCACCGTAACAGCTTTTTCTACAGCCATCCGCATGACAAAATCCTCGGGACTCTCACCGTCAACCGGCTGTTCATCGACGACACTGGTCCGGACGGTAAAGTCCAGTCCCATCTCCCGGAGATATTGCTGCCGGCGGGGAGACCCCGAGGCGATAATAATTGCATGTTTGTTGCGGTACATTTTCCTCTCGGTTGAAGAAACAGCCCCCATCCCGGATCGTTCTGCATCAACCATGAGTTATCCTCGAATGGCATACCCGCCATCGACCGTGATGACCTGCCCCTGAATCATTGCCGACAGATCGCTGCAAAGAAACAAGGCGATATCGGCGACATCCCGCGGGGTGGTCAACCGCCCGAGGGGAGTCCGCTCGGAAGCCGCCTTGAGTATTTCGTCCCGATTGGGGAAGTGTTTCAAGGCATCGGTATCGACGGCGCCGGCACTGATGGTATTGACATTGATCCCCCGCGAGCCAAGCTCGACCGCCAGATGACGGACCAGCGATTCCAGCGCCGCCTTCGACGCTCCGACCGTCGTATAATTTTCAATGGCCCGGACCGAGCCGAGACTCGAGACCGCCATAATCCGGCTTCCCCGGCTCATCAGCGGCAACCCCTGCTGGACAAGGGTGAGCAAGGCCCTGGCATTGATATCCATCGCCCAGTTCCAGTGCCGTTCGGTCAATTCGAGAGCCGGCTTCAAAACACCGGAGGCAGCGTTACTCACCAGGATATCGAGATGACCGAACTCCTGGGCGATGGCCGCAAACATCTCCCGGACATCGTCGCCGTTGGCGACGTTGGCCTTCACCAGAAGGCACTTCCGGCCCAGTTTTTCTACCTCGTCCGCCGTTCCCATGGCATCTTTCTTATGACGTACGTAGTTCACCGCCACATCAACTCCGTTCTCCGCCAGCCGAATGGCAATAGCCCTGCCGATCCCACGGGATCCTCCGGTAATAAGCGCTGCTTTCCCCTGCAAATCAAACATGAAACAATCCTTTGTAATAGTATGAATATGTTAATAATATTTCAGCACAACTCGTCTCAGCATCCCGCGCCAGAACCGGAAAAAGTTGAAGCGGATCGGATTGAGACTCGCCGGGGCAATGAATCCCGACCCAAAAAAATCTCGCGGCAAAAGCCCCGGATAGCCGATGGTTCCGCCATCGCTGCCGGCGAGCCTTCTTGCGGCCGCCTCCAGCCAGAGCGGACTTCGCCGCGGATCCAGCTCAAGGGCATGGAGCAAGGCCGTGTCCAGCGCCACCGGAGATTTTGCCGCGGCGATACAGTAGAGAGGAAGCGGGCTGCCGTCAAGGGGGCCTGATCCATGCATGACCGATATGCCGTCGGCAAAATGCAGTTGCGGCGGAAGAATATCGAGGATCAACACCTTCATAAAGCGGAATTAACCGGGACTGAATGGCGGGATCTGGAAAAAGAAAAACCGGACCCTAGCAGGGGGGTCCGGTTTTTCCCAGGAGAAAAGAGAGAAGAGATAAAGCATAATACCTTTTGCATATTATATGCCACCCGCATCTCAATTAAATCAACTTTATAATTTCAAAGAGTTACCAGAAATCACGAGAGGTAGAAGCGATTTCACCGGCCCGATAACGTACAATAATTTTAACTTTTTACCCGGCGCGGGTACAAAAAACCTCACTCATTACTGTAATTACAATGGCTTAGCTGTTTCATTTTTTTTACATCGACCGGCAGAGCGGCTGTCCCTATTGCTTGAACAGTATCACCCTGGTCCGGATAACATCTGAATTATTTTCTATTTCTTCAATCACTTGTGGGGGAATGGCGGACTCGACATCGATGATATTATACCCCACCGTGCCGTTCGACTGGTTCAAGTAACTTGCGATGTTCACCTTGTTGTTGCCGAAGGTATTGGAGATGAATGCGATCATTCCGGGGACATCCCGATTGATGACAATCAGCCGTGAATGGACCTTGTCGCTCGGCGTCGATTCGATATTGGGGAAATTGACGCTGTGCACGACATTGCCGTATTTCAAATAATTGGCCAGCTCATTCACCGCCATGATGGCGCAGTTTTCTTCAGATTCCGAAGTCGATGCACCAAGATGCGGCGTTGTCAGCACTTTGGGGTGCTTGACCAGGGCCGGCGTCGGAAAATCGCAGAGATATGCTTCAAGCTGGCCATTATCCAAGGCTTCGATTACCGCCTGCTCGTCGACGATCGGTCCCCGCGAATAATTGACCAGCACCGCGCCCCGCTTCATCCTGGCCACAAATTCCTTATCGACCAGATTGCGCGTCCGGTCGTTTAGGGGGAGATGCAGGCTCACCACATCGGCGTTGCCGACGGCATCGCCCAGCGACCGGCAGATCCTCGCATCCGGAGAAAGCTGGTGAATGTTGGCAAGCGCCGGGGCGGGATCGAAACCGTTAACCTTCATATGGCGAAACACCCCGCCGTTGGCGAGCCGCACGCCGATCTGGCCCAGGCCGATAACCGCCAGGGTCTTGCCGGCGATCTCCTCGCCTTTGAACGCGCTTTTCCGCGCCTCGACCTCGCCATTCACCTTGCCCGGCTCCATGGTCGCCAAAGACCTGCAGAACTCGATGCCCCGATAGATATTTCTTTTCCAGACCCCGATCATCGGGAAGACCAGATCGACCACGGCATTGGCGTTGGCCCCGGGAGTATTGAAGACACAGATGCCTTTTTCGGTTGCCCTGGCGACATTGATATTATTGGTCCCGGCTCCTGCCCGGGCTACGGCGAGCAGGCTCGGATAGTCGTCGACATTCAGCGGCGAACTGCGCAGAACTATGCCGTCCGGCGCCGTTTCGTCGGCGGAAACCATAAATTTATCGCTGAAAAACCGCAATCCTTCCGAGGCTATGGTGTTTATCTTCTTGATTTTATAGACCGGCATGGGGAATTCTCCTTCTTCCTTTTTACTTAGAAGTTTATTTCAACAGTATGCACTTTGTTTGATTGGTTTCAGCCTCCCCTCCCTTGACGGGAGGGGATTGAG
>CAYTVF010000044.1:15472-23221 GCA_964441345.1 uncultured Desulfopila sp. | reverse complement strand
AGGTTGTAGATTTCGTCGACTTCTACATACAGCGGAAAGGTGACATCATGCCGTAATAACTCAAACAGCGGATTATCCAGCAGATGAAAGATATTCTGTTTTGAACCGGTGTAAAAATTATCAATACAGAGGACCTCGTGGCCCTGACCCAGCAATTTCTCGCAAAGATGCGAGCCCAGAAAACCCGCTCCCCCGGTTACCGCAATTCGTTTTGTATGCATCGTTTACAGTTCTCTCTCCAGAAATGTTCTTTATGTTTTTGTTTTGGAGTCCGACATTCCATACGCTCAGCGAAATCTGGTAGAATATACCAATACCCTGCAAAAGGCAAATCTAACTTGAAAAACCGTCACCTCTCGCTTTTTAACGCCTCACCGGTTTTCTTGACCAGCCAGCCAAGGCAAACAATTCCAGCCGCCAAAGTGACAAAGAAAAAGATCATCGGCGAATACTGCGGCACCACCTGCAGGTGATCGAGGGTAAAAACATCTTGCAAATACGCGGCCCGGAGCCAGGCCCGCATAAAGGTCATAACCACCACCAGCGTGATGGCATGGAAGAAGGTCAGCCGGAATTTCCGGCGATAGGCCCCGAAAAGAGCGCCCGCCGCAAGCAGAAGAGCGACGGCAAAAGCGATGGTCGCCCCGGTATTCCCGCCTAAAAAGATATTCCGTAATGGTTCAGGCAGGGAAACGAGATACCACAGTCCAGCCAGGATGTTGCCCAAGGTCAGGATAAAAAAACTGCTCAGCCCCACCTGTTCGGCATGGGCGGCCAACTCCGGCCGGGCGTTCCTGGAGAAACGGCCGAGCAGACCGACAAAAAGACCGCCCACGGCGAGCGAACCGAGCATCATATGCAGAAACCGGGGCCGGAACTCGGGATGATCGAAGACCAGCATCGACCCATTGCGATGGGAAAAATATTCGCCGAACCGTTCCGGCAAAGCCATCAGCAGCATATTGTTGGAGTAGAAAAAACCGATCGCGGCCAGCAGTAAAAAAACCACCACCGCCACCAGGGGACCGGCGGAACCCAGCCTTGTGAAACGAAAGTCATATAGATAGGCGCCGTAATAGGCAATGATCAAGACCGGAATAATCAAGATCCAGAAGCCGCCCATAAGAACCGAACTGCTGTACATAAACTGGCCGTACAGCACCTGGACAAACAACAGCGGAGCAACCCCGAAATTGACGACGAAGGCAATTACCAGCGGCAGGGCGACGGCGATGCGGTGGGCGAGTTCCCGCGGCAGAGAGCCCCCCCGGATATGCTGAACCACGCCGATTGCCAGACCGCCGAGCATAGCGTTCATCGCCAGCAGATGCAGGGGAAAGGTCAGCAGCAGAAGGAACTGGAACCAGCCCCAGCTGACGGGTATCGAATCCGGATGCGGAATAATCAGCGACTCCATTGCTCTTCTCCTTTTGTTAAACCGTCGAGAAATCCGGCCAGTACCCTGCCTTCTTCCGCACTGCCGGCAAAAGGCGTCATTTCTTCGGATATTTCATTCAGCTTTCCCAGCATTTCGACTATCTCATCGGGGCCCCGCCCTTTCAACGGCGCAGCGAGATCGTCGGGAACATGGCAGGAAGAGCAGTTCGCCTCAAAGAGAGCCTTGCCCTGGGCAATTCCACCCGCCGCCTCTTCGGCCTCGCCGATATCCTTGCCGTGTAAACCGCCGACGATGTAGGCGGCAAGAGCCTTGCGTTCCTCTTCCGTCCCGGCAAACGGCGGCATGAAATAGCGGGTTTCGTGGATTTTGCCGATATAGCCGGCCAGCGCCCGATAGTTCATCCTGCCGGTGGCCTTGACGATATCGTTGTTCCGGCCATGCACGGTATGACAGGCATAACACTGCTGGATAAAAAGCTCCCGGCCCGCCTCAAACCGGCCGGCGCCGGTCGCCTCCCTGGCCTCCACCCACAGGGCCTTGCGCAGAAAGCCTTGCCGGTTCAGATCGGCCACGTCCTTTTTCATGATGCCGTTGGAATACATCACCTCGTTGATGACATAGGGACGGCGGGCCGCTTCACGCGTCCACTCAAAACCGCCCATGACGAGCAGTGCGCCGATCATCGCCAGACCTGCGACCGGTTTCAGGTTCAACGAGGGACGGAACACTCCCGCCCCGAGCATGACAACCAGCAGAACCACCAGCCCGCTTGCTGCCAGGGGCCGAATGGCGGCAATAGTCGGCGATTTGCCCATGACCAGGCCATGGGCCTGTTCGGGCAGGACAGCCAGATACCAGAGGCCCGCGGGAATCGCGGCGGCCAGGGCGACCAGCGCCCAACCCGCGGAAAACCGGGTCATCGCCGTCCGGACTATTTCGTCATCGGTGAAGGATGCCGACAAATAGCCATAGCAGGCGGCAATCATTATCGCAATAAAAGTCCGGAAAAAGAGGGAGGGGAAAAAGCTCGGGTTGAAAAAGCCGACCCAGAAATTCATATCCTCCGCCCACAAGCCAGGCGTCAGCATCACGCCGATGATCCCGTTGATGAGAAAGAGCGACATCCAGGCCGCGCCGAAATAGACCCAACCCACCTTCAGGTGGGTGGCGGAATCCATCCTGCCGAACATATAGAAGTAAATGAAGGCGGCGGCGATCTCGACGGTGAAAAAGACCCATTCGGCCGCCCAGCCAAAGACAAAATTATGGATAAGGAGCGAGGTCGCCGCCGGATTCACCAGGGCGATGATAAACCAGATTCCGACCCCGGTGATCGAGCCGAATACCATGGTGACGAGCAGAAAAAAACGGGCGTGCCGCTCGGTGAACCGGAGGATATCCCGGTTCTTTTCCCTGAGCCCTTTCTTTTCCGCAAATATCAGATAAAGACCGGCGCCGACGGCAAAATGGGAGACGAATACATGCAGAATCGCAATCAGGGCAATGAGAAATCCGCCGCCGGTTGACGGCAGATACCATATCGGGTAGTTCATGCTTCCTCCTTTTCCCATGTATGATCAAAAAAGATAGAGCAAATCTACCCCGGATGGGAATGGTTTTCAATTGCGACATTGTGCCGCCAATCCCCCGGACTCAATGTTGGACTGCATTGTTGCCGAACAACGCTCCTGCGTGGTAGTGTAGCATGCCAATCGGTCCGGCGAAGGGCAGGACATTAAGAAAGCCGGGTCTCATAACAACCTGAAGTATATAAACGATGAAACTCCCAACCGTTACAACCAAGCTGGTGCTGTTGCTCGGCAATCCTCTGGGCCACTCGATCTCCCCGGCCATGCACAACCGGGTCTTCGAAAAACTCGGTCTGGATTACTGCTATATGCCGGTGGAGGTCAGCCCGGAAAATCTCGCCACGGTCTTCGCCGGTCTCACCAGGATGAACGTCGCCGGCTTCAATGTCACCATTCCCCACAAGATCGGGATCATGGCGTACCTTGACGAACTCGATCCGGTGGCTGAGACTATCGGCGCCGTCAACACCATCTGCATCAAGGACGGCAAGACCAAGGGCTACAACACCGACGGCGAGGGCTTTATCCGCTCCCTTGAGGAGGAGGCCCAAATCACCGTCCCGGGCAAACGCTTTTTCCTGCTCGGCGGCGGGGGCGCAATCCGGGCGATCGCCATGACGCTCGCCTTCCGGGGCGCGGAAAAGATCTTCATCTGCAACCGAACCGTAACCAAAGCCCGGCAACTCGCAACGGAAATCAATAACAAGATCCGCCATTGCGCCGAACCCGTTGAACAGGTTTTCGACCGTCAGGCGGAAGCCCTTGATCGTTGCGATATTCTCGTCAATGGGACGAGCATCGGTATGCACCCCCACGCGGATGAACTGCCGATCGATGAATCGTTGCTGGCCGGGCATCTGGTGGTAGCCGATATCGTCTACAACCCTTTAATGACGCGGCTGCTCAGAACGGCTGAAGCTAGAAGCTGCACCATTGCCCGGGGGCTCGGCATGCTGATCTATCAGGGCGCCGCCGGATTCAAGCTGTGGACCGGCGTCGATCCGCTCATCGCCGAAATGTCCGAGGTGGCCTACCGCTTGATGGGCGCGAAATAGGATCACATCGCAACGCTCTCTTCAGACTTCCGCCTCTGCCGGAGTTCTGCCCACCACCTCCGTCATCACCCGGTTCAGTAATTGGTTCAAGCCTTCTCCTCCCCGCCAAGGACAATAGTTCCGTATTTACGAATTTTCCCGCGAAACTGATCATAGGTCAAGCCAAGACGCACGGCCGCCTTTCGCTGATTATGACGGGATTCGGCCAGGGCCTGCCGCAACAGGGAAATCTCCAGGTCCGCCACCGCCTGATCGATGGGAATTCTCCCCTTCTTGTCTTTTCCGGAAGCAGTGGGCACCGCGGGCCTGGCAGGTTCGGAATCGGAAACCGGCAACGCGCCGTAGGGGGAGACGAAGGGATCGAAAACCACCTCTTCTATTTCCGCGGAATCGGACCGGTATACCGCCCGCTCCACGACATTTTTCAGTTCACGGATATTGCCTTTCCAGCTGTAGCACTCCAGCGCGGCAACCGCCACCCGTGAAAAAACCGGCATCTCGCGCCGGCCGAGTTCGTAAGACATCCGGGTTGCGAAATGATCCGCCAGCAGCATGATGTCCTCGCCTCTTGCGCGCAGCGGCGGCAAGAACAGCACCTCGAAGGACAGCCGGTCAAGGAGATCCCGCTTGAAAGCCTCACGCTCGGCCATCGCCATGAGATCGGCGTTGGTTGCCCCGACAATGCGCACGTCGACCTCGACCGGGACGGAACTTCCCACCCGCTCGAAAGAGCCGTATTCGACCACCCGGAGAATCTTCTCCTGAGCCTCCATCGGGATTGAGCCGATTTCGTCGAGAAATAGCGTGCCGCCGTCTGCCGCCTCAAACCGCCCGGTCCTTCTCCGTTCGGCCCCGGTAAAGGCGCCTTTTTCATAGCCGAACAGCTCCGACTCGATCAAGGAAGGGGCAAGCGTCGCGCAGTTCAGGGTGACGAATGGCCCCTGCCAGCGCTTCGACAGAAAATGCAGCCGGCTTGCGGCCAGTTCCTTGCCGGTCCCCCGTTCGCCGAGCAGCAGCACGGGGCGGTCCACCGGGGCCACCCGGGAAAGGCGCTCCTGAAATTCAAGAAATGCTTCCGATTGTCCGAGAGCTTCGCCCCGGGAGGAAGGAAAGACGGTATCGTTGCTCATAATTCCCATATTTTAGCGAATACAACCATTATGTGGTTATTTTAGCCGGAACAGCATTCTCTGTCAAGCCGGCAACACCTCGTTTTTCCATTGTTTTCGATTTTCACCAAAACGGCATGCTTCCTGCTCTACAAGTATTAAACCGCAACCACTATCTTGGAGGAAGATCATGGGAATTTTTACTAGATTCAGAGACATAGTCAGTGCCAACATCAACTCGATGCTCGACAAGGCGGAGGACCCCGAAAAATTGATCAAACTGATGATCGCCGAAATGGAGGACACCCTGATCGAGTTGAAATCATCCTGTGCCGCAGTCATCGCCGGCCGCAAGAAGCTTGAGCGAAAACTGGACGAGATCAACGGCAAGGTCGATCTGTGGGACGAACGGGCGGCGCTCGCCGTCGTCAAGGGCAGGGATAATCTGGCCCGGGAGGCGCTGATCGAAAAACGCCGTTACTCCCGGATCGCCGAATCCCTTGACAATGAGCTGAAGGAATACGGCGGCCTCGTCCAACAGTACCAGGAAGATATTGCCGAACTGGAAACGAAGCTGAGCAGCGCCAAGGAGAAAAAACGGCTGCTGGTTCAGCGGCACAAACGAGCCACCGGCAAAAAGCGGGCCCAGGAAGAAATCCGGCGCAGCACCAGCAGCGACACCATGTCCCGCTTCGACAAGCTGGAGAGCAGGATCGAGCAGATGGAGGCGGAGGCGGAGCTGGTCAATGGTCCCAAGAAACCGACACTCGAAGAAGAATTCGCCAACCTTGCCACCGACGATGAAATCGAAAATGAACTTGCCAAGATCAAGGCCGCTCAATACAGTACTAAGGAAGGATGAAATCGTTGATACCATGCACAAAACGCTGAACCTCGGATTGGAGTAGATCACCATGCTCAGTATCATTGTCGTCTCCATCGTCTTTGGCTCGCTCATAGCCCTGGCAACACTTATCTGCGGAACCGTGCTGATAATCCTGAAAACCCGCGGCAAGACTCCACGGGGCGCAACCGACGGCGACGAGGCCCGGATGATCCAGGAAATCTACCAGGGACTTGCGCGCATGGAGGAACGGATCGAATCCCTTGAAACAATCCTGATGGCAGATCAGGAAAAGGACGGGTATAAAAAATGACATACTATTACGATAAACAGGGCGGGATATATCGCGCCCGCGACGGCGTCTTCCTCGGGGTATGCAAAGGTGTCGCGGATTACTTCGACTTCTCGGTTTTCTGGGTGCGCATAGCGCTCGTCATCATGTTCATCTGCAGCGGATTCTGGCCGGTCCTCGGCATCTACCTGGTCGCCGCCTTCTTCATGAAACCGGAACCGGTCAGACCCATTGCCAGCGAAGAAGAGCGGGAGTTTTATCACAGCTACGTCAACTCCCCGAAAAGCGCCGCCCAGCGCCTGAAAAAGAAATTTCAGGAACTTGACCGCAGAATCCGCCGGATGGAAGACGAGGTCACCGGCCGGGAATATGAGTGGAAGAGGCGTTTCGACTCATAGCCTGCCTTCATTTCCTCGAAAAACCATTATAACCGGAGAATTCTCCTCGGATTCTTTGTGAAGCGCATGCTCCTCATTGCAATGCGACCAACAACAGCTCTCTTCTCCCGGAGGAATCGTGGGGTATGAAAATTTTCCTGCTGCCTGTACTCGTAACGATATGCTTTTCCTGCCTGCCGACCACGGCGGCACACGCCGAATGTACTCTTCGGGACAAACAGTCACTCTATGAGTCCGGAATGAGCAGCTATGAGATCGATCGCATCTGTGGGGAGATAAAGGAAACCGGCAAGGATTCGAATCAGGAAATATTCCGCCCACCGAAAAGACCGGACACCCATGGGCGACTGCAGGAAAGCACCAACATATGTCAAACGGAGTACATCTGGTGCACTGTTGACCAGGAGGGACCGCCGGGCACCCCATGCCTGTGCAACACCCGCTATGGCGGCCCGCTCTATGGGGTGCTGATCCGGCGATGATACATATATATCTTCGGAGTCCTTTAATGCAAACTTCCGTTGATCACCAGCCGAAAACAGGTTTTCAGGGCCTGCCGATGCCCGGCGTCAAGGTCGAGAAACTCAACACTGAAAAGCCAGATCGGGGCCTTGTTTTCAGGATCGATTACCAGCTCCTTCGATTTAACCCGCCCCTTGATCAAACTGATAAAAAATTCATCATCGCTTTGAACATCGAAGATGAGAATATCCATCTTGATGGCACTGCTGGTGATACCCTGATCATTGACGTGCAAAAATGACATGCCGTCGGTTGCGATGTCATACACTCTGGCGACAATCGGCTTTATCCCGCCTGGCAGCGCGACAATCCCGTTCGCCCTGAACCTGGTCGAAGTGCGCCTGGAGACTACATCCTGCTTATGAAATACGATGTTTTCCTGGATCATTTTTTTTATTGTGTAACTATTCAGCGTTCCACCCGGGCGGGCCCGGCCTTTATTCTAAAAGTAACTCTTGTTATTTAGAAGTTTATTTCAATAGCATGCACTCTGTCCGATTGGTTTTAGCCTCCCCTCCCTTGACGGGAGGGGATTGAGGGG
>CAYTVF010000044.1:109-15438 GCA_964441345.1 uncultured Desulfopila sp. | reverse complement strand
CCCCCCCCCCCCTACCCCCCCCCCGCAGGGGGAGGGGGAAAAGAGAAGACATAGCTTTATCTCAGCCAGTCGCCGGCACGTTCATTAAAGCATTCCGGGCAACAGCCGTGGGTCAGGTCAATACCGCTTTTCTGGCGAAGGAATTCTTCCAGCGCCAGCCATTTCTCCTGGCCCGACTCCACACTGCTGTCGTCGTCTCTTATTTTTTTGCAATACATGCACATCGGCAGATAATTTTCGCGGATCTGTATCTTCTTGTGCGCTTCCTGCCTTGCAAAGAAACGTTCCATTTTCAAGATCAGCTCATCTACATCGCATGGCTTAAGAAGAAAATCATCGGCACCCGAACGGAGTGCATCGATGGCCTTCGCCATATCGCCCTGCCCGGTGAGGATGATCACGCAGGTGTCATGATTGATCTTTTTTATCTGGCGCAGCACATCTATCCCGCCCATCCCTTCCATTACCAGATCGGTGATCACCATGTCGAAAGGAGCAGTGCGGAATTCAGCCAAAGCGGCTTCGCCGCTTGTTGCTGTTTTTACATTATAATAGCTTCTCTCCAGGTAGTTGCCAAGTGAATCCAGGATAGGTTTTTCATCATCGACCAGCAGAACGGCCTTATCTCTCATTTCTTTACCTCTCTTTGCCATGGAAGGTTATAACGCCGCTCCCCCAATCGGTCGCGGCATCGGTCTTCGGTTCAGGTTAGGCAAACGAACCCTCGTCGCACTCCAAGCATACGTTTCGGACGGATCATCGGTTAAAAAGAGCGGGAAAAGCAATACTGCAATGAAGAGGAGAATACGGTGAGAAAACACCGTATCAAAGGAGTGATGTAAGGAATTTCTTAAGGTTTTTTTTCTTGTTGATTATCCTGAGTTTTTTTCTGATATTTTCTCGGTAGGATTCAACCGTTCTGACCGAGAGGCCTAAAAGATCGGCGATCTCCTTCGAGGACTTATCCTGCCTGATATAGTGGACAATCTGCAGCTCGCGCGGGGCTAATTTGGCATTGGTCAGTACGATATCATGGGGATGGTTGGCAAACACCGCCAGCAGGTTTGCCTGGGCGGTTTCCATATAGTCCTTTGCCGAACCGGTCGCCTGGATCTGCGCTTTTTTCAGGAGCGGCAGGACCGTCCCTACTGTCTCGGCGGCAATTTCCTTTCTGATATCATCACGTTCCTTGTCCCTTCTCTTCAGCAGGGTACTTAAGGTAGTGTTCAGATCATGCAGCTCCCGGTTCTTTTCCCGTAATTCCGTTTCCCGTACCAGCAAAGTGTCTAAGGCGGTTTTCAGCTCTTCTACGGTATGGGTGAGGGCCGCTGTTCTTTCCGCCACCTGCTGCTCCAGGTTGGCGCTGGATTCCTGGAGTTTCAATTCGATGGCCATCCGCGCAGTTATCTCTCTCTTCAATTGCTCATTCTGATCGCACAGCCTGGAGACCAAATCCTGTTTTTCAAAACTGCGATTGGCTTTATTGATCAACTCGTCGATATCACATGGTTTCTGCAGGTAATCATCCGCTCCCAGCTGCAGTGTTCGGACGGCGGAACCGACATCGCCATGTCCCGTCAGGATGATGACCCCGATATCGGGGTAGAGGTTCTTGGCCAGTTTCAAAACCGCAATGCCATCCACCTGGGCCATGACCAGATCGGTGATTACCAGGTCATAGCGCCTTGCCCGCAGGATATCTATGGCTTCCTGGCCACTTGTCGCAGTCGTAACCGCAAAACCGTGCTTTCCCAAAACCCAGCCGACCGAGACCAGGATGATTTCCTCGTCATCGACCAGCAGTATCGATTTATTGCTCATTTTTTACCCCACGAACGGGGAGAAATACGGAAAACTGCGACCCCTTGCCCCGTTCACTTTTCACCTCTATCCGGCCGCCATGTTTTTTTATAATGCCGTAACTGACGGGCAAGCCGAGACCGGTCCCTTTCAAGTCAGGCTTGGTGGTGTAAAAGGGTTCAAAGAGACGGCCGATATTGGCCGGATCGATGCCGACGCCGTTATCCCTGACATGGACGGCAACGTTTTCCCTGTCGATTGCCTCGGTTATAATGGTGATTACCCCTCCCCCTTCACATGCGTCCGCGGCATTGTTGAAGAGATTGAGAAAAACCTGTTTCAGCTGATCGGTAACCGCCATGACAGAGGGAAGATTGCCGGAATATTCTTTTTCCACCGATATGTTGCGGGTTTTCAAATCCTTTTTGTTCATCAGGAGGAGAGCGTCGACCACGGCATGAAGATCGACCGGTTCGATTTTGCCGGTGGTGGGTCGATAGAAATCCTGAAGATTGGCGATGAGACTCCTCATCCTTTTGCATTCCTGGAGAGCCAGAGCAACGAGTTCCGCTTCTTTGTTCTCGAGCGCTGCGTACTGGCTGATCCCTTTGATAATGGTCATGATGCTCTGCAGAGGGTTGTTGAACTCATGGGCGATGGAGGCGGAAAGATTGCCCACGGCGGCGAGTTTCTCGGAATGGAGCAACTGTTCATGCGACTTCTGCAATTCAAGGGTGCGTTCCATAACCCGTTGCTCCAGTTCATCCTTCGCCTTTTTCAAGGCCTCCTTGTTTATTTGCTGCTCGGTATGATCGAAGGCATAATGCAGACAGAGCTCTTCATCGACCCGAATCCAGTAGGCATCCCAATATTTGCCGCGTTCCCAGTATTGATGGTTCTGGGTTTCACCGATTTCCCACACCTTCGGCGCAGTGCACCAGGGACAGCGGCTCTTTCTTTTCGCCCAGGTTACATAGCAGTAGGTGCCCGGCAGAGCCCCTGCCGCAAAGGCCGCCTTATTGGAAGCAACTATCTCCAGAGTATTATATTTGAGAAGAAGGGCGACACAGGGCAGAGCGTCCATGAACAGCTGCCGCAATCGCAGCTCCTTCTCCAATTTTTCCTTTGTCTCTTTCAGCCTGGTGATATCCCTGCCGACGGCCTGGCACTCGATGACCTTCCCGTCCCGGTCGAATAAGGCCCGGCCGCACCACTGCTGCCATGACACCCGCCCATCCGGCAGATGGACCCGATGTTCAATGGTTTTGACCGGCTCGAGCTGGGTCAGGTTCTTGAAATGGTCATTCACCAGCGGCAGGTCTTCCTTATGGATATTCGGCAGAAAATTGGTGCCGAGTATTTCATGATGGTTGACGCCGAAGTTTCGGCAATAGGCATCGTTGACAAAGGTAATCCTGCCCTGGGGATCAAACCGGCAGATCATCTCGGTCTGATCCATGACAATGGCCCGATACCGGTCTTTCAGGCGGCGCAGTCTCTCGAACTCCTCCTCCTTCCGCACCGAAATGTCGCTGACCATAAGGCGAAACTGCCCCCCCGGGTCCAGGTCCTCAGCACCGGCGACGGTTTCCACATGGGCATGGATGAACCCTCCTTCCTTCTGCATCCGCAGGTCGAAGGATTGTCGCTGCCGGGTCTCCAGCAGTTTTTTCCGGTGGCGATTAAACACATATTGATCATCGGCGACGATGAAGTCGGAAAACGGCCGGTTGTGCAGTTCTCCTCGTCCCGCCCCCAGCATATCCGCCGCGGTCAGGTTGGCCTCAAGAATTATCCCCTTGTCGCTCAGGGTAAAATATGCAACCGGGGAAGACTGATAGAGATCGGCATAGCGGCGGTTGGTCTGTTCGAGTTCCGCCCGGGCGTGGCGCAGCTCGTGGTTCTGCAGTTCCAGTTCGATCTGGTAGGTGTCGAGTTCGTGCACCAATTGCCGGATATCTTGCTGGGTCATATCCGCCTTTTCGGCCTTTGCCGTAAGGAAAGACTGGGCACGTCCGTGCAGTTCGGTAAAGCTTTTTCCGCCGGTCTCACTTTCCATGCCAACCTCCTTGTTCGAGGGTTTGCCGATCTTGCCAGCCCGGCCGCGGCGCCATCCGCCCGCAGCCGCTTTTCTCTTCTTCGGGCCTTGCTTTGCACGATGCTTCAGATACCTGCGGCAGAATCTGTCCACAAGATCATAGCTATCACCTGCCTCCGGATTTCGCAAGTTATTTCAACTCCATCAGGCCGCGCAACCCTATCCTGTACTTTTAGTCGCCGCGCCCTCCTGACATCGTTCCCTGAAAGTTACCGGAACTGCTCGCGCCTGCCTCGCCGGCGGCACAATCCTCCGGAGGAATGCCGATTTTCCAGCCGATCGGTTCGATCAGCTGCCGCAGCGAAGGGATATCATTTGGCAAGGTCCTCCCGCATTGACAAGCTTCTCCACACCGCTTAGCGTCTTCCCTAGGTTCCCCCGTTTTCTACGGCAGGCAATCGCCTGAAAGACATTATCGTATCTTTGTTTTTTTACGAGTGAGATTTTAGACGGTGCCAACCCTACTGTCCATCGCCGCGAAACGGGCCTGTTTTTTTAAATCCAGCCAAAGGAGGATCAAGATGTCTTATACATGTCAGAACTGCGGCGCGGCCGCGGACGATTCCAGCAACCTCTGCAACCCGACCAGCGAGGAACTCGACAGCAAATTTTGCGGTGCTCCCGCAGTCCAGGTTTGCGAAGACAAACTCATGAGCATGCAATATTCATGCGACGCTTGCGGCAGCGTATCGGCAGACCCCGAACATCTCTGCAATCCAAGTAAAATCAAATAATATCAGAACGAAAGAACCCACCCACCGCCCCGGAATCTCTGCCAGGAGATTCCGGTCATCCCCTGTTCAGCCGACCGGCCAGTTTATGCAGGTTGCTGTGATGCAGCCCCAGCGATCTGGCGGCAGCCGCCCAGTTTCCGCCATGGGCAGTGAGAGCTCGCTGGATGCTTGACGATCTGGCCGCCCGGTATCTTGGCGTACCGCTTCCATCCGAGAGCCGTGAACATTCCGGCCGGAAGCAAGGATGTTCCTGTACCGGCACCATATGATGGAGAGAGAATCTCCCTAAGGAAGAAAAAACAAGGAAAACACCGTACGCGTTTGTTTGGTTTTGGGCAAACTCCCAAGATTGACAAGCCCCATTCCCACACTACATTGTGATATGAAGAGAACACCGCTTTCCCGCCATGCCGGGGCAAATGGAGGCTGGCAGGCAAGCAGGCAACGGTTTTTTTCATATACCGTCGGACTCTGCGCACTCATTCAAGGGAGGTACGTTATGTCTCAGTTAGCAATCGGTAATACCAGAATCGAAGTCGATCAGGAAGGTTTCCTCGCCAGGTCGGATGAATGGAACGAAGAGATAGCAGCGGCGCTGGCCGAGCACGAAGGGATTCACGGTCTCAGCAAATCGAAGCTGGAGATCCTGAATTTCCTGAGAGTGTATTTTCAAGAAAATCACTCCTTCCCCATTCTCAAATACGTGTGCAAAAAAATTGGGGCATCATCCCCCAGCTGCATCACGGACGAATTTGTCGACCCGATAAAAGCATGGAAGATTGCCGGGCTGCCGAAACCGCCCCAGGTATTCTTTACCAGCTTTGACGGCAAGAAGTACTTCGCCAATCCATTTTATTGATGCAGGTGGAGGATCGCCCCGCAGGCGGGGTGGGATTTTACGTTTCCAGGTGCAACTCGCCGTGACCGGAACAATACCATTCCCGTCAAGGCGAGTTGCCATTCCTCCTTTCTCCGACCCGCTGATACGCGGTGGAGAATTCCCGGATATTATTGTTCGGCACAGGAAGTAAGATCGAAATTGCGCTTAAGCTGTGCAACCTGCATTCCCAGCGGAATGCATAACTTCCCTTCCACGCAGCTGCTCGCCTCGTCCGTTTCGATGAACGTTCGCAGATGATGATGACCATGGTGCAGATCCACCGCCCATGCCTGAACGTTTTCATCGAATTCGACATCGAAATCAACGCCGCACACCCCGGCATTGGGGATAACTTCCTCTATTTTTTTACATAATTGTTCTTTGGTAACCATAATTGCCACCTCCCTTTGCAGATTGACCGCACAGCAGAGATCCATACCGCTGCTCCTTTCAATATAAGAATCAACAGAGGATTAACAAGCCGGCCCGGTAGCTGGAAAAAGGGGGAAGCGAAATCGATATCTATCCTGCAAATGAAGCAAATCCTTGCTCTTCCGGACCTGCTTTTGCTAAGATAAATAGGCGGTGTGCCGGAACCATGCAAAAAATCACAACGGCCTCCGCACGGCAGCATGAAATGAATGAAATTATTCAGTATATTTCAATAGCATGCACTTTGTCTGATTGGTTTTGGCCTCCCCCTCCCCCTCCCCCCCTCCCGCGAGGGGAGGGGGAAGGAGTATGGTGCGGCACGTGCGGCACAATCGGCCAGAAGGAACGAAAATGAAAATGGAGCCTCCAAGTATCGACAACATCGGCTATGCGGAACAAATCTGGCGACTGTATCGGCAGGATCCCCAGGCCGTCCCACCCGAGTGGCGGGACTATTTCGATGAGCTTCGGCAATCGGAACCACCCACGCCGGAGATCTCTCCTCGACTGGCGCTGGGCCGGCATCAACTGCACCAGGGATTCGGCCCCGGCGGGAAAATGTGCGCCGGGTGCGGCCGGGCCGAAGCAATGTCGTTTCTGCAATACAATGTCAGTCACCTGGTGCGGAACTATCGGGTGCGCGGCCACCTTCTGGCCAAGGTTAACCCGCTGGGGAACCCCCGGTCGTCGCTGCCTGAACTGGAGCCCGGCTATTACGGCATGACCGACGACGATCTCGATCTGCTGTTCAACTTCGGTCATATTTCCGGACAGCAGGCGCTGCCCCTGCGTGAGATCATTCAGATCCTGAAAGAAACCTACACGGGGTTTATCGGCGTGCAGTTCATGCATATCGATGACCTGAGCGTACGGGAATGGCTGCAGAACCGGATGGAATTGTCGAAAAACACCATAGTGCTGACCAAAAAGCAACAGATCCGGATCCTGGAACGGTTGACGGATGCGGTGGTTTTCGAGCAGTTCATTCAGAAAAAATTTGTCGGAGCCAAGTCGTTTTCCCTGGAAGGGGCGGAAACCCTCATTCCCCTTCTCGATCAGGCTATTGAAAAAGCCGCCGCCCACGGGGTGGACAATATCGTCATCGGCATGCCCCATCGCGGCCGGCTCAACGTTCTGGCCAATATAATGGGGAAACATCCCCATGCGATCTTTGGCGAATTCCAGGATACGGATGCACAATTGAATATCGGCCGGGGCGACGTCAAGTACCATAAGGGGTACCATCGGGTGTGGAGTACCGACGAGGGCAAAAGGGTCGTTCTCGACCTCTCGTTCAACCCCAGTCACCTGGAGTTTGTCGGGCCGGTGGCGCAAGGGGCGCTGAAGGCCCAGCAGGTCAGGCAAGGCCACGAGAGTACGCAAAAAGGACTATTGATTCTGATCCACGGCGATGCCGCCATGGCCGGGGAAGGGATCATTCAGGAGACCCTCAACCTGAGCAATCTGACCGGCTTTACCGTGGGAGGAACCCTCCATGTGGTGGTCAACAACCAGATAGGCTTTACCACTTTGCCGGCGGAAGGCCGGTCCACGACCTATGCCAGCGATGTAGCCAAGATGCTCCAGTCGCCTATTTTCCACGTAAACGGCGAGATCCCCGACGCGGTAGCCCAGTGTCTCGACGTGGCCCTCGATTTTCGCCGGGAATTTCAATGCGATGTGGTCCTGGATATGTACTGTTATCGCCGCCGCGGCCATAACGAAGGTGACGAACCCAGGTTTACCCAGCCGCTCATGTACCGGCAGATCGACCGGCGGCCGACGGTGATGAAGCAGTACACGGAACATCTGGTTTCCCTCGGCGAACTGACGCCTGCGGAAGCGGAGACTATTCGTCATTCCCGCGAGCAGCATCTGGAGGAGGAATACCGCAGGCTGGTGAGCGATAAGGAGAGCGGTTCGAAGCGAGCCGGTTTGTTTATGCCCGCCCATGGGCCCTATGTCGGCGGGGCCGACGATCAGGTTCCGGAGGTCATGACGGGCGTGGCCGTCGAGAGGCTGCAACGTCTCGGCATTTCACTTACTTCGGTTCCGCCGGGATTCAATGTTCACCCGAAAATCGGCAAATTGCTGGATGCCCGGTCGCAGATGTTTGCCGGCGAGAGTCCCTTGGACTGGGGTGCCGCCGAATCGCTGGCCCTGGCCTCCCTGGTCGACGAGCAGGTGCCGGTGCGAATATGCGGCCAGGACAGTCAGCGGGGGACTTTCAGCCATCGGCACAGCGTCCTTCACGATATGGAGAACGGCGCAGTCTTTATGCCGCTGGCCCATGTCGTCACGCCCCAGGGCCGGATCGATATCGTCAACAGCCCGCTCACCGAAGGGGCGGTCCTCGGATTCGAGTACGGTTACGCCACGGCCTTTCCCGAATCGCTGGTGGTGTGGGAAGCGCAGTTTGGCGATTTCGCCAATGCGGCCCAGGTCTATATCGATCAGTTTATCGCCTCGGCCGAGACCAAATGGAATCTGCTGGCGGGGTTGGTGCTGCTTTTGCCCCACGGCCTGGAAGGTACCGGACCGGAACATGCCAGTGGTCGCCTGGAGCGCTATCTGGCCCTGGCGGCGACCGACAATTACCAGGTCGTGTCGCCCACCGAACCGGCGCAGATCTTCCACCTCCTGCGGCGTCAGGTCATGCGCCGGATCAGGAAGCCGTTGATTGTCATGTCGCCGAAAAGCCTGCTCCGCCATCCCGGCGCGGTTTCTCCGCTGGCAAGTCTTGCCGCCGGCACTTTCCGGAAAATTATTCCCGATGACGAGGTTGTTGCGGGGGATGTGCGGCGGATCCTCTGCTGTACCGGCAAAATCTATTACGATCTGCTCGCCGGCCGGCAGGCCCGGGGCGTAACCGATGTCGCCATCGTCCGCATCGAGCAGCTCTACCCCTTGCCGGACGAAACCCTGATGGCGGCCCTGGCGCAATACCCCAAAGGAATCCCCCTGCTCTGGGTGCAGGAAGAACCCCTCAACATGGGGGCCTATCCTTTTATTCGCCTCAAATTCGGGGAGCGGCTCAAGCAGCATTGGTCCTTTGATAAAGTGGGCCGTCCCGAGTCGGCTACGCCGGCTACGGGATCGGCGGCCAGTCATAAATTCGAGCAGACCCTGCTTATAAACCAAGCATTCGAGAACGGGGGGAAAGGATGATTATCGACATTACAGTGCCCGACCTGGGTGAATCGATTAACGAAGTCGAGATCGGCGAATGGCTGGTCAAGATCGGCGATACGATACGCCTGGACGATCCTATGGTCGCCATAGAGTCCGAGAAAGCCACGGTGGAAATCCCGGCGCCGCGGGGAGGAGTTCTGGTCGAGATCGTCAAGCAGCAAGGGGATGCCGCGGGGATAGGCGAGATCATCGGCCGTATCGACACGGAAAAGGCGGCCATCCGCGGCGATGATGACGCCGGCGAACAGGCGGCGGAACCCGAAGCCGAAACCGAAGCTGAAACCGTCGACGCGGAAGTAAAGGTCATGCCGTCGGCGGCCCGAGTGCTGGCCCAGCAGCACATTCCCGTGGAGCAGGCGACCCCGACCGGCCCCGGCGGACGGATTTTGAAAGAGGATGCCATGCTTGCCGCGGCCAAAGCGGCCTCGACCCGGGCGGACGAGCGCCGGCTTCCGAGTCGGCCGGCCACGCGGCCAGAAGAACCTGGCAAGGAGCGTCGCGTACCCATGAGTCTGCTCCGCCGGACCATCGCGGCGCGGTTGCTGGCAGCCACCCAGAGCATGGCAATGCTGACCACCTTCAACGAAGTGGACATGTCGGAGGTAAAAAAACTGCGGACCGACCTGGGCCCGGCGTTTGCCGAGATAGAGCAGCGGATCGCCGACTTCGGCCAGAAGGCAAAAAAGAACACCCTGACGCCGGAGGAACTGCGCGGCGGCACCTTCACCATCAGTAATGGCGGGGTGTACGGGTCGATGCTTTCCACGCCCATCGTCAATCCTCCGCAGAGCGCCATCCTCGGGCTCCATGCGATAAAGGATCGGCCGGTGGCGGTCAACGGCCAGGTGCAGATCCGGCCGGTGATGTATCTGGCCTTATCCTACGACCACCGCATTATCGACGGACGTGAAGCGGTGAGTTTCTTAAAGGGTATCAAGGAGCGGATCGAAGAACCGCAAAAACTCCTGCTGGAGATCTGACGATGGCTGCGGACATGAACGAAAACGAAAATGAGAACGAAAACGAGAACGAAAACGAAAAAAAACAAAAAATATGATCTGCTGGTGATCGGCGCCGGACCCGGCGGATATGTAGCCGCCATCCGCGCCGCCCAGCTGGGACAAAGGGTCGCCTGTGTGGAACGAGACACCACCCTCGGCGGCACCTGCCTGAATGTCGGCTGCATCCCGAGCAAAGCGCTGCTCGAATCGTCGCATAGATATCACGAATGCAGAACAGCCATGGTGGTCCACGGCATACTTGTGGGAGATGTCGCTTTCGACCTTGAGGCGATGATGGCGCGCAAGGATGCAATTGTCAAGACCCTCACCGCCGGCGTGGATTTCCTCTTTAAAAAAAACAAGATCGCGCGGATTGCGGGCACGGCCCGCATCATCGACAACCACACGGTCCGGGTAACCGGCGCAAGGGATCTGACAGTGCAGGCAGTGCAGGCTAAAGCGATCCTCATCGCGACGGGAAGCAAGGCTGCGACGATTCCGGGGGTTGAAATAGACGGGATACAGGTGGTATCGAGCACCGAGGCGCTGGCGTTTACCGCGGTCCCGAAGCATCTGGTGGTGGTCGGGGCCGGCGCCATCGGCCTGGAGCTGGGATCGGTCTGGCACCGTCTCGGCGCGGAGGTAACGGTGGTGGAGTATCTTGACCGGGTGCTGCCCACGGCCGACGGAGAGATCTCCAAGCAGGCCCTGCGCCTCTTTAAAAAACAGGGGCTGAAGTTTCTCCTGGGCGCCGCGATAACAGGCATCGAGCGGACCGGCGAGGGATGCCGGGTCGCCATTGCCGGCAGGGAACCGCTGACAGCCGCGAAAGTTCTGATGGCCACCGGCCGCAAACCCTGCACGGAAGGGCTGGGCTTTGCCGAACTGGGCGGCCGGACCGACAACCGGGGATTCATCGAGGTCGATTCCCACTGGCAGACTTCAATCCCGGGGATCTATGCAATCGGCGATGTGATCGGCGGAGCGATGCTCGCCCACAAGGCATCGGAAGAAGGGGTGGCCTGCGTCGAACAGATGTTTACCGGCTACGGCCATGTCAATTATCAGGCGCTGCCGAGTATCGTCTACACCCATCCGGAGGTGGCGTCCGTCGGGCGGACCGAAGAATCGCTCAGGGCAGAAGGGGTGGGGATCAAAACCGGGACCTTTTTCTTCAAAGGCAACGGCCGGGCGCTGGCCCAGGGCAATGCCGACGGGCTGGTCAAGATCATCGCCCACCAGGCGACCGACCGGATCCTCGGGGTTCATATAATCGGGCCGCATGCCGGCGACCTCATCGCCGAAGCGGTTGTCGCCATGAATTTTGCCGCCAGCAGTGAAGATCTGGCCCGCACCTGCCACGCTCACCCGACGCTTGCCGAGGTGCTGAAAGAAGCCGCTCTGAACGTTGACAAGGCCGCCATCCACGGATAGCAACCATCGTTAGTATTTTCGTCCGCCTCTCAATTGCTTTGACCAGACGACAGAAATAACAGACCAATATTTATTCGCATTTTCGCCACACAAGGGGTATTCTGCCGGTCGGGATTATAACTATTCCCCCCTCCCCTCCTTTGACGGGAGGGGATCGAGGGGTGGGTGAGGTTGCTGCAAGCGTGGGTGAGTTTGGAACGAAGTTGCTCTTTGCGGCTTCCCCCACCCCCTGACCCCCTCCCGCAAGGGGAGGGGGAACTTGGTCCATAGAGCTAGCTGAATGGATCCCCGGGATTGTACAAGAAGATGCGAATGAGGATCGCCTCGCTCATCCGACAAACAGAATGTACTCGAGATATCGCCATGCCTTTTAGCTCGTTGTTTTTTCTTTTCTTCTTCCTGCCTGTTACGTTGGCTCTCTACCATCTGGGCGGACGCCATCTGCGCAATGCAACCCTGTTGCTTGCTAGCATCCTGTTTTATGCCTGGGGAGGAATAATAGCACTGCCCGTCCTTCTCTGGATCATCGCCGGCAACTATCTCTTCGGCCTCATTCTGCTGCAATTGCAGTCCGGATGGAAACGGCGGGCGACCCTCGCTCTTGGGATTGCCGCAAACCTCTTCCCGCTCATTTACTACAAATACACCGCCTTCCTCATTCAGACACTCAATGATGTGTTGCCCAACCTGCATGCTTCCTTACACATACCGAAGGAGTCGCATATCCCGTTAGGGATTTCCTTTATTGCTTTCCATGCAATTTCTTATCTTGTCGATCTCTTCAGCGGCAGAGCCCCAGGACAAAAAAACCCTTTTCAGCTCGGTCTGTATCTGGCGTTTTTTCCCAAAGTCCTTTCCGGTCCGATTCAGCGATATGCCGAAGCCGTGCCACAGCTTGGCCTTCGTCGGGTGACACTCGCGGATTTCTCATCCGGGGTAGAGCGATTTATCGTCGGCTTGGGGAAAAAGCTGTTGCTTGCCAATGGTCTGGCCGAAATTGCCGATCCCATTTTCCAGGCCCCTGCTGCTGAATTGTCGGTCGGCATCGCATGGCTGGGTTCTGTCTGTTATATGCTGCAAATCTATTTCGATTTTTCAGGTTACACGGATATGGCTATCGGCCTGGGGCTGATGTTCGGGTTTCGTTTGCCGGAAAATTTCAATTATCCCTATATGGCCCAGTCGGTACAGGAATTCTGGCAGCGATGGCATATTACCCTCTCCCAATGGTTTCGCGACTATCTTTACATTCCTCTGGGCGGGAACCGGCGGGGCCATTTGCGGACGTATTGTAACCTCTGTGCCGTATTCCTGCTCTGCGGTCTCTGGCACGGCGCCAGCTGGAACTTCATTGCCTGGGGCCTGATGCATGGGGCTTTACTGGTTCTTGAGCGTTGGCGACTGGCCGCTCTCCTGGCCCGTCTGCCCGGAGCAGTCCGCCATGTCTACCTGTTGCTTTTTATCCTGGTCAGCTGGGTGATTTTTCGTGACGACAATCTGGGAGAGGCCTGGCACTATCTGGGCGCCATGCTGGGTCTCGGATCATTGCCGCAGGCCAACCCCTGGATCCTTCTTAAGATGGACAGTCAAGTTGCCGTGGTTTTGGCCTTGTCATGCATGTTTTCCCTTCCGTTGATACCTTTGCTGACGGACTCTCTTCATCGTTTGGCAGGTACTCGAACAAGTCGGCAAGAATTGCTCTTCAATTTCCTTGCCGGCATCAAGGTGATCAATCTCTCTGTCCTCTTCCTCCTGGCCCTGATGGAACTGGCGGCGGACACCTACAAACCCTTCATCTACTTTCGTTTCTGATCGCTATGACTCGTGGTAAAACTTTTGCCCGGACTGCGCTGTCGATCATTTTCCTGCTGGTTCTCGCTTTGTTTTTTTTGGGTACAATTTTCTCCGAAAAAAAGGCCATCTCTCAGCAGGAAAAACGGCCGCTTGCCAGGTTCCCGAGTTTTTCCGGGACCGCAACTTCGCTGACTGCCTGGCCAAAATCTCTGACCGACTATTTGAAAGATCACCTCTTTCAGCGGGAAGAACTGGTTTTCCTGAACAGTCTGATGCGGGTCAAGCTCTTCCGAAGATCACCTCATTTTGTGGTCTTGGCCGGAGAGGAAGGCTGGTATTTTTATATGGGTGACTGGGCCTTGCACGACTATCTTGGAAAATCGGGCAAAACCGATGCTGAATCGACCGGTTCCTGGGAGAATCTCATCGCCCTGCGCCAGCAGATGCTCCAAAAGCTTGGGGCGAACTATCTTGTCGCCATCGCACCCAACAAGGAATGCCTCTATCCGGAGTTTCTTCCGGCAAGGTTTAATGGCAAGGCGGGAACGACGATGCTGGAGGCGATGAATACCCGGATGCACGACAGCCCGATGTCCGACCACTTCCTGGATCTGGGAGAAACTCTGCGACAAGCTAAAACAACGGGCCACATCTACTTCAAGACGGATTCGCACTGGAATCCGCGGGGGGCATATTTTGCCTACCGCGCCATTATAGAACGAATCAGACAGTGGTATCCGGAGGTCGTCCCGCTGCCTGAGGACAGGTTCGATAAACGGCCGGGAATGAGTACTACCGGGAGTGACCTCGTTCTGGTGATGGGTTTAATCGGAGGAATCTCCGAGGAGGTAGAAGACTGGGATGTGCAGCGCCCATGTGCCGAACCCGAGGATAGAATCATTACTTCGAAAACGCTCCCCGCGGGGCAATCGCTTACGGCAAACGGCTGTCCGGCAGGGGCGGCCTTGCGCGCGCTGGTGATCTCGGATTCTTTCGGCGAGGGGCTGCATGATTATTTTTCCGAGACATTCCAAGATGTAGTTTATAGTCGGGACATGACCCTGCCGGATCTGCAAAGCTTCATCACCGAATACCGGCCCGATATCGTGCTCGATCTGCGCGTCGGACGCTATCTGCCTAAAGTCATGTCGCCGGGACGAGATGAAAAAATATAAGTCCCGCCTTTCGGCATCCTGTCACATTCGGCTTCTGCCGGAAGGATTGAGCAAGAGTCGGGTTCAACCTTTGCTCAGTAGCAGGAAACCTCGACTCTCCGGGTTACCGGATAAGGAAACGATACCCAGACTTGCCGGCCGTCATATCTGCTGACCCGCCACTCGCCGTCGACTATTCTCTCTTCCACGCAGATTCTCGACGGCCGATACGTTACAGGGGGAGCTTCGTAGACAACCGTTGGCGGCGGAGCCGCCGCCTGTATCAGTGCGGAGCCAAGAAGAAGGCCGCCCACTACCCCGACGGCAATTCCGAGACCGTCGTTACGATGGCCGCCCCGATATCGATGATGGTGCGACCCCCCGTCATATCTGCTGCTGTATCCGCCATAGTTCCCGTGGTCGTATCCTCGAGCAAAGGCAGAAGATGTACCTGCCATACACAATAGAAGAATGGTTGCCGCCGCTATTATCTTTTTCATGTTTATCACTCCTTTGCCAAAATACTTTTTCTGCGACATGGAACCGAGAGATGCTTCCTTTTCTTTCTTTGTACTCCCGGAATCGGAGAAAGCGTAGAGGACATCAGGGGAAGTAGGGTCCCGGGTGGCCTTATGTCGCGGCCATGTCGGGTCCATGTCGAGCCTTGGAAGCTAAACAAAAATTCGATTTACTGAGGATGCCCCCAACAAGGTTGCGATAAAAAAAACAGGTAACTATTCAGTTTATTTCAATAGGATACACTTTGTCCGATTGGTTTTTAGCCTCCCCTCCCTTGACGGGAGGGGATTG
>CAYTVF010000043.1:0-23298 GCA_964441345.1 uncultured Desulfopila sp. | reverse complement strand
GTATTGGCTTCTGAAATGAGATGAAAACCCGGGTTCCGGGCGAGTCCTGGCTTGCCGCAAGCGAGCCTTATTCCTGTGATGTAAATGAAAGCATTCAGTGCAGTTTTTTCGATAGTTGAGGAAAAGAATTGCCCTCTCTACAGAGTGGGGGAAGGGCTGCAACTTTCTGAAAAGACCCTTGCCTGTCCGGCAAACAAGGAGGTTTGTCTGATTCTTGTCCGTGACATGACCGAGCTGTTGTTCACCTTTCTGCGAGAACAACCCGTGGAATTGCATCAATATCGGGGAAAAGTATTTAATTGCAGTGGTTGCAAGGGATTGATCAAATTCTCTCTGGTCCGGTCCGATGCGCAGCAGCACGTGATTGCGGAGGAAGGAGCAGGAGCCATGATTGCATCGGAGGCTGCGGGAATTGCCGCAAGCGTTATCGACAGTCCCTTCCTTCGGATGTTTCCAGCCGAGCAAATTGCATCGATCCTCGCTCAATTCCACGAGATTATCGTCGAGGAAGGAGCCGTTCTGATCAGGAAAGGAGAAACGAATCTGAATCTCTACATTGTCTTTTCCGGTGAACTCCTGGTCGAGGAGGGCGGTCAGCAGACTGCCATCAAGGCGGGAGAACTCTGCGGGGAGATGAGTTATCTCGGTGCCGATGTGGCCGTCTCGACAGTGCGGGCCATAAAAAAAGCCAAGGTGCTGGCCATAGCCGGAGATATCTTTGGCCGTTTGTTTGACGATAACCCGGCCGTGCAGTCATTTATGGCCCAGCTGCTCGCCGCTCGATTACGAAAGTCCAGCGCAGCCCGGGCCCGGGATTTCGAATCGTGCATGATCGGCAGAATCGATGAAATTGTTCCTGCCGAATTGTTTCAGATCTTCCATATGCATCAAAAGACCGGAGTGCTGTCCATGGACCTTCCCCAAGGCACCGGAAGGTTTCGTTTCGAGAGGGCTGCCTCATCAATGCCAGTTATGGCGAGTGGCGGAATGAGGACGCAGTTTTTAAAATCCTTGCCGAAAAAAAGGGGCATTATCGCTTCACCACCGGACTTTTGCCTCAGGATATGCGGGCAGCCGAGATCGGAGATTTTATGAGCCTGCTCATGGAAGGGGTCAAGCGGGTTGACGAGGAACACGAGCGGTAGTTATTCATGACGTTGTTCCAAGAGGGTAAACGGAGGCAATTCGAGGATTTCCAGGAAACTCTGAACGTGGTATTGAGCCTGCAGGGCGGGATTCTTGAAGGCGATAAGCGACACCCGGCCGGCGGCGGCATGTTGTTCGTCAATGGTTGAATCGCCGATAAAGACCGCCTCCTCCGGCCGGCATCCAAAGTGATTGAGTATGGCAACAAGACCGTCCGGGGCGGGCTTAGGTCGTGTAGCGGTTTCCGCGGTCATGACGATGCCGAAATATTTTTCCAGGCCATAGCGCTGTAAGAGCGGGATCATGGTGTTGGTGCGATTGGTGGAAATCGCCAGATGATATTTGGGACTGGTTATTTCAAGAAAAGTCCGGAGATCCGGCTCGATCTCCATATATTGCAGAAAGGGGTCATATTTGGTTTGCCGCCGGAAGGCGTGTACTTCCGCAAGTGACGGCTGCCGGTAGTGCCGGAAGATATGAATGATGGATTCGCTGACGTTGTTCATATGGACAAAATCCTCCTCGTCACTGTTCATCGGTGGCAGGCCGAACTGGGCGAGCAGGTAGTTATAATACATGGTATTGGACTTTTTCGAGTCAAACATGACTCCGTCACAATCGAATATGATGAGTCTCAGCATGGCGGTTGGTTCCTTCTGGCCGGTGGTTTGTCAGGTTGTTCTGAAAACCTAAAAGATGGCAAAGAGCTGCCGGTGCACTACATCGATGGAAAACAGCAGCAGTTCCTCATCATCCCGCAAACGATCTTTCTCGGATGGGGGAAGGATTAGTGATTCCAGTTTGTCTTCGTTCAACATCTCGCGAAAAGTGTCGAGGTTGTAGAGGGCAAGGATAAAGAGATCAATGTCCTTTTGTGAAGGAATAAGACCCTGGCGTATCGCATCATGCTGGAGAATCCGGATAACCGCATCGTTGAATCGGTTATAGACGGATAATTCCTGATCAATCCCATACTGGATCGCTGTCTGTTGCGCCGCTTCAAGAAAGCCACGGCAGTGGTCTTCTTTTATCAGGACGAAATGCTCGGTAATCGCCCCGGTGCCGGTTTTCACCGCGGCCCGGCCGAGAGGATAGGCGCGGCAGGCCGAAGGCCGATGAGGGTACACGGTGCAACCCTGCGGGGCGATAAAGACACAGCTGGCTCGGCCATCATCGACCATGGTCAAATACAACCTGGGGAAAGGTTCCCCGGGATCCTGTTCAATGATGATGTAGTCTTCCAGCAGTTGGCGAGAGGTCAGTCCGGTGGCTTTTCTCAGGCGCAGTACATCGTACGGGGTGAGGGCCAGTTCGAGCATACGGCAACAGTCGGTAAAACATTGTACCCCGGGATGGCAGGCGAAGGTGAATGTTTCCCCGCCATCAAGGCGGGTGACGTATTCAGGTAAATGTGCTGCTGCAACCATGTCTAATTCCTATACCGTTTTTCTTTTCCACAAGGTCAGGATGGGACTGGCGACAAAGATTGAAGAATATGTGCCGATCAGGATACCAATGAGAAGAACAAAGGCAAAGTCATGGAGTACCGTCCCGCCGAAGAATAGCAAGGAAAGGAGGGTGAAGAGGGTGGTTAAACCAGTGATGAGAGTCCGGCTGAGCACCTGATTGATACTGTCGTTGATAGTTTCGTCGCGGATATACTTTTCGGTTTTCGGCTTATTTTCTCTGATACGGTCAAAAACAACAACGGTATCGTTGAGGGAGTATCCCGCCAGGGTGAGAAGAGAGGTGACGATGAGCAGGGTGAATTCCATGTTCATTAACCAGCAGATGCCGATTACAACGAAAATGTCGTGGAAGGTTGCGACGCATGCAGCGATACCATAGCGAATATCGAATCGGAATGCCAAATAGATGATAATGCCGATAAAAGAGATGATAATTGCAGTTATCGCTTTATCGCGAAGGGAAGCACTGACCGAGGAACCGATTTCAGATTCACCCTCAAGAACGAATTTCTTGTCGGGTAATTGCTCCGAAAGGATACTGCTGACCTTGCCCGCATGTTTGGCGACAACCACTTCCGTCTTTTTGATTTTGACAATAAGCCGTTGCTCATTCTCTACTTTTTGCAGATCAACTTCCGACAGCCCATTTTGAGTCAGGGCATCTCTGACTTCAGCAATAGTGAATTCCTGGCTTGCCTTGTATTGCAGCAACGAACCGCCGGAGAAATCGACACCCAGATTGGCCCGGCCCAAGGAAATTTGAACCAACGCAATAAAACCGATAACGGCCATGGTAATGGAAACCGCATAGGTAATATTTTTAACCCTCATATAGTCAAAATGGGGCGTTTTAGCGAGGCGCATAAAGGTGATTTTCTTCAATGGTTTTATCGCATTAATCGCATCAAAGATAAAGCGTGAATAAAAAAGGACGGCGAACAGGTTGAATATAATTCCCAATGTAAGGGTTATGGCAAAGCCCTTGATGGGGCCGGTTCCGAAAAAGAAGAGAGCCAGTGAGGTTATCAGCGTAGTGACCTGGGAATCGACGATGGAGAAGAAGGCCTTGCCGTACCCGGCCTCCACTGCCGACCGGACTGATTTGCCTAATAAAAATTCTTCCCGCATTCGTTCATAAATAAGAACGTTGGCATCCACCGCCATCCCGATCGACAGGATAATACCGGCGATTCCCGGCAAGGTAAGGGTTGCATTCAGGACGGCAAGACCGGCAAACAGCAGCACGATGTTCAGCACCATGGCGGAGTTGGCGAAGAACCCGGCCAGCCGGTAGTAGATGATCATAAAGGCAAGAACCATGATGGTTCCGTAAATTCCGGCGGTAAGACCTTGGGAAATCGAATCCTTGCCAAGGCTTGCCCCGACGGTCATATTCTGGATGATATCGACCGGCGCAGGCAGGGCGCCTACCCTGAGCACAATGGCCAGGTCAGCGGCCTCCTCGTGGCTGAAGCTGCCGGTGATCTGGGCGGAGCCGCCGAGAATTCGATCACGAATAACCGGCGCCGAGCGGACCACCTCATCAAGCACGATCGCCAGCCTTCTGCCGACATTTTTTTCGGTAATGTGGGCAAAGACCTTACCGCCGTGGCTGGTCATATCAAGGCCGACATATGGTTCGTTGAAACTGCCGCCAATGCGCACCTGGGCATCTTTGATCATGTCGCCGGTCATCAAGATCTTATTTTCCAGGAGGATCGGGATGGTGGCAACTTTCTTGGTTACCTTGTCGATCTCTTTCTCGAAATAGATCGAGGTATTGTCCGGCAGTTTGTTCTGCAGAGCACGGTTGAGCTTGCTCATGCTTTCACCATCCTGCCACTCCTTGGCTGCACGTGCCTGTTGCACAAGATCCTGCAGGTTCAGACCGGAAGCATCGGCCACAAGTTTGAATTCGAGCTGTGCGGTATCGCCGAGGAGTTTGAGGGCCCGCTCGGTGTCTTTGACGCCGGGCAACTGGATAACAATTTCGTCTTCTCCCTGGCGAATGATGACGGGCTCGGCAACACCAAACTGGTCGATTCTGTTTCGCAATATCTCCAGCGACTGGTCAACCGCGTGGTTTTTGATGAAGGTCTTCTTCTCCTCCTTCAAGGTCAGAATAATTCGAGGAAAACTCCCCTCCCTGGCGTCAATCCGGGCGTCAATGTCCGGGAAATCCTCGGTGATCAGGCTCTTGACTTTATCGACGGCGCCGGTATTCGGCAAAGTGAGAATAACCGTGTCGGTGCCCGGAGTAGAGGTGCGTACCGCGCTGATGGACTGTTCGCTCAGGGAATCTTTCAGATCGTTTGCGGCAAACTCGAGGGTATTTTCTTCGGCCTTTTTCAGGTTGACTTTTAGGACCAGGTGCATTCCGCCCTGCAGATCAAGCCCCAGTCGCAGCCCCTCCGGGGCCAGATAGGTCTTCCACCAGGTCGGGGCTCCGGGGAAAATGGAAGGAACCACGGTGGTTATTGAAAGGAGGATGACCGCGACAAGAAAGGCGAGTTTCAGTTTGAGTGTTGTGTTCATTGTTATCCCTGAATTGTTCTGGAGGAAGAAGCTGGATTGGGTGCTTTAAGGAGCTTGGCACCAAGCTCTGCGATTATAACGCAAAGCCCGAATCTTGCAAGGTTCAGCTCGTTATAATTGGAAAAACCTGATTCGAATCCCTTTGCAGCAGGGCGGCCTGCTCATTTACTTACGGTTTATGGCTTCGGCCATGCATGCTGCACCGAAGCCGTTATCGATATTGACAACCGCGAGCCCTGGCGCGCAGCTGTTCAGCATTCCCAGAAGCGCGGCGATTCCGCCGAAGCTGGCCCCGTAACCGACCGAGGTTGGCACGGCAATAACCGGGCAGCTGACCAGACCGCCCACCACACTCGGCAGGGCTCCTTCCATGCCGGCTACGACAATAATAACTTTCGCCTGCTGCAGGAGCTGCTGCCGGCTCAGGAGTCGATGGATTCCGGCCACTCCCGCATCGTAGAGTTTATCCACCGGATGGCCGAGGCTTTCGAGGGTCAGCCGGGCCTCTTCCGCCACCGGAATATCTGAGGTTCCGGCGGATATGACCAGAGTTCGGCCCAGGTATCTGGTTGGGTCCTCCGCGGCCGGGTTGCAGATAAGCATCCTTGCAGCGCCGGCATAATGAAAGTGCGGGAGTTTTTGCAGCAGTATTTCGGCTTTCTCCCGCTCTACCCGGGTGGCGATGACCGGGCCGCCCCGTTTGAGCATGGCTTCGGCAATACTCACTATCTGTTCCGCGGTCTTGGAAGCACCGTAAATTACTTCCGGGATACCGGTGCGGATCAGCCGCTGATGGTCAAGGCATGCATCCGGCACCGATTCGCCCGGGAAGTTGCGAAGATGGGCAAGCGCCCGCTCTATTGAACAGTTGCCGCTTTGAACGTCTTGTAAGAGTGAGTGCAGGGTTTGCATATTCATTGTGCGGAGGAGTTGGTTGTTGTCGATGCAAGAGTAGACCATTTTTTCAGCTGGCCGGAGGAGAATAGCCCGGTTATTGTGCCGAAAAGATACTTGCTATTACCATGACCAGAAAGTACATTCAACCTGTCTGTATCGGCTTTTCCATTGCAGAAACGACCATGTTACCTGCAGCATTCATTCTTATCAGCGAGGAATAAAGGTGTACACCCAGATTTATATTCTCAGATTTCCAAAAGATACCAGTGACCAGCCGTTTATCTACCGGCTGGTTAAGGAATATGATATCGAGTTTAATATTCTCAAGGCCGATATTCTCCTTCAGCGCGAAGGAATAATGATCATTGAATTGAAGGGCAGCAGTAAAACGAACGTCAAAGCCGGACTCGATTATCTTCGCGGCATGGGGGTTAAAATCGAGCGTCTGGCGGCCCGAATTCGCAGAGATGATAAAAACTGCTTCCAATGCGGAGCCTGCACCGGGGTCTGTTCTTCCGGTGCCCTGTATATTCAGCGTCCGGAGATGGCGGTAATCTTCGATGCGGAGAAATGCACCGGCTGCAGTCTCTGCGTACCCATCTGTCCGGTGCGGGCGATGGCAGTGTCCCTGAACGGCGACTGGATTTTTTCAGAGAAATTCATGGTGTAATGGAGTGAAGGTGCAATTTCCGATCGCTACTGTCCCGTGATTAGGGGAGCTGCACCTTCGTCTCCCGTCATTCAGCGGCGGTACTGTTTGCCGCGTCATTCTGGTCAAAAATTGTCCAACTCGGCAGATTAAGTTTGGGCATCCACGAGGTGAGGAAGGATTGAGGCGGATCCCCCGCTTCCAGCCAGGCGAGCATCTCGTTGGCCTTCGCGGCTATTTTCGTATCCGGGTACATGGCTGTGAGATACTTGATCCTGATTTTGGCCTGGTCGTATTTTCCCACTCGCACATAATATTCCACAACAAAATATTCGTGGTTGGCGAGAAACTCGGTGGCCGTTGCAATGCGTACCCTGGCGTCCGCCGAATAGGGTGAATCGGGATACGCTTTCAGAAGCTGTTTGAAGAGGGCGATGGCCTTGATTGCCCCGCTGGTATCCCGATCGACCCGGTCAATTTGCTTGTAATTGCACATTGCTCTCTGGAAAACGACGTAGGGGATGCTTTCATTGGTGGGATGACGATTCTCAAACTCTTCATAGAGTACCAGCGCCTCGGTATAACGCTCAAGATAGTAACTGCAGTCTGCAGCTTTGAGCTCGGCGAGCGGCGCTTCCGGACTGAAAGGAAATTTGTTGAGGATTTCTTCAAAGAATTCAATCGCCGTGAAATACTTTCCGACATTATAGTCGTCCATGCCTTTCATCAGGAGATTCTTGGCCGGCAGCTCCAAGGCGGCTTTGGTTTCCTTTCCCTCCTCGTCGATTGAGGTAAAATTGAAGGATTTATTGAGATCGCCGCAGCCTCCCAGAGCGAGAATAAGGAGAATGAGAACAACGAACGATTTGCATCGAATAGAAAACAAGTTAAGTAGAGACTCCATCATTGGGCCATGTATGTAGTGGTTATTTTAATCTTTGCAGGAATTTTTCCGCGGCGAGGACAGCGACAGCCCCTTCTCCGGCGGCATTGACAATCTGACGAACATCTTTGCTGCAGATATCGCCGGCGGCCATGACTCCGGGAACGGCCGTGCGGGATTCGATGTCTGTGGGAATAAATCCCCATTTATCGGCTTTGAGCAGATCAAGGGGGAGGCCGGCGTTGTTGGGAGTCACCCCAATCAGCACAAACACCCCTTGAACGTCGAGGGTCGAGGCGGTGCCGTCGCTTGCGATGAGACTGAGTCTCTCCACGCCGCTTTCACCCTCGATGGACGTAACCCGGCTGTTCCAGATGAAATCTATCTTTTTATTGGCAAATGCAATTTCTTGGATGATTTTCGTGGCGCGGAGTTTGTCCCGGCGATGTATCACGGTAACCTTGCTGGCGAATTTTGTCAAATATTCGGCTTCCTGGATTGCGGTGTTCCCTCCACCGACTACTGCTACATGCATGTTGCGATAAAAAGGGGCATCGCAGGTTCCGCAATAGGATACGCCTTTGCCGCGCATTTCCTGTTCGCCGGGAACGTTCAGGGTATTTGCTCGGGCGCCGTTGCAGATGATGAGGGTGTCACAGGTAACCGTCCCGCCATCCTCCAGATGGAGAACTTTCTTCCGCACGTCGCGCAGATCGACCTCGGTGACGCAAGCCAGCTCTATGTTCAGATCGAAGCGTTTGGCATGCTGGATCATTCTTTCAACCAGATCGAAGCCGGTCAAGCCTTCAGGGAAGCCAGGATAGTTATCGACCCAGTCGGTAAGCAGCACTTGTCCGCCCGGGGCACCTTTTTCTATCAATACGTGGTCAAGCCGGGCACGGGCAGCATAGAGGCCGGCGGATAAACCGGCTGGTCCGCCGCCGAGAATAACAAGTTCGTAGTGATCTTTCATGAGCTGTCCGGGTGCGTGTGCGAAAAAAAACAAAAACAAAAAGGGCTGTCCTGCCGGGAGTGCGGGAATTCCTGCACGGGGAGGACAGCCCGGGCGATTTGATTTAGCTTGATTATTTAGCTTGATTATTTGGCTTGATTATTTGGCTTTATTGATGAGCGCTACGAGCTGTGATTTGCCTACGGAACCGGTGATCTGATCGACAACCTGGCCTCCTTTGAAGAGGATGAGGGTGGGGATTGCGCGGATGCCGAATTTGCCCGGTGTCAGAGGGTTGTCGTCAACGTTCATTTTGGCAATGGTGACTTTGCCTTCATATTCGCCGGCAAGGTCCTCGATCACCGGGCCGATTGCTTTGCATGGTCCGCACCAGGGGGCCCAAAAATCGACAAGCGTCGGCTGTTCGGATTTAATCGCGTTATCAAACTCCGCATCATTGAGTTGCTGAACTTTATCACTGGCCATTATTGTCTCCTTTGAAAATGAGATTATTACAAGTTGAAAGCAAAGATGGAAAGAATCCCTGGATGAGGCAACCCTTCTCCGGACTTTACCTGCTGGTCCATTGACTGACAAGCAGAAAAAAGAGCAGTTGGAGCCGTCGATTAATGAGGTCTATAAATCCGGTCTCCTACATTGCTCACAAATAATAAAAAATCAAGAGGAGGGTGTTTGACAGCAAAACGAACTCCGTGCTATATTGCCTCTCCATGTCAGCTGAGCTGAAGATGCCAGAAAAAACGAATGGAATCGGGCCGAACAGGTTTACCGATATACAAATATACATGAAGGAGATAACATGTCATTTCGGACCTCCAGCGAATTATTTGCGAAGGCCAAAAAGGTCATTCCCGGCGGCGTAAACAGTCCGGTCAGAGCATGTCGCTCGGTTGGCTGTGATCCGGTTTTTATCACCAGAGCTTCCGGGGCAACTCTTTGGGATGCAGACGGCAACGAGTATGTCGACTTTGTCTGTTCCTGGGGGCCGATGATCATGGGCCATGCCCATCCCGAAATTGTCGAAGCTATTGTCCGGGCCGCTGCTGCCGGAACCAGTTTCGGAGCGCCGACCCCGGCTGAAATCGATCTCGCCTCAATGGTGGTTGAAGCGCTGCCCGCCGTGGAGAAGGTTCGCTTTGTCAACTCGGGGACTGAGGCAACCATGAGCGCAGTCAGGCTGGCCAGGGGATACACCGGTAAAAATATAGTGGTGAAATTCGATGGCTGTTACCACGGCCATGCCGATTCTTTTCTGGTCAAGGCCGGTTCGGGCGTGCTTACCCTGGGGATTCCCGGAAGCCCGGGAGTGCCGGAAGATATAGTCAGAAATACCATTTCCATTCCCTATAACAATGAGCAGGCTCTTGAAACCACCTTGCGGGATGAGAAGCTCGATATTGCCTGTGTGATCGTTGAGCCGGTGGCCGGCAACATGGGGTGTGTCCCGCCCCAACCGGGATTTTTGAAAAAACTTCGGGCCCTTACCGACGAACTTGGGATCGTCCTCATTTTTGACGAGGTGATTACCGGTTTCCGGCTGGGATATGGCGGTGCCCAGCAATTCTATGATGTTTCTCCCGATCTGACCTGCCTCGGCAAGATCATCGGCGGAGGCCTGCCGGTGGGAGCATATGGCGGAAAGGCCGAGATAATGAACTGTATTGCCCCCGACGGTCCGGTCTACCAGGCCGGAACCCTGTCGGGAAATCCTTTGGCCATGGCGGCGGGCATAGCTGCCCTCAAGCTTTTGCAGAATCCCGGATTCTATGATCGGCTTGAGGCTAAAGCCAGTGCTTTTGCCGAACGGTTGAACGAGGTCGCCGTCAAGGTTGGCGTCCCGGTTAGGTTGAATCGGGTCGGCAGCATGATGACCGCCTTTTTTACCGGCACCGAGGTGACTGATTTTACCAGGGCGATGCTGGCCGATACCGAAATGTATGCCAGGCATTACCGGCAGATGCTGGCGGGTGGAATATATCTGGCCCCGTCGCAATTCGAAGTTGCCTTCATTTCCGCCGCGCACAGCGAGAGTGATCTCGATCGGGCGGTGAAAATGACTGAATGGTCATTCAAAAAATTGGTCGAAAAGTGAAAACATATTGACTTTGCCATGGAGTCATGATACCAAACTCGTCTATATTGTGATGAATTGTAGCGTGCAAAGGCGCGGGTGAACAAAATGTCGGATGTGAAAAAAGAGTTTGTTCAACTGCTGGCGAACTATGGGCATATTGGTTTCACCTTCGTCGCGGCAATCCTGGTCGGTTTAGGCGGTGGGATTTATCTTGATCAGAAGGTTTTCGATGGCCGTACCGCACCGTGGTTTACCTTTATAGGATTAGCCTTTGGTATTGCCGCCGCTTATAAAACCTTGCTTGAAATCCTCTGGCGAAATAAAGATAAGGAAAAACAGGAAAAGCCGAAACAAGAGGACAAGAGGGATGTGTGATTGAAGAGTCGTTGACGCTGCAGAAAATGCAGGTTATAAGCTGGTTTGTGCTGGCGGTTTTGACACTTGGTTCAGCTGTGATAGTGTCGCCTGCATTCGCGCTGGCGGTTTTGGTCGGCGGGATTATCTCGATTTGCAGCTTTTGGGTATCGCACAACGATGTGATGAGGGTTATCACTTCGGTTACTTCGTTGCCATCCCTTGACGAACGAAAGGCGCAGGCGCAGCAGGGGCAAAAGGGATACCTGCTCAAATTCTGGATTCGAATTGTAATTATAGGTATTGTCCTTCTGGTAATCATTAAAAGCCAGGCGGTTAATATCTTTGGCTTGATTTTGGGTTTGTCAACGGTAGTGTTCGCCATCACCTTTATTTCTCTCAATGTGGTGAGGCACTACTTCTTCAGAGGAAGGAGGTAAAAGGAGTTATGGAACATCCGATACTATTTATTTCGATTATCCTTGAGAAACTGGGACTTCCTGTCCCGCACGGTCCAGTCGGCCATACGTTGCTTGAGCAACTGTGTGCCCCGTACATGACCTACACGTGGTTGGTCATGGCCTTTCTCTTTTTTGTCGCCAAGCTCACCTTGGGGAATCTTGAGATGGTGCCGGGCAAGGGTCAAAATTTCTGGGAGCTTGCCATCGGCGGCATGGACGATTTCTTCTCCGACAATATGGGCAGGGAAATGACCGACAAATTTTTCCCCATGATTGCAACTTTTGCGCTCTATATTGCCTGTGCCAACCTGATCGGCCTTATTCCCGGCTTTATGTCACCGACATCCAGTCTCAACACGACTCTCGCTTTAACCCTTATTGTCTGGATATCCCATCATATTATTGGTTTTAAAGAGCACGGTGTCGGCTATTACAAACATTTCATGGGCCCGGTATGGTGGCTTGTGCCCCTGCTTTTACCGATCGAGCTGATCAGTAACGTCGCCCGTCTCCTCTCTCTCTCCATACGTCTTTTTGGTAATATTATGGCGAAGGAAACATTGCTTGCCATTCTGTTCATGCTCGCCGGCAGCTTCTTTGCGCCACTGCCGATCATGATACTGGGGGTACTCGTTTCCGTGGTCCAGGCGATGGTTTTCGTTCTGCTGACGGTAGTGTACTTTTCACAGGCAAGCGAACACGCGCATTGAGTACACCCCATCGAGACACAGGTTGGGACACGGAAGCACATTCGCGGCAAAAAGCCTGCGGATCGGAGAACTGTAATTTGGGAATAATAGAATTTTAAAAAATAGAAGAAGGCCAAAAAACTTAACTTTTTAAGGAGAAAAAAATGGAAGGTAATATTCAGTTAGCTCTTATCTGTGTCGGTGCTGCACTGTCAATCGGTCTCGCCGGTCTAGGAGCAGGTATCGGTATCGGTTCTGTCGGTAACGGTGCATGTCAGGGACTCGCCAGAAATCCTGAAGTACAGCCGAAACTGATGGTTTTCATGATTCTTGGTATGGCCCTTGCCGAGTCAGTTGCTATTTACGGACTGGTTATCTCTCTGATTCTTCTCTATGCTAACCCGCTGCTTGGATAAGAAGTTACAAAGAGTATAACGGTCTTTGTCGGATCGTAAGAAGGGTTGCAGATCATTCTGCACCCCTTTTTTCTTTTCTGCCACTATTCTTCCACTGTTCTACCCCTATTACAGGATATTCACGTCACGGAGGTGTTCCCATGTGTCCGGCTGGAGATACCGATATTCTCATCCACCCGAGGAGAGGAAAGAAGGAAAAGGAAATTCCTGAAAACGGCCTTCTGCTTGTCAACCCTTCCGAGGCTGCCGCATGCCATCGTCGGTTAAAACAACAAGAGAGTGAATCTCGGTTCCTCTTTAACTCGGAATTGACGATTGCCGGCAATGCGCGATTTTTTGTAGCCGGACCGGCCATTGGCGCACCGATGGCCGTGCTGTGCATGGAAAAACTTATCGCTTTAGGGGCAAAAAGAATTATTCTTTTCGGATGGTGCGGGGCAATTTGCAAGGACTTGGAAATCGGGGATATCCTTTTGCCGACCCGGGCAAAATCCGGTGAGGGTACTTCACGGTATTATCCCCTGGATGACCCGGCTGTGCCGGCAGGCGGCCTGCGCGACCATATTGCAAGGATGTATGAGAATTCTCATGTTAAGGTACATCCTGGCTGTGTCTGGTCGACCGACGCTGTCTATCGAGAGGACAGGAGGATGCTGCAGGCCCTCTATCTGAAAAATCAGGTCGTCGCAGTTGACATGGAGTTTTCGGCACTGTGCAGTGTCGCCTGTTTTCGTAAAGTGGAATTTGTCGCCGTCCTTGTTGTCTCCGATCAACTCTGGGGCAATACCTGGCGTCCCGGTTTTTCCTCAGCAAGATTCCTGGAGCAGAAGGAGAAGGCGTTGCAAATATTGCTGGAGCATATCGAAACATTTGAAAACCATTAGCGATGTTTCCAGCTGTTTCCCGGTAGTTTCGCCAGAAAACAACTTTATAAAGGCGCTTTTCCGTTTATCGGAGTGAGGAGCAGCGATGTCTTTTTTCCATTTAATCAGTCTCGGCTGTGCAAAAAATCTTGTCGATTCCGAGGTCATGCTCGGCTCTATGACCGCCGGCGGCTGGCAGTTGACCGATGATCCCGAGGCGGCCGATGTTCTGATCCTCAACACCTGCGGTTTCATTCAGACCGCGGTTGAGGAGGCGATTGCCGAGATTTTTGAACTGGTGCGGATCAAGGAAGCATATCCCGAGAAATGTATTGTAGTGGTCGGCTGTCTCGTACAGCGGTACAAGGAACAGCTGAGCGAGGATTTGCCCGAAGTGGACCTCTTTATCGGCACCGAGGGGGCGGCCGATATCGCCGTCATTATCGAAAAGTTGTTGCGGGGAAAACTTGAAAATCGGGTAATACTTCCCGACCGTTTTCTGATGACGAGCGAAACCCCCAGGGTAATTTCAACCCCGCCGTTCAGGGCATGGTTGAAAATTACCGAAGGGTGTGACAATCGCTGTTCGTATTGCATGATTCCTTCAATCCGGGGCAGATTACGGAGCAGATCCATTGAAGACTTGGTCCTTGAAGCGCACCAACTCGAGCAGGGAGGAGTGAAGGAACTTTCCCTTATCGCCCAGGACAGTACCGCTTATGGTCATGACAGAGGGGGAGATATCCGCCTCGAGCAACTTCTGCGGCAATTGCTCAGCGAAACGACCATCCCCTGGTTGCGCCTGCTCTATCTTTATCCGACCGGTATTTCTGAAGAATTATTGCATATGATGGCGGATAATAGTCGAATTGTGCCGTATCTGGATATCCCGATGCAGCATGTGAGCGACAAAATACTGCAATCGATGAACCGGCGTTACACATCGGATGATCTTCTTCAGGTCGTGGAGAAAATCCGTACGATCGTTCCGAATATTGCCTTGCGAACCACATTTCTCGTCGGTTTCCCCGGAGAGAGCGAACGGGACTTTCTTGAGATAGAGAGATTCATGCGGCAAATTCGTCTCGATCATATTGGTGTCTTCCCCTATGCCAACGAGGAAGGAGCGCCATCGGAGACATTTGCCGGACAGGTACCCGATGATGAAAAACTCCGTCGCCGAGACCATATCTTAGCGGTCCAGCGGGAACTCTCGGCCGAGATACAAAAGCAATATATCGGTCGCTTAGAGCCGGTTCTGATCGAGGGACTGAGTAAAGAAACCGATCTGCTGCTGGAGGGAAGAACAAGATTTCAGGCGCCCGAGGTTGATGGCTGTACGTATATTAACGACGGGACAGCAAACCCCGGTGATATCGTGGAGGTCCGTATCACCGAGGCCCAAGTGTATGATTTGGTTGGGGAAATAGTCAGAGGGTGAGTCCTGCCCTCTTCTTGCAGGCCGGGCGGAAGGAAGGCTGAGGCCGTCCCGCCCGGATTTTTGCCACAGAGAGTTATTGGCCAGCAGAGCTATTGGCCGGGATGCCGACTACTTGCTGGTATTTACCTTTTCTCGCAGTTCTTTGCCAACCTTGAAGAACGGCAGTTTCTTCGGTTTGACCTCGATTTTCCTGCCGGTTTTTGGGTTTCTGCCTTCGTATGAACCATATTTTTTGATGACAAAACTCCCAAATCCGCGAATCTCAATACTCTCTCCCTTGGCCAGCGCTTCGGTCATGGTTTCAATCACGGTATTGGTAATAGCCGCGGCCTCACGGTGAGGTATATTGATGTCCTGTGCCAATGCCTCGATGAGTTCAGATTTGTTCATACTTAACTCCTGTCTCCGGAAATCAAATTAGGATCCAATATTATGCCGTTGGAGTTGCATAATAACGTTACGCGAAAAAGCAAATGAAGTTCAAGTCTTAGGCTGGAAGTTTTAATTAAATTGGCTTATAAATCAGTTACTTGAGTCTGACACCAGGGTGTTTCGGACAAAGATCGACTTCCTAACTACCTAGATTTAATCAGCTAATTAATGATTTGTAAAGAGAATTCTATAAAAATATTTTTTTTAAATCTGCGGAGTTAAGTCGTCGGTACCGGCCAATCGGCAGATTGCCAAGGCCGAGCTTTCCGTAAGCAGTACGTTTGAGATGAAGAACAGGATGACCTATGTGACTGAACATTTTTTTCACCTGCCGTTTTCGGCCCTCGTGAATGGTGATTTCCATAAGGCAATTTGGGCCTTGGCGGGCAAGAATTCTGACATTGGCCGGCGAGGTCATTTTCCCTTCAAGCAGGATACCTTTTTGTAATGAAACCAGTTGGCCGTTATCCGGCGTTCCTCTGACCAGTGCTTCGTAGGTCTTGTTGGTTTCATGGCTGGGATGCTGGATTTTTTGGGCAAGCCTGCCATCGTTTGTCAGAATAAGAGCCCCTTCGGTATCGAGATCAAGACGGCCGACCGGGAAAAGACGCGCCTCGACGTCCTTTATCAGCGCGGTGACGACGGGCCGCCCTTGCGGGTCGGCAAGGGTTGTGACATAACCTTTAGGTTTATTCAGGAGATAGTAGACATACTCTTCCCTGGTTTCGACTGTTTTACCCCGGCAGCTGATTGTCTGCAGCCCCGGCGTGATGAGGAGTCCCATTTCCGTGACTATCTGTCCGTCAACGGTAATTTTGCCGGCGGCGATCAGTTCCTCGGCCTTCCTGCGCGAGGCGATGCCGCATTGGGCGAGATATTTCTGCAATCGCACAGGTTGACCCGGTTCGCTCATACTCACCGCCACTCTGCCGGGATAATTCTCGTGAATTTCTTATCGACCAGATCCTTTGTCGCGGGATCGACCTCGAGAATATCCGTGTACCACGGTTTCATCCGGCAATCGATGACTATGGGTGGACAGAGTCCGACATGAAATCGATTGACCGAGGTCGATCTGGCATGGATATCCGCGGCCGGCTCAAAGCGGGTGAAAATCGTCCAGAGAAAATTCTGTGTCGATGAAGCGGTTTCAGCGCTGCTATCCACCAGAAAAATTATCGGCCATTCGACCAGATCGGACCTTTCGGCCAGATCTTTGGCAAGGGTCGGGTGGTCGACGTATGGACACCCCTGAACGACCAGGGTGCCGGGCAGGAAGACCTGCGGTCTAGTGCAGGAGTCCGGCAGGATGCCGCTGAATTCTTTCGGCAATTCCCTTTTTTTCTCTTTGCCGAGACCCATGAGCATGGCTTTTGATCCCTTATTGACCGAGGGCCCGGTATAATCGAGAGTATCCTGGGAGACATTGGCGAAGACAAAAAGGTCCTGCTCCCATTGTACCCGTTCCAGGACATGGACCCACAGTGGTCCGAAATCGGCAATATCGATATCGCCGTCGGTGATAATAAGAAATTTCGTCAGAGAGAGCTGACCTTCGCCAAGCACACGCAGGCCGCAGGCAAATGCCTCGCGCGGGTAACGATCGGCAACCTTTGCCGCGGCAAGACAGTGAAAACCGGTTTCGCCGAATGTTTTCAAAGCCTTTACCCCTTTCATAACCAGCGGAAAAAGAGGAGACAACAACTCCTGCAGGAAATCACCGATAAAAAAATCTTCCTGCCTGGGCCGGCCGACGACGGTTGCCGGATAAATGGCATTGTGACGATGGTAGAGATGGCTCACCTGGAAAACGGGGTACTCATGCTGCAGGGAGTCGTAGCCATAGTGATCGCCGAACGGGCCCTCAGGCCGCCGTAGGTGGGGCGGTACCTGTCCTTTGATGGCGAATTCGACCTTGGCAACCAGACGGTGACCGCCTAAAGGGTCCTTCGTCATCCGCAGTTTGTCGCCGATGAGCAGGGAGGTGAGCAGCAGTTCCGGCAGATCTTCGGGGAGCGGGGCGATCGCGGCGAGCATGAGAGCCGGCGGACCGCCGATATAAAGGGTCATCGGCAAAGCTTTGTTTTGCTTTTCCGCCTCGTAATAGTGGTATCCTCCCCCTTTGTGAATCTGCCAGTGGATTCCCGTGGTGGCCTCGTCATGCCGCTGAATGCGGTACATTCCGAGGTTATGCCCTCTTCCGCCCGGGTGTTCGGTATACACCAGCGGGAGAGTCACAAACGGTCCGCCGTCGCTGTGCCAGGAGGTCAGCATCGGCAGGGAACTGAGTTGCGGGGGGGATTGCAGGTTTTCAAGGATTGGTCCCCTGGCGACATTCTTCATGCCGATTTTCAGGCCGTCGAGAAAAAGTTGACGATTTTCCCATAGTTTGCCGGCCGACAGCGGCATTACCGTTTCGATCAGCCTGACAACATCGCGGACAAATTGCTGCGGCCTGTTGCCAAAGGCAAGTTCAAGGCGTTTATTGGTGCCGAAGAGGTTGGTGGTGACCGGGAATTTTGAACCCTTAACCTTGGTGAACAGGAGGGCCGGTCCGCCCCTGGCGATAACCCGCCGATGGATTTCGGCTATTTCCAGATAGGGGTCGACTTCCTCATCGATGATCAGCAACTGCTGTTCGTGCTTGAGCAAGTCAAGATAGCTGCGTAAATCGTCCAGCTTGGCAATGCTCACGGGTTACTCCTTGTGATGGTGATGGTGCGGGTCGAGGAGGAAGTAACGATGATATTCATCCTTACTGAGATATTTTTTAAGAAGCAGGAAGAACGTATCGACAACCTGAATGATTTCTTCGCTGGATAACCTGGTGGCGAGCAGTTCGGCAAATTCTTTCTGGCCGCTCAGTCTGAGGAAAGTGATGAAGGATTGTCGATCGAGTTCATCGGAAAGGCCGAAACACATTTTACTTGGGTCGAGATTCATAGCGGTAGATTGTCAAAGAATGTTATTGAGTCGATTACTCCTATCCGGGGAGAATCGGGGAAAATAAACTTTTCGTAGTAACTTCAAGGCAACAGTATATGTTCTTTTATGGAGTCAGTCAATCCTTGCCGAAAGGAGACTTGACTTGACATTGATCCTTTTACGAATACTATAATAACGTGTATCTTACGAAAATTCTTGAAAGGATATGGAAACGACGGTTTCCCCGGCAGATTTGGAGGGCACGAAAGCAGAGATGGCAGCAGCGATGGCAGATCGGGATGAACAGGTAAAAAAAATCTGGATGCTCAGCAGAGAGTATGGGGAACTCGCCGGCGCCGGAGGTGTCAAGGATGTCGTTTACCAACTGGCAGAGGCATTGGCTCGTTGGAACGGCAGGTCGATTCATGTGGTTTTACCATTATACGGCTTCATCGATGCCGGGGAGCATGGGTTTGAACCCTTGCCGGATCCCTTCTGCTCTGGCCGGAATCTGCGCCTGCAGATTGAAATGAGTCAACCGGACCTCTTCGTGCTGGAAGAAGTCCGCTATTATTATATTACCATCAATAAGGTTCATCTTTATTTTGTCGATTCCGAGCGATATCGGCAGAAGACCGATGTTTATACCTACAGCGAAATGGATGAAAATCGGGTGCCATGGCAGAGAAAGGCGACGGGACATCATGATTATTTCGCGATGAATCTTCTTCTCCAGAAGGCGGCGCTCGAGTTGATGATTGTGCTGGGCGAAAAGCCCGATGTTATTCACTGCCATGACGGACACACGGCGATTTTGCCGGCGCTTATCCGTGAAAACGCCGGATATAAGTCCTATTTCAGGGAAACCGGCTGTCTTGTCACCATCCACAATGCGGGCTACGGTTATCACCAGGAAGTTTTCGATCTCCCTTACGCGGTTTCAATTACCGGCTTGCCCCAACATGTTATAGACAACAATCAACTGGACCAGAAATTCGATCCCCTTCTTGTCGCCGGTCAGTACGCTGTGGTCAATACGGTGAGCGAAAATTATGCCAGGGAACTGCAGGAGACGGAGAGCGATAGGCTGACCGGAGGGCTGGGACATGAGCTCTTGCAACGGAATGTGATCCTGGAGGGGGTTACCAACGGAATCGAGCCGGATTTGTTTACGGCCGCTGCGATTGCCGGTGATGATCGGTCGATGCTGTTTTATCCCGGAAACAGTGAAGATTCCCTCGCCGGCAAAAAACGATGTAAAGAATCACTCCTGGAACTCTTGGGGCAGCGCAGTTCTTTTCCGGGTGTTCGGTGCTTTGGCAGTATAGAAAAAAATGCGCGGAACCCGCTGTTCACATTTATCGGCCGATTAAGCGAACAGAAAGGTGTAGATATCCTGATGGAGGTGCTGGAGGTTTTGCTGGCGAGAAACCCCCATGTCCAGGTGCTGGTACTTGGCACCGGCGGAAGCGATATCGACGCCGGTCTGATGCAACTCGCGGAAGCAGATGGAGTGCGGGGCAGGATGTGCTTTTTGCAGGGTTACAGTCCCGAGATGGCCAACCGGGTTTTTGCCGCAGGGGATTTTTTTGTGGTTCCTTCGCGGTATGAACCGTGCGGCCTGACCGATTTCATCGCCCAGCTTTTTGGCAATATTCCCGTTGTCCACCATGTCGGGGGACTGGTGAAGGTGATCGATGGAGTTACCGGACTCGCATACCCGGGGGATACTCCAGATGATCTGCTTGAGGCCCTGGAAAGAGCACTCGTTGTCTACGGCGATGCGGAGTTGAAGAGAAAAATCCAGCTTCAGGCCGTACAGGAAATCGAACGCAACTATACGTGGGCAAGGGTCATGCGGAAGTACCTTGATTTGTACAAAAAAGCCAGAAGCAGTCAATTATGTATATAAGGAGATTGATATGACAATAAAAATTGGTATTAATGGATTCGGACGAATCGGCAGAAATATCTTCAGGGCAATCAGCAAGGATAAAGCTTTTGCCGACGTCGAGATTGTGGCGATCAATGATTTAACCGATAATAAAACGCTTGCCCACCTGCTGAAATACGATTCGGTCATGGGGGTGTACGAAAAGGACGTGACGAGCAATGATCTGGGAATTGTCGTTGACGGCCGACAGGTGACGGTTTCAAGTCATCGTAACCCGGCGGAAATTCCGTGGGGAGCAATGGGGGTTGAATATGTGGCGGAGTGCACCGGCCTTTTTTGCGACGCGGAATCGGCCCAGGCCCATATCGATGGCGGCGCCTCCAAAGTAGTGATCTCCGCCCCCGCTAAAGGGAACGTAAAAACCATCGTTATGGGGGTGAATGAGGATGAGTATGATCCGACAGTTCATCATGTCGTGTCGAACGCCTCCTGCACCACCAATTGCCTTGCCCCGTTTGCCAAGGTAATTCTTGATAAATTCGGGATCAAGCGGGGGCTCATGACAACCGTGCACGCCTATACCGGTGACCAGCGGCTCCTCGATTTTCCGCATTCCGATCCCCGCCGGGCAAGAGCCGCGGCTTTGTCGATGATTCCGACCAAAACCGGTGCCGCCGCCGCCGTATCGCTGGTCATCCCTGAATTGAAAGGCAAATTCGACGGCCTGGCGGTGCGGGTTCCCACCCCTACCGTTTCCCTGGTCGATGCGGTGATGGAGGTGGAAAGGGAAACGACGGTGGACGAGGTGAATCAGGCGCTGAAGGAAGCCGCCAACAGATATCTGGGCTACACTGAATTGCCGCTTGTTTCCATCGATTTCCAGGGCAATGCCCATTCTTCGATTATCGATGCTCAGTGCACAAAAGTTATCGGCAGCACGGTAAAGGTCATGAGCTGGTACGATAACGAATGGGGCTATTCCAACAGAATGCTCGATCTTATCCTGCATATGGAGGCCAATAAGGCCATCTGATCCCAATCCGCTGATAATATATGGAAATCATAGACAGTACTGCGGCGATAGAATCGGATGCGTTGAAGGCCAATCTGCTTGAGACTGCCGGCAATGTGGTCATCGATCCTGAGCTGCTCACCCTGCTCGAAGTGGTCGAACAATTCAAGGGGCTGCATGCGACGCTTGAAAAATTGCTCTATGAAGTCTGTCATCCGTTTCGCAACTGGAAAATCGTTTTGCCGCAGCTCCGTAGTTTTGCCCTGAAGAACATCAATCATTACATAACCCACGACCGGGGCCCAGAAGCCTTCAAACTCTTTGGCCGGCTGTTTTTTGAGGCCCTCCACGACAGTCAGCGGGATGCCGGTCTTCTCGGCCAGGCCGTCGGCGCGCAGATGGTCTGGCTCGATAAGACGATCGGCAGGTTTACCGCCTGCGACCTGCTGCGATTCGGGCCGGAAGTCAATACGGTTTTTGCACGCCTGGCGGAGCTGGACAGTACCGATCGCCCGATAATGATGCAGATTGTCCATGGCCAGCATCCCCTCACCAAGATTGCAAAACAGTTGCTGACTCTTGCCGCCGATGAACGGGACGGCTATGACTTTCTCCCCCTGGCCCGCCTTATACAGGTCGTTTTTGCCAGATGCTACCGCTACTGGCTCCATGAAGACGATCCGCTCACCTGGTTTCTCGACCGCTGCAGCATTCCCGTCACCGATTTTCATTCTTCCCGGCTGTTCATGGCAATTTCCCATGAAACGATGAGAAAACATCTCGAAGTGATCGATGGACTTGACCTGCCGCGAGAACCCAGGGCCGGTTTGCAGACCATCCTCGCGCTGCCCGATCATATCGACATCGTCAAATATTACCGGGCGATGCCGAATAATCTGGTGGAGGCGGAGGAGGTCTTCAGTCAGATTGAACAACGGGGGAGTTCCCCTCTCCATCATTTTAACGAGAACAGAAAATTGCTGTTTTTGTTTAAAATAATGGACACCAACGGGTTGTACCTGATCCATGAGGAAACCCTGCGGGAAATAAATCGCAGCCTCGTTCAACTGATCAGGCAGCAGAGTTTCGAGGAGATTGAGGAATTTCTGCTGACCGCGTTTAAACTGCTGAAGGCGAATGTCCGGAAATTCCCCCATACCTCCCTCCAGTGCATTCAGGTCCTGGGCGGGGAGGTCTTCGACCGCGGCAACAGCCGGATGGTTGAGGCCTTTCTCTGGGGGGTGGTCCGGTTCGGTTTTCAACATGCCAGTGTCGTGGGTGTCGACGAAAACTGGCAGCCCCTCGCCAATCCGGCCCACCTGGCCAACATCCGGGTGTGGCTCTACCTGATCATGCGCGAGCCCAAGTGGTGTTCGACCCTGTTTTCCGCCCTCATCATTCACCTGAAACTCTCAGGGACCTGTGTCAAGGACACGGATCTGTTTCAGCGGGATATCACCCAGCTGCTCAATCATCCGATCGAGCCGATCTACAATCTGTCGAAACAGTTCACCAAACTGATGCCGGTGTTTTTTAATGAGATCGGTTCGGAAGGCGAGCTGCGCGACGTTTCGACCGAACTCGACGAAATCCATAAACGCAAGGATCTGCTGATCCATTTCTTGCGGAAACAGGGGCATGTGGAGAGTTCGAATCTCATTGTCGATTTCGTTCAGGCCATTTTTCTCTTTTGGAAGACCCGGGATAAAACCCTGCTCATCCCCTATATCCCGGAAGAGGTGTACAGCCAGTTGCAGGGCACCGGTGAGTATGTCGATGATCAGTTCGTTCTCGCCGACCGCTTCTGGCAGGCAATGGCCATCGACCGGGTCCAGGATATCCTCCTGAAAGACAATCAGGCCATCGGCGAGTTTCTCGGACGCCAGGAGGATGTCAAGCCTTGTGAGGTGAGGCGGTTCGAGTTGTTGGTAAGGATGTACAAGCTGCTCTACAAGAAATATAATCTCGGGGTGCAGCAGTTGCAGTCGGAGATTTTCAAGGCAGTCAATGACGGTTTCCCGGAGATGGAAAGGCTACTCTCCGATCTCGACCATGCGGATACCGAACACTGTCTGGAAGCGCTCCTCACCGCCCTGGAGGGGCTGAAGGAAATCATCCTCTCCGAGGAGACCTTCGAAGCGCAGGAGGATATCTACTATAAGCGGCATATCGCCGTCGATATTCC
>CAYTVF010000042.1:0-23301 GCA_964441345.1 uncultured Desulfopila sp. | reverse complement strand
AAAAAGACAATCTATGAGTCGAATTTTTCGACGGAATGGTTAAGATAGCTGAAAGCTGAAAGCTGAAAGCTGAAAACGAAAAAAAAGGAACACCATGCCCACCACCATTCTGGCAGCCGACAACCTGTCCAAATACTACTATCTCGGCGGACAGAAGATATCCGTCCTGGAAGATATCAATCTTACCATCGATAAAGGGGAATTTGTGGTCATCTCCGGCAACAGCGGCAGCGGCAAAACCACCCTGCTCAGCCTGCTCTCCGGCCTCGACCTGCCGAGCAGCGGCAGGATAGCCATCGCCGGCCGCGACATCACCGGACTGACCGAGGACCAGCTGGCCCCGGTGCGCAACGACCTGACGGGTTTTGTTTTTCAGGCGTTCTATCTCATCCCATCCCTCAATGCCCTTGAAAATGTGATGTTTCCGGCGGAGCTGAAAAAAGACCGGGAGGCCCGGAAAAAGGCCGAAAGGCTGCTCGACCGGGTCGGCCTGCTGCCGCGCCGCAAGAATTTCCCGGAACAGCTGTCCGGCGGCGAACAGCAGCGGGTGGCGATCTGCCGGGCGCTGATCAACGAACCGGAGATCGTCTTTGCCGATGAACCGACCGGCAATCTCGATTCGGAAAACAGCGAGGGGATCATCAGGATTCTGCTCGATCTCCACCACGACCGCAGGACCACCCTGGTCATGGCAACCCACAGCCAGAGCCTGGCTGCCAGGGCGGACCGGATAATCCGCCTCCACGACGGCCGGATCGCAGGCGACAGCAAGGCGGGGCAATGAATTTTCGCTTTCTGCTCCGGGAAATCATGCACAGCCGCAGCCAGGCGGTGGTCTTCGTGCTCTGTGTCGCCCTGTCTCTCGTGAGCATCGTCGCCGTGGGCAGTTTCCGCCGCGACGTTCGCGGCGCCATCGCCAGCGACACCAGAAGCCTGCACGGCGGCGATGTAATCGTTCATTCGCACGCCGAATATTCCCCTGCCCTGCGCGCGGAACTTGCCGGTCTTCGGCAGGAGAACGGTGTCGCCTCCGTCAACACCTGGGAGTTCTATTCGATGGCGAGAACGGAGAGCGGTGCCAAGTCGCTCTTTTGCAATATCAAGGCGGTGGAAAGCGGCTATCCCTTCTACGGACGGGTGGAGTTGCGGTCCGGCCGGGAATTTGCCGATGTGCTGCAGCCGGGCAAGGTCGTTGTTGCTACGGCCCTGCTTGAGCGACTCGGCGTTGCGGTCGGGGACCGGCTGCTCCTGGGCAGCACCTCGCTGACCATTGCCGATGTGATCAGCCGGGAATCGCAGCGGCCCGTCGATTTTTTCAACTTCGGCCCGCGAATTCTGGTCTCGGCCGCCGATCTTGAACGGATGGATCTGGTGAAGGAAGGCAGCCGGGTAAATTACGAGACTCTCCTGAAACAGGACGATCGGACGCTGATCGACAAGACCGCCGCCCGCCTGCAGGACAAGGCGGTTGCCGGCCAGGAGCGGGTTGCCACCTCGGCGACCGCGGGTTCACGGGTCAAGCGGTTTTTCGAGAACCTGTTGTTTTTTCTCTCGCTCATTTCCGTTTTTACCCTGCTGCTCGCCGGCATTGGCATGCAGAGTTCGCTTTCCGCGCTGCTCAGGCGGAAGGTGAAGAGTTTTGCCATCATCCGTTCGCTCGGCGCAACCGGCTGGTTTCTCCTGAACCACTACCTGGTGCTGGTTATTTTTCTCAGTTTGATCGGCTGCGGACTGGGCATCTTGTCCGGCCTCATCCTCAAACAGAGCTTTTCCGGTCTCCTGGCCGGCTTATTGCCGGAAAATATCGTCCTCGGCGCATCGCCTGCCGATATTGTCGAGGGGATGGGCCTCGGCCTGGTGGTGGTTTCCTTTTTCACCTTTCTGCCGCTCAGCGGAATCGAGGATATCAAACCGGCGGCGATCTTCCGCAAGGAAAGAGGCGTCGGTCTGCATAAGACGACCACCCGAATAGTGGTCGGTTGCGGCATTGTTCTCCTTGCCGGTCTGGTTATCCGCCAGCTCGAAGATGTGCGCATCGGCTTGTATTTCATGGGCGGGATTCTCGGTCTGATTGTGCTCATTGCAGTGCTGATCGGTGCGCTGCTTTGGCTCCTTTCCCGCCTCGAACTGCGGCTGATGCCGCTGCGCCAGGCGGTCAGAAGTCTGCTCCGCCCCGGCAACGCCACCCGGGCCATTGTGGTGACGCTGGCCTCGGCCTTGGCCGTCTTGCTCGCCATCTACCTGGTCGAACAGAATCTGCGTGCCACCTATATCGATTCCTATCCCGCCGATGCGCCGAACCTCTTTTGTCTCGATATTCAAAAAGATCAGCAACAGGGCTTTGTCGAACTGGTCGGGACCCGCGTCGAGCTTTTTCCGGTCGTTCACGCACGGCTCCAGGCGATCAACGGCAACAGAATAAACCGGGAGATTGAGCAGAAAAAACGCGGCGACAGCCTGGCCCGGGAGTTCAATCTCACCTATCGGGAGGCGCTGCTCCCGGACGAAATCCTGGTGGCGGGAGAGAGCCTGTTCGGCGGGGAAAAAAGAGCGGGGAAGCTGCCGCCGGTTTCCCTGCTCGATACCGTGGTCGAGATGGGCGAGATGAAGATCGGCGACATCCTGGACTTCAACATCCAGGGGGTTCCGTTGCAGGCGGAGGTGACGTCGATTCGCAGCCGCACCAAATCGATGCTCTATCCCTTTTTCTATTTTGTCTTTCCGGCAAAATATCTCCAGGCAGCCCCCCAGACCGCATTTGGTGCCCTCAAAGTGGCCAAAGAGGAGGTGGCTCAGCTGGAAAACCGGATTGTCGGCAAATATCCCAACATCAGCCCCATCAATGTCGGGGAAACCGCGGCCGAACTCGGCAAACTGATGGAGAAGCTGTCGGTGCTCGTCACCTTTTTCGCCGCATTTTCCATCCTCGCCGGGGAGCTCATCCTGGTCAGCTCGATTCTTGCGACCAGGATGGCGCGGATGGAGGAGGCGGTCTATTATAAAATCCTCGGTTCCGGCTCGGCCTTTGTGCTGCGGGTCTTTTTTCTGGAAAATCTTCTCCTCGCTCTCTTGAGCGGCGGCTGCGGTGTGCTGGTCGCCCAGTTGGGCAGCTGGGGAGTCTGTCGTTATCTTCTGGATATCGGTTACGCATCGTACTGGCCGGCCTGCCTGGTGCTGCTGGCTGCGACGGTGGGCATGGTCGTCCTCCTGGGACTGCTCAGTTCGGTCACCATCATCCGCAAAAAACCTGCCCGGTTTCTGCGGGAACAGCTGTGAGGCAAGAATGGCAAAGATTTTTTATATTATAAATGTGCTTGTAATGATGCTGGCTTTTTCCGGCTGCGATCGGGATAAGCAGGAAAAATCGCAAAGCCAGGAGCAGACCGGCGTGATGAAAACGAGAACCATTGTGGCAGTAGGGGACAGCCTGACCGCGGGCCAGGGGTTGGCCGAGGAGGAGAGCTATCCGGCCCAGCTGGAAAAAAAGCTGCAGGCGGATGGCTACAACTATAAGGTGGTCAACGCCGGAGTCAGCGCCGAGACGAGCAGCGGCACACTTTCCCGCCTGGAGTGGATTCTCACCATGGCGCCGGATATCGTGATCCTTGAGACCGGCGCCAACGACGGCCTGCGCGGCATCGACCCGCAGCTGGTGGAAAACAACATCCGGGCAATCCTGACGACCCTGCGGGACAAGGATGTGGTCGTCCTGCTGGCCGGGATGAAGATGGTCCGCAACCTTGGGCCGCTCTATGTCGCCCGGTTCAATGCGGTATATCCGAAACTCGCCGAGGAATTCGAGCCGGTCTTTTATCCATTTTTGCTCGACGGGGTGGCGATGCAGAGCGAGCTCAACCAGGCCGACGCCATCCATCCCAATGGTCAGGGATACAGCAAAATCACCGAGAATATCTACCCCTTTGTCCTCCAGGCGATACAAAGACGGGAACGGCGATGAACGATTTTACGAAATATCGAAAAAGGCCGGTATCAATACCTTCCAAGGGGCCGGCATTTGGGCGGCGATAGCCATTTCGCTTTGTCTGTTTATAAACCAAAGAGTCTTGCGCCATGTATCACTCTCAGTATTCATGTGGAATTATTGTCTATTTTATGCATTTTTAAATTCCTTTTGTAATTCATCGGGCAATAGTGACATCGTAAAAGCTATCAAATCTTCCGCGCTCTTGAAACCCTCATTCATTTCATCACGGGTTGGTTCCATAACTTCGCCGGGATAACGAAACGCAGTGGCATATGGAGTCAATAGATCCGCTGAATCTTCATACCTGACAAAACCGGAGTCGATAGATATAGCCAATTGTACCAGTAACCGAATGTCATGCGTTTTGGGAAAGTCCTTATCATGCAACGTAAGAAACCCTTTGAGAGATTTTTCCGCGGCTTGTTGACAATGATAGATGGCTACATCCAGATATTGTTCATTCTGTATTAGTATTTTTGAAACGAATAAATCATGTTCGGCTTTGGTGAACCAGTTCTTTACCAAAATCGCTTTATCATCCATAAATCAGTTTTCCCTTTTGTAATATTTGATGTTCTAATGAGACTGGAACATGCGCGTATTTATTTCGGTGCGGGTTTATACCAGAATGTCTAGTGGGTATGGAATATCTCTCAAATGGCGATATGCCAAAGACGCACGTTGGGTAGGAGAAAATTCACTATTTTTAACAATAACCAAAATATCCAGGTCACTATCTTGATGCGGAGTTCCCCAAGCATGAGAGCCAAATAGAAAAATTTGTTCTGGGTCAAATTCTTCGATCAAACGGTTTGTAATCGTCTCTAATACCTTATTGATGTTCATAATGATCTCTCTCATCGCATGCTCCAAATCTTCCAGGTCCTTATGCCGTGCATCTGCTTTTTTGTTGACCTCGAGGTCTTCGAGAGAAATGAAATTCAACAAAATACCGTCAATTTCGACCACCGCGCGCCGAGAGTAACATTCCAAGAAGCTGACTCCAGAGGCGCCAGTGATAACTTCTCTATGCGAACCGGAGGTACGCCCATGCGTATGACTCTGTCCTTGTCAAGGAACAAGTGGACTCTTGTCCGTCATATCACCCCCCCTATGGATGGACGGAATTGCCACATATTCTTGTATTAAGCTTCAAACATGGAAAGAATTCCAAATATTTTTCCACATATTACATTTTGCCTGGAAAGTTTTCACATATCGTGATGTTATAGAAAACAACATGGAAAGTCAAAAGAAAAATATGGCGAAATTCCGGCCAAATCCAAACCTGAAGTTGATGGATCAGGTGCGTGAGGTACTCCGCTATCATCACTATGCATATCGCACCCAGCAAACCTATTGTAATTGGATACTCCGCTACATCCAGTATTTTGGCGGCAAAACCCATCCGATCCTGCTTGGAGCAAGGGATATCGAACGATTTCTTTCCGATCTGGTAACCGAGGGCAAGGCAAGACCACCGAGATCTATACCCATGTCATGGCCCGAGACATCCGGAAGCTGGAAAGTCCGCTGAATCGTCTCTGACGAGCGACCTCACATCTCGCCTGTTGCCTTGGCACAACTTGCGAATTTTCAGATGATATTAGTCGCGAGCAGGACGGCAGTCGTTAAAGCCAGGACCACCCGGTAGTAGCCGAAGGCGGCGAGACCATGGCGGTTCAAATAGGCAACCATCCATTTTACCGAGACCACCGCCGAAATAAAGGCAAAAAACAGGCCGATGGCGAGAGCCTGCATATTGAAGGTTTGCAGCATGGCCTGGCCGTGTTTGAGGCCGTCATAGGCGGTGGCTGCGCCCAGGGTAACGACCCCGAGGAGAAAGCTGAACTCGACCGCTGCCGGCAGGCTGAGGCCGACGAGTATTCCGCCGACGATGGTCACCAGGCTGCGGCTGACCCCCGGCCACATGGCGATGCATTGGGCGATGCCGATAATGAGGGCCATTTTCCAGGTGAGATCCTCAAGCGTGCTGCCGGACCGTACATTCCGGTTGTTGCGGTTGCGGTAGCTGACTGCAAGGATTGCCAGGCCGCCAACCAGCCAGGCCGCCACCACCGGCCAGGGGCCGAAGAGATAGGCCTTGATGGGTTTGTTGAATATCAGGCCGATCACCGCCGCCGGCAGAAAACCTGCCGCTACCCCGATCAGCAGTCGGAGACCGATCGGATTGCGGCCGAACAGCCCCCGGAACATTTGGTTTATCCGGCGAAAATAGAGACCGAGCACGGCAATGATCGCCCCAGCCTGGATGCAGATGGCATAGGCGTCGGCCGCCTCTTTCCTTCGTTCCCGATCATTTGCCGAAAGCGACCCGCTTTCGCCGATGCCCATGATCCGTTCGGCCAGGAGCAGATGGCCGGTCGAGCTGACCGGCAGATATTCGGTCAACCCTTCGACGATGCCAAGGACCATCGCCTGACCGGCGGTCATCTCGCTTTTGGCTCCGGGACCGTCTTGCTGCAGCGTTGCTCCGGCACAGGCGGCAGTAAGGAGAATGGTGATCAAAAGTGTATATGCCAGCCGATTTTTACCCGTCATCTGTTTGTCCCGGTAGTAAAAGAATTACAAAATCACCCCATCCTCTTCAAGCTGATCGGATTCGGCGCCATGCGGGCGAAACCCTTGCCCTGGGCCACGAGGTCGAGCGGGAGGCTGGCCATATCCGCCAGGTCGAAGGTCATCTCCTTGAGAACCGTGTTCTCCATGGCCTTCACGTAGGTGTGGCACTCATCGCAGGTGACTACCCGGAAGCCGGGTTCATCCTCTGATATGATGGTGTTGAGCTTGGCTGCATCGATGGATCCGCAGTTCGGGCAGCCGATGAACCGGTACGGGCCGGAAGTGCCGCAGAAGGAACAGTGCAGATTGCGTTTCGGTCCTTCGATGATGGATGTCAGCGCCGCCTGGGCCGAGCAGAGGGGGCAGCGGCCATTCTCCCAGGGGCTGCCGTCCAGCGGAAAGGTCTGCCGCAGAGCGAGAAAGTAGGGCCTGCTGAGCAGGAACAGGATACCGGCCAGTTCCTCTTTGCTGTACGGCAGAGAGGGCAGGTCCGGAACCTCGTCCAGCGGCAGCTGCATGAAGCTGATTTCACCGTTCTCCAGCGCCAGGGCAAGCGGTGCAAGTTCCTCGCCGGGCAGGTTGAAGATGGAAACGAACAATTGGAAAACAGGGCCGGCGCATTCCCGCGGATATGCCTTCGTATCCGCGGGCGACACCGCCGATCCCGTCTTCGCCAGAAGTTCCGCGGCCTCGTGGTGAAAGCGCTGCCATTTGGCATAGAGTTCGAGCGGGTCTTTGAGGTGCGGCCGTTTTTCGATCAATGCCTGAATATCGATGGTCATAATTCTCCTTATGGAATTTTTGGGTAGGTAAAGGTGGTGGGGGCTCCGGTCAGTCCTTCTTCAAGGAAGACTCTGAGCTGTTTCTTCTCCCCGGGGGTGAGTTGCAGGGGCCTCAGTGCAGTGCTGCCCGTGCCGCCTCCCGCGTTGAAGAATTCGATTACCTCGTCCAGGGTTGCGAAGATGCCGTTATGCATGTAGGGAGCAGTAGCTGCGATTTCCCGAAGGGTGGGTGTCCTGAATGCTTGCCAATCTTTCCGGTCCTTGGTGATGAGGTACCTTCCGGGATCCCCGGTGAGCGTCCGGAATTCGGCGAAACGATAGACCTTGGCGACGAAGCGGCGCGTTGCCGCTATCCGCGGGTCTTTCAGGTGCTCGGGGTTTTCCTGGACATTGAGAACGTGGAACCGGTTGTCAGCCAGATTGGTGCCGTAATGGCAATCGGTACACTTTCCTTTGCCGGTAAATATCTCATATCCCCGCAACGCCTCCGGCGAGAGAGCGTTTTTATCCCCGCCGAGGAGCCGGTCAAGTGGCGCATCCCGCGACACAAGGGTTCGATCGAAGGCGGCGATCGCCATCGCAATACGTTCACGGGTTACGTCGTCGTCGCCGAAAACATCGGTGAATTCAGCCAGATATTCCGGTACGGCGCGAATCTCCTCCTCCATGAAGTCAAGGTTCTGGTTCATTTCGAAGGCCGACATCATCGGAAACAGCGCCTGCTCCTCAAGGGTTGCCACTCGTCCGTCATGGAACAGGGATTGCTGGAAGGCGACGCCGATCAGGGTGGGAGCGTTGCGCCAGTTGCGGGTGGTGGGATAGTTGAGCGAGATTGCAATTCCGTCGCTGAAGCCCTGCGCGGGATCATGGCAGGTCGCACAGCTCATGGTCCCGTCGCCGGACAGCCGCCGGTCGAAGAAGAGCTTCTTGCCGAGTTCGATCTTTGCCGGCGTCTGGGGGTTATGCGCCGGGCTCGGGACATAGCCCGCCGGTTCCAGCTGGCCGGCAGACCCGCACACCGGCAGGCAGAGCAGCCCGAGCATCAGCCATAGTATTCTTCTCATCCGGTTCATTACCTTCCTGCCTGATTCAATTCCTCGTCGATGATCTTCTTGAAGTAGTCGAAGGGACGCTCGCCGATAACCTGCCGGCCGTTGATGTAGAAGGTCGGCGTGTTGTAGAGATCCATCGATTCGGCAAGCTTCAAATCGCGGTCGATCTCTTTTGCCTGCCTGCCGCTGTCGATGGATTCGGTGTATTTCTTCACGTCAAGCCCCAGTTCTCCAGCATAGGCTATCAGGCTGGCCCGGTCAAGCTTCGGTGAGCGGGTCAGTAAAATATCGTGCATCTCCCAGTACTTTCCCTGATCCCTCGCGGCAAGGGAAGCCTCGGCGGCGATCTTCGCGAAGTCACGGTATTTGTAGGGATAATTCTTAACCACCAGCCGGATCTTGCCGGGGTAGGACTGGAGAATCTGTTTGACGGTCGGACCGGCCGCCACGCAGTGGGGTCATTGGAAATCGATGAACTCGACGATTGTGACCGGTGCGTCGGCCGGCCCCATCGATGGCGAGTCGCCGATCGGGACTTCGGTTCGCTTTTCTTCGCCATACGCTATGCCGGAGAGAAGCAGGGCACAAATACAGATCAGGAGTTTTTTCATCATAATGTATAGAAAAGGGGATACCGAAGTATCCCCTTTTTCTTCATGATTATTGAGTAGTTGTTGAGTAATTATTGAGTAATTGCCGGGAGTTACATCTTCCCGACCGCTTTTATCCACTTGGGATATTTCTTCTTGGCGTCGCTGAGCGGCAACATGCCGGTCACCATGATCTGGAAGGTTCCAGGATTTGCCAGTGTACTCAAATAGATATGGACTGGAACAGCGATTACGAAGACACAGAACGCCACGTTATGCACCAGGTGCGAAATGAGCATCACGGTAGCATTATCCTTCATGAGCCAGATGGCGAAGCCGGAAATGGCGATGGCGATCCCTGCCCCGACAATACCCAGGTAATAAAGCTTCTGACCGGGATTGTATTTTCCCATCGGCGGAACAGTCACCTTATGGGAGAGATACCCTCCCGCCACCATGAACCATCCCAGGTCGTCGGCGTCGTATTCCAGGGCATCGACGAGATAATGGCGCATGGAGTAGAGCAGGGACAGACTAAAAAGCACCCCCAGCCAATTATGCACCGTTTTCATGGTATTGAACCCGCCGAACACGGCGCCGATGGGTTCGACATGGAACAGGAAGGCGTATCCCGTGATCATCAGCAGGATGCAGCTTCCGGCGAGTATCCAGTGGTTCAGGACCTCGTCGACACTCGATTTTCTTATCATCTCCGACATGTTACACCTCCTCCTTTTCCTTGTGGGGGCCTATCGCCAGATAGTGGATCGCCGCTGCAGCGACCACGCCGCCCAGACCGATCAACGAGAGCGGTTTCAAATAGGTGTGCCAGAAGACCACGCTGCTCGGAATCGCCGGATTTTCCTTCATCCCGTAGAGCTTCGGCTCGTCCTTGAACGCGTAGATCGTGCCCAGGCCGCTCAGGTCCTGCTCGCCGTAAATAGTCTTGAAACCATCATTTTTGGCGGTACTGATGAGCTCATTGCGGTCGCCGTACTTCAATGCGCCGGTAGCGCAGGTTTTGACACAGGATGGCAGCAGGCCGGCGCTGGTCCGGTCGCTGCACTGATGACATTTCGACATCTTGTTCTCCGCATCGTAGCGGGGGACGTCGAAGGGGCATGCATTGACGCAGAGCTTGCAGCCGATGCACTTGTCATGATTCAAGGCCACGGAACCTTCCGCGGTCCTGTACAAGGCGCCGGCGGAGGGACAGATCTTCATGCATCCCGCGTCTTCGCAGTGCATGCAGCGTCTGCTGACAAAGAGCCAGCGCACGGGATTTTCCTGCGACGGCACCTCGTTGTACTGAATGAGGTTGAATGCGGTACTCGCCAGATCCGGCGGGTTCTGGTACGTGCCGTTGTTGGTGGTCTTGGTGCCCGGCAGCTGGTTCCAGGATTTGCATGCAACCTGGCATGCCCTGCAGCCGATACAGAGCTCCGGGGTAACCAGGATCGCTTTGCGGTTTTTAGTAATATCGTTTGCCATGTTTCACACCCCCCTATGCCTTCCGGACGTTGACCATGAAGGCCTTCGACTCGGGTATCATTGTGTTCGCGTCGCCCACGTTCGGTGTCAGCATGTTTGCGCTGTCATACCCGCTGCCGTCCTCGGGGAACTGCCAGCCGAAATGCCAGGGAAGACCGACCTGATGGACCGTCGAGTTCGCTATCTTGAAGGGCTTGAACCGTTCGGAGACCATCGCGACCGCTTTAACCTCGCCGCGGCCGGAAGAGACGATTACCGTTTCGCCGTTGCTGAGTTTCAGTTCCTTTGCCAGTTCGAAGCTCATCTCCACGAAGTTCTGGGGCTGCATTTCCAGCAGCCAGGAACAGTGCCGCGTCATACAGCCGGTCTGCCAGTGCTCCGCCACCCGGTAGGTGGTCCCGACGAAAGGATACCGTGCATCGCAGGAGAAGAAGGCGTCCATCTTGTCGCCGAAGATCTTGATGGTCGGGTTGACCCGCTGCTTCGACATCGCATTGGCCTCAACCGGACACTCCAGTGCTTCGTAATGTTCCGGGAACGGACCTTCCACCAGGCCGGGGCCGAAAATCGAGGCGACTCCGTCCGGCTTCATGATAAAAGGGAACTTGCCGTCGGTGCCCATCGGTGGTGCCGGGCCGTCGGGGACATCGCCCACCCAGGCTTTTTTCTCGGCGTCCCATTTGATAAGCGCCCGTTTCGGATCCCACGGCTGTCCATTCAGGTCCACCGAGGCCCGGTTGTAGATGATCCGGCGGTTGACCGGCCACGCCCAGGCCCAGCCGGAATAGAGGCCGAGGCCGGTTGGGTCGTCCTTGCCGCGCCGCGCCATCATGTTGACTTCCTTGCCATCTTTGAGGATGTAGGAGTTGCAGTAGATCCAGTTGCCGCACGAGGTCGTGCCGTCGGCCTGCAGGGAGGGGAAGCTGGTGACCAGATCCCCTTTCTTGCCGATGAGCTTGGGCGGACTCACCTTGGTGTCGTAGACATCTTCCAGCCAATAGCCGTTGATTTCCTTGGCAACGGTATGAATATCAATGTGCTTGACCTTGCCCGCCGCGTCTTTTTCCCCGTACTCCCAGGAGAGGTTGACGATCGGGTCGGGATAGGCGCCGCCTTCCTTCTTGTAGAGTTCCCTGACTTTGAAAAACAACTCATTGGCAATCTCGGCATCGGGCATCGATTGGCCGATCGGATCGACGGCCTTGTAGCGCCACTGTGCCAGTCGTCCGGAGTTGGCGATACTGCCATGTTTTTCCATCGAGGAACAGCATGGCAGCATGAATACCTCGGTCTGGATCTCCTTGGGGTTCATGCCGGGACCACGCCAGAAAGAACCGGTCTCGTTGTCGAACAGGTTGACGTTGACCAGCCATTTGAGTTTGGTCATGGCCTGGCGGGTCTTGTTGGAGTTCGCGCCCGAGCATGCCGGGTTCTGCCCCCAGGCAAAGAAACCTTCGAAATCACCCTTCAGCATCTTGTCGAAGATCATCAGCCACGAGGCGTTCTGACCGACGTCGATCTTCGGCAGCCAGGAGTAGCCGAAATCGTTCTCCTTGGTGGCCGCCGTGCCGTAAATGGCCTTGAGGTAGCTGGTGATGTACTTGTTGCGGTTGGACCACCAGTTGACGGAGCGCGGTTCCTTGGTTTTCGGAGTGTTCTTGTCGATGTAGGTCGCGAGATCGACCAGAGACGCGTTCGGGGTCGGGTTGTAGCCGGGCAGGATATGGAACAAAAGACCGTAGTCCGTGGAACCCTGCACGTTGGCCTCGCCGCGCATGGCGTTGATGCCGCCACCTGCTATGCCCATGTTGCCGAGCAATTGCTGGATGATGGTCATGGTTCTGATGTTCTGGGTGCCGACGGTGTGCTGAGTCCAGCCCATGGCGTAGCAGTTGGTCCCGGCCCGGTCAGGTTTGCCGGTGGAACTGAAGAGCTCGTAAACCGCCAGCAGTTTATCCTTGGGCGTGCCGGTGATGTCGACTACCTTGTCGACGGTATAGCGGGAGTAGTGCTTTTTCAGGAGCTGGAATACGCAGTTCGGGTCCTGCAGGGTGGGATCCTTCTTGGCGATGCCGCTCTCGTCCATCTGGAAGGACCAGGTTTTTTTGTCGTAGTTGCGTTTCTCCGCATTATAGCCGGAGAATAAACCGTCCAACTCAGCCGGGCCTTTGTAGTCCGCATTTACCAGGAATGAGGCATTGGTGTAATTGACAACGTATTCCTTGAAATAAAGATCTTTTTCCAGGATGTAGTTGATCATGCCGCCGAGGAAGGCGATGTCCGTTCCGGAACGGAGCGGGGCGTAGAGATCCGCTTTGGCGGCGGTCTGCGTAAAGCGTGGGTCGACACAGATCAGCTTCGCGCCCTTTTCCCGGGCACGCATAATCCACTTCATTGAAATGGGATGGTTTGATGCCGGATTTGAACCCATTGCCAGAATTACATCGGCGTTTTTCAGGTCAATCCAGTGGTTGGTCATTGCACCGCGTCCGAACGACTCTGCCAGAGCCGCAACAGTTGCGCTGTGTCAGATACGCGCCTGGTGTTCTATATACACCAGGCCCCATGACCGGATCATTTTTTGCAGAATGTAGCACTCCTCGTTGTCCAGAGCGGCGCTGCCGCAATGGGCGATGGCGTCGGTCCGGTTGACGACGAATTCCTTCTCGACTTCGAGTTCGGTGCCATCGGCCTGCTTCTCTTTGACCTTAGCCTTGCTGACCGTTTTGAAGCTCTTGTCCCGGGCATCTTTGACCAGACGGGCGATTCTGTCCAGCGCCCAGTCCCATTCCACCTCTTTCCAGGCCGTTCCGCCCGGCTCGCGGTACATCGGTTTCTTGACGCGCGTTTCGTTGTTGACGAGCTGGCTCACGGAAGAGCCCTTGGCACAGAGCGCCCCTTCATTGATCGGAGAATCGGGATCGCCCTCGGTGTTGATGATCTTGCCGTTCTCCTGATAGACGATTATTCCGCACCCTACCGAACAGTACGGGCAGACTGTCGTAGTCTGCTTGGCGTTCTTGATCCTCAGATCCTGAGCATAGGCCTTTGCCGGGTCGAGGTTCACGCCGAGCGTTGCTACCAGAACGGTGCCGCCTGACAGCTTTAAAAAATCCCGCCTTGATACTCCCATTTAAGACTCCTTTCTTGTTGATCACAAGTGAGGTAAGAAGTGTGAAGCCCGGTGTATGCAAAAAACAAAAAACAAAATACAAAAAGACCGGACCGTATCCCATATGCAGCGCCTTCCAACCCCTCCCCCTCCTGGTACAAGGAAACCGGAACATGCGCAATGGTCATGAACAGAGACCAAAGTCCTTGCGCATGACGCGGAAATCAGGGGAACCATCTCCCGGCAGCGGGGACGGCACCCGAAATATCAATGGTCACTATAGAAGAATGGGGGCGAGAAGAAAATCAGCCAATTGCTTTTTTATATGTAAGAAAAATACGAAGGTAGACGTAAGAGACCAGCCTAAGAAAAGATAAGGCTACGGCCTAAAAACAGGTAGGGATGTTGCTGAACAAACAGTAAGGCGTTTGCTTAAAAAAATGTAGGGAAAACGCTTACCAAATATGCTGAATATGAACATTTCTTTTATGGCGACAAAGTATACTCGCCATAAGCGACTGTCAATGCCGAAAAATGAATAAACGAATAATGACCGAGACTGACAGGGAGGCAAGCCAGGAGTGATTATGGCGAAAGAGTCCGGTGCGAACACGACCCGGCAGGCGGGTCACGGGAAATTCCATGGTCATAAAAAAAGCTGGAGCTGTTTACAGGTGAGCGGTTTGAGTATTCTCTCGGTTATTTTATCGTCGATCTCGATGGTTCCGTACAGGAGAGGGGAGTTCGGGTCGTGGGCGGCGAAGTTTCGTGCAACCGAGCCCCTGTCGCTGTTGGCATAACAGTAGAGACAATGATGGGGGCATGAATTGTAGGCGCCGATGTCGATGCTCTCGATGCAGCCGCATTCCCGGCGCTGATTCTTGTCTTTGCAGGCGGATATCCCCGCGCCGAGAATGCGGGCGACGAGGTTGTCGTCGATACATTTGCCGGGCTGGATTCCAGCGTTTTGCAAGCCGCGGCCAAGGTCGCCGCCCTGAGCGCAGGTCTGCAGGGCGATGGAGTGGGGCGCAGCAAGATCCTGCAGGGTTTTGATGAGGGCGATCCGCCCGGCCACCGGCGGAGCGGCAAGCGGTAGACCTTGCATGTTTCGCTCGCACTTTCGGTACATCTGCAGGAAGCTGACAATGCAGCGGTCGGTAAAGCCCGACAGTTTATTGGCCAGGAAGGCAAAGGCTTTGCGGTGAAAATCCGGGGTGCAGCGGTCGGTGAACAGGATCGGGTCGTAGCGCCAGATTACCTTCTCCCTGCCGATCCGTGCCGAGAGGGCCTGGAATGATTCGAGCCGCTCCCGGAGCTTCGGGACGTTCTGTTCGATCCTGCTGTCGTAGGCGGTGAGGGTGAAAAGGAAATAGTATCGATACCCGAGGCTGGCGATCTCCTCAAGCCTCGCCATCATATTTCGTGGATTCTTGGTCCAGAAAACCAGGCATTCGACGCTCGCCGGCGACAGGCTGATCCGCGACACCTGGTGATAATTCATGGGATTGCGAACCAGGACAAAGCCTGCCCGGAGTCTTTTTACCAACCACTCCGCATAAAAGGCGGGGATGTCGGTTCTTCTGCTGGCGCTGATGATCATTATGCTTGCTCGTTGTGTTGGCGATTGACGAATGCATACACTATTTGCACGGTTTTATCTGGGTATTCTTGAGTAATCATTTTGAAAATTCCACTGGTTTTCCGAGATGCAGAATTCGATCCCGATAGCGATTTCGATTTCGATTTGGACGACCTCCCCCCTCGACAGTTTTATCTTGATCTTAGCGAGAGATTGATTACATTGAAATCAGTGCATGCACCATAAGGTCAACTTTTGCAGAGATGAACTGATGCCCACTATTACTATACGCAATATTGACGAATCTCTTAAAAATCGTTTGAGGATCTCCGCTGCCCGTAACGGTTGCTCGATGGAAGAGGAGGTGCGGCGGATACTTCGGAGAAACTTGATGCCCAAGACTCCGCAAAAAGGCATGGGAAGCTGGATACATCAGCGTTTTCGGGATATCGGGCTGGCCGATTTGCCTCTGCCCGCCAGATCCCTCCCCCGTCAGAGAGACGATCTGTTTGAGGAAAAGTGATGTTGCTGCTCGATACCAACGTACTCTCGGAGCTGATGCGGGTAAGGCCGTGTCCGACCGTTGTTGCTTGGCTGGACGCGCAACCGGAAGACCAATTCTATATCAGCGCCGTGACTCGGGCTGAGATTGAATTGGGTATCGCCTTGTTACCGGATGGAAAACGCCGGGACAATCTGCATGCCGCTGCTCTTGAAATGTTTTTAGAATTCGATGGCCGATGTCTGGCATTTGACGAACAAGCCGCGATTTGCTATGCCCGGCTAGTCTCGCACCGCATTGCCGTCGGTCGGCCGATCAGCGTGGAAGATGCACAGATAGCAGCCATTGCCGTTGTTCACTCATACCACGTGGTAACGAGAAACACCGCTGATTTTGCTGAAATCAAAAATCTTACCACCATCAATCCATGGTTGTAAGGGCAAGTGTCAGGACACGCCTTTTAATCTCTTTCTCTCTCCAAGCAACAAAACAGATGCCCACCAAAATATTTGCCGACGGAAGAGCGTATGTATGTGGATGTAAATTCATTCGACCGGGCGATAGCGGCAATTCAATTTTTCGATCAACACTTAAGTCGTGACGTTGCCTTATTGTCTCACATTCAAATTGTAAATAAATTTTTTCAAGCGGTTCCGGGAATAATCCCAAGCCAGGACGATTATTTTGATCGTTTTGCTCCGGATAAGCCGGACAACATGTCTCGACTTGAGAAAATGAGCGCTGATAACACACTCAGCAAAAATGAGAAAATTGCTTTGTTTCAACAAGAAATGGACGAAGATCTACGAAAACCATTAATGGAAGTTGAGAGCCTGCCGCTTCATTTTTACGAAGATGGCATTGAAGGTCTGAAGGGTGCCTTGAAAATGAGGCACATGATCGCCTTCGAGCATTGGTGCGGTAATGTAACTTTCTCATATATTGATATTTTTAAAAAAATGTTTCCGGGAATGTAACCGGCCCGGCCGCGCGGCTTTGCTCGACAGATTGCTCCCCATAAGGTATGGTGTCGAGAGAATCTGACCTCCGACCAACCCCAGAAGAGTCAAGAAACACCATGCATACCCCGGCATTCCAGCTCAGTCAGCAATTTGTCCAGGAGCTTTCGGAGCGAATCAGCGGATCAAAGGAAGTCATTGTCCCGAATTCGGCCCTCAGCGATGTGTTTCTGAAAGGCAATGCACCTTCTCCCGAGCATCTTGCCGAAATGATCAATGTCGCCCACTGGGCGAGCTACGCCACCGAGGAGGGATATTCGGTCACCGCCTCCCTGCTTCTCCGGCAGCCCGACCATATCACCGATACCTTCCACTTTGACGCCGCCCTCGACCTGACCGCCAGGACGCTTGTCAAGCTGGGACCGGCCCTGGAAAATCCCCAGGCCGACATCGGAGTCTGGCCGGATGAGGCGGGGCAGTTGAAGATCTGGGGATTTACCACTATTTCCTATGAGACCGCCATCACCTCGGATCTTCTCATCAAGATTCTAGGACCAGGACGAATCCTCATCATGTACAGCGGCAGGACCATCGCCGCCCTTACCGCCAACCGTGCGGTCTTCATCGATTCCCGGAGTTTTCTCCACTCCATCATGCCGAAGATATCCGCTCAGGCCCAGAAAACCGATATCTCCCTGCTCAATCTGTTTCGCTACAATGCGATCCTGAAAATAGCCCAGCAGATGCGTATTCATGGGCGGGGCGGGACGGTGCTGATCGTGCCGGAGGATATGAACTGGAAAAAGTCGATCAAGGCCCCGATCCGCTATACCGGCGGGGCCAGCTTCCTCGATGCGGATGCCATGCTGTCGACCCCGTCGCGCACCCAGCTGGCGGATACCGAAAATCTGCTGCGCATCGTCAGGGATATGAACCTGACCCTGAAAAAAGACTGGCTGCGCAACTGGCAGCAGGTGCAGCAGCAGTGCACCCGGATTGCCCGGCTGACGACGGTCGATGGTGCTCTGGTCATGACCTTCGACCGGTACGTCTATTGCTTTGGCGCCAAGATCGAGACCATCGATACCAGGACCATTGCCACCAATCTCAGTGTCATCGAACCCTTTGAGGGACATACTGTTGCCACCCGGCCTTTTTCCAGCCTGGGCGGCACCCGCCATATTTCAGCGGCGCAGTTTGCCTTTGACCAGCCGGGGGCGATATCCATTGTCGCGTCCCAGGACGGCAACGTCACCTTTTTTACCAGGGAAACGGAAACCGGCGGCATCCTCACCATTCAGCAGGCGGAGATGGCCCTGCTGCATGAGGGGCTTGGCGGTTCCCTCTGGAATCTCTCGCTCTTCTCCGAGATGGGCTGGCTGGAAAAAGATGTCAGCAAGAACGAAGAGGGCTATATCGCCGGGGTTGTCCGCTGGATGCGCAATACCCTGTTGAAGGAAGCGTGAGCGGAAGACCTGGTGATCAGAAATTGAAGATTTTCGACTCCGCGGCCATGTCGATCAGGTGCGGCCCACCGTCGAGTACCATGTTGCTGTGGAATTTCGCCTCGTCCAGCTTACGGTTTTTGGCGCAGGGGGTGCACACCCCGACCGGGATTTCGTGCTCGACCAGATAGGGCAGATAGTCGCCGACGCAATCGCCGGTGGTGGTTTTTATCGAGCCGTCCCGGCCCTTGACCGCCCAGTCGACTCCGCCGTCGATCAGGAAGATATTGACCTTGTGGCCCTTGGAGTGGGCGATTTTTGCAAATTGCATGCAGCGGGTTGCCTTTTCGTTGTCGTTTGATCGTAATACAAAGAGAAAGTTTGCCATTTTGTCCTCATCGGTTGTTTGCATATCGAGCGAATTGTGTTGCCTGTTTCCGAACGTTAGGAACGACCGTCTCACTATACCGCGATTGTCGATGATTTCAATGTTGTATTGCAATGTTATGGAAAGATATGGGGGAGAGGCACGAGATGCCAGCGATCCGGCATATTGCTCTGCTCTTGTGTTATTACATTGTGGCGGTGACCGGTTTGGCAAGGCCTGCGGGGCGCTATTTTTTCTTGATATAATTTCAATACCGAATTAACTGGGGGCAAGACTTACGGCAAGGAGGTGTTGTCGCACCATACCTGCAAACCTCCCTGGAACGCGGTGCAGGGGAATGTATGAATTTCAAACGAGTCGGCGCAGTCATGAATGAAAATAAGGTGTTTGGACGTCTCCTGGATATAATCGAGCAATATCACTCTTCGCAGAGGAGCGGGAAATTTCTCGACTATCACAGTCCGGACGAGTTGCGCGGGATACTGGACCTGGAGCGGCCGGGGAAAAATGGCGACTGGCGGGAGATCTTTACCTGGGTTGAAAAATATCTGGCCTATTCGGTCAAGACCAATCACCAGATGTTTGTCAACCGGATGTGGGTGGGGGCCAATCTGCCGGCCATTGTCGGCGAGATAGTTGCGGCGGTTACCAATACCTCGGCCTGCACCTACGAGTCGGCCCCGGTCTCGACCCTCATGGAAAAATACATGATCGGTCAGATGCTCGACCTGGTGGGGTTCAGGAACGGCGAAGGGCAGATGACCACCGGCTCGAGCAATGCCAATATGATCGCGATGATGACGGCGAGAAACATGGCCAACCTGTCGATCAAACAATCCGGGCTGTTCGGCCAGCAGAAGCTCTTTGCCTTTGTCGGGGCGGATGCCCATTATTCAATGGACCGGGCCGCCAATATTCTGGGGATAGGCGCGGATCAGCTGATCAAGGTGCCGCTCGACCGGCTGGGCGCAATGATTCCGGCCGAACTGGAACGGGCCGTCGACCGGGTTCTGGCCAGCGGCGGCAAGCCGTTTTTTGTGGTCGCCACCGCCGGTACCACGGTCCGGGGCGGCTATGACTCCATCGAAGCGCTTCTTGCCCTGCGTGAAAAGTACGGCTTCTGGCTCCATGTCGACGGGGCCTGGGGCGGCGTGGCCGTCTTCAGCCGCAAGTTGCGCAAGCACTACCTGCAAGGTCTTGAGCAGGCCGATTCCTTTACCTGTGATTTTCACAAGATGCTCGGATCGACCCTGATGTGCAACATCCTCTTGATCAATAACAGAAGCGATGCCCTGGGCACGGTGCTCTGCGCGGGCGATGGCAGTTACCTGTTTCGCAATGAAAATATCGATGGGATGGAAGATCTGGGGGCCGTTTCCCTGCAATGCGGCCGACGGGTCGACAGTCTCAAATGGTTTCTCGACTGGAAGTTCTTCGGGCAGGAGGGGTTGGCCAGACGGGTGGAAAAAAACCTCGATATCTGCAAGTATGCTGAAAACCTGGTCAAAGCCAGTGATCAGCTGGAGCTGGCCGTGCCCCGCACCTCATTCAATGTCTGCTTCCGCTTCAAGGTGCCGGAGGAGGAGAGCAACAGTTTCAACCTCGCCCTCCGCACCGGACTCTATCGAGACGGCATAAGCCTGGTCGGCATGGCCTATCTCGACACCAAACTGGTCATGCGTCTGCTGGTAACGAACCCGGCGACCGAAAAGGGCGACATCGACAAATTCTTTGCCGACCTGATCGCCAAGGGCAATGAGCTGCTGCACGAGCGCCCGCTGACAGCCGATAGCTGAAAGCTGACCGCTGCTTTTATGCCCTCGCTTCGACAAAGAGCCGCAGCAGGCGGATAACCTCGTCCATCTCCTCGTCCGTGCCGATGGTGATCCGCAGCCATTCCGCGATCCGCGGTTTGTTGAAGCGGCGCACCAGCACGCCGTTATCCCGCAGGTATTGCTGCATCAGGGCTCCGGCCACGCCCGGCATCGTACAGAAGATAAAATTGGCCGTCGACGGCAGGATTTTTATGCCGATCGCCGTAAGGGCCGCAACCGTTTTCTGCCGCGTACCGATGATTGCCTTGCGAGTCTTCTCGAAATAGGCGACGTCCTCGTAGGCCGCTTTGGCCGCCCGCTGCGCCACCACGTCGAGGGTATAGGAGTTGAATGAGTCGCGGATGCACGCAAGCCCCCTGATCAGCTCCGGATTGCCGAATGCCATGCCCACGCGCAGACCGGCCAGCGACCGGGCCTTCGACATGGTCTGGATGACGAGGAGGTTGCTGTACCGGCTGGTGAGGGGGATGACGGATTCGGCGCCAAAATCGACATAGGCCTCATCGACGATGATCAGTGTGTCCGGCCGCAGCTGCAGTTGTTTTTCGATCTCGTTCGCCGTGACCGCGATGGCGGTCGGGGCGTTCGGATTGGCCAGCAGGATGGCTTTCAACGTTTTCGGATAGTCGTTGAAGTCGATGGTGAAATCTTCCTTCAGCGGCATGGTGAGGTAGGGGATTTCGTACAGGGCGGCATATACCGGGTAAAAGCTGTAGGTGATGTCCGGGAAGGCGATGGTGTCGGTCCGGTTGAAAAAGGCCGGAAACATCATGGCAAGGACCTCATCCGAGCCGTTGCCGACAAAGACCCGGTCGCTTGTCAGACTATGATACTCGGCCAGGGTACGGCGCAGACCGGCTACCTCCGGATCGGGATATAGCCGGGCTTCCAGATCGGAGACCGAACGGATCGCCGCCATGGCCAGCGGCGATGCCGGATAGGGATTTTCGTTGGTGTTGAGTTTGATGAAGCGCCGGTCCTTGGGTTGCTCGCCCGGCACATAGGGGGTGATGTTTCTGACTATGTCGCTGTAAAATCGGCTCATTCCTGATTCCCCGGATATGTTGTGTCGTGATATATTGTGTCGTGGATTTACGAAAAATGATTATTTTCGTAAATTTTTCAGGGAATCTATCCCGATCCCGTTTCGGAAGCAAGTATTTTATTGTAAATTATCGGATAACACCTCGAAATAAAACTAAAAAGGTAAGTTGTAACATGGGAAAGTCATTTCAGGAACAGATGTTGAAGCTGGGGCTGGTCGAGAAAAAGCAGGTGAAGGATGCCCGGAAGGAACAGCATCAGAAAAAGAAGCAGCAGGTCGGCAAGAAGGCGGTTGCAGTTGATGAAAACGTGCTGCTTGCCCGGCAGGCCGAAGAGAAGAAAAAGGCCAGGGCCCGTGAGTTGAATCTGGAGCGGGAGGCCAAGCTGCGGAAAAGGGCGGAGGATGCACGAATCAGGCAGCTCATTGAAGAACACAAACTGGAAAAAAGTGACAGCGGTGTTCCCTACCGCTTCAATTTTCAGGGTACGATCCAGCGCATCTTCGTCACCGGGGAAATGGCCGACCGGCTCAGTGACGGGAGTCTTGGCATCATTGCTCTTGCCGATAAATTCGAGGTTATCCCCCGGGCCGTGGCCGAGAAGATTCGATCGATCGACGGCACCCTGTTCATAAATCTCAATGTTTCAGCCGCCGCTGAGACACCCGACCCCGATGATCCGTACGCGGAATATAAAATTCCCGACGATCTGATGTGGTAGGTGCATCCTTTTTCTTCGCTGCTCCCGGTTTGCCGGCTGTTGTTGCTTATTTGGCGCTGATCATCGGCGCCAGGTAGAGGCCGACGGCATTGGGCTGGGCCTTGATGTCGGCGATCCGGGTATTGATGGTGATGGTTTTTGTTCCGGTCCGGGCAATAAGCGGATCGAGATTCTGCATGGTGATCGGAAATTCCCGGCCATTCAGCATGGCGACCAGCGCCTGGCCGATATCGGCGTTGGCATTCTTGCCCGCCGCGGGTATATTTTTCACGATCGGTTTGATGAACAGGGTCTGCTTCTCGGCATCGAAGCGGAGTGCCGCGGTCGTCTGAAAATCCACTTCCACGGCACCGACTTTCAGTTTTATCTCATGCCCTGCAACTTCAGTGACGAAAGCCAGGTTGCTGCCCGCCAGATGGAGGCGGCAGGCAATGTGGTTGTCGGTGATTTGCAGTTCACTGATATTGATAATGGTAATATCGCCCTGGAGGGTCTTCGAGTGGGCGTCGATCCGCAGCGGCAGGACAGTCTGGGCGGCCTTGGCAATAACCGATTCCGGCAGGTAAAGGGAAATAGCGTCCTGACTCTTCGCCTGGCTGATTGTTCCTGCTAAGCCGAGCAGCAGGCTGACTATAAAAAAGGCAATTTTCTGCATTATGGTGGTCCTTGTTGATTTTTTATATTTTTGTTTTTATCCAATCGTCCTACAATAGTACATTGTGGCCGGCTCCACAACATCGCTTTGCAACACCGTTTTGCAATCTATTCGCAGTGACTGCCGCTGGATTTTTTCGTATTCACCTGGACATGCCATGAATCCGACCCTCACCGTTACCTCGGACTGCCTGCTGACCGAAATCGATCTGGCCCTTGAAACCGAGTTGAAAAACCGGCTGACCATCGACAACCCGCAATATGCCGCGGCGAAAAAATACGGCCGCTGGATTGGCAAAAAGCTCCAGCCGCAGCTCAAGTATTACGACCCGGTGCCGGCCGGTCTGCGCTTTCCGCGGGGGTTTTCCAACCAGGCGGTGCTCCTCTGCCGGGAGTTTTACGGCCGTGACCCGGAGATCGTCGACCGGCGCAGACTCCTGCCGGCGGCGGATTTTGCTTTTCAGGGCCGGCTGCGACCCTACCAGGAGGAGGCGGTGGCGGTGGCGGCCAGGAAGTCCTTCGGCGTCATCGAGGCCGGCACTGGCAGCGGCAAGACGGTAATGGCCCTGGCCCTGCTCGC